>PLAI01000179.1 GCA_003134075.1 Methylocystaceae bacterium | reverse complement strand
TATCTTCAATGGATTCGGGCATGGGCGGAAGAGGCCGAGAACATGAGACTGCCGCGCTACTCTTGAAAGGCCCCTTAAAGAAAAGAAGCCGCCGGACCCCAGCGGGCCGGCGGCTTCCTCATACCCTAAAATGTCGCCGCGACCAAGATCGGCAGCGGCCCCAAACGGGCGTTGCAAGTGAACGAAAACGCTTCGTCTTAGTCAATGCTCAAACATCACCAATAGCTAGAGCCAATGTGAAGAAAGCTGCGTAGTGTGTCCTTTAGATCACTACGCAGAACTACGTATAAACGTTTCGCTCCAGCTTCTTCTTCCACCTTAAATCATTGACGCTCGCCCATCTAACTCGCTTGCAAACTAAATGTTCGCTTGAAACGTAAGCGGTTAAATAATTACGTCTGGAACGATCATTCCAAGGGGCGAGCGCGGCGTCAGTTGGAAACTTTGTCAATTGCCGATCCCAAACCTGCCTGTTCCTGATCGTTTCATTTCGCGGACCGCGGCCCTGGGCGGCACGAGAAAACCGCCGGCGACGGCTTCGTCGAGGTCGAAGGAATCTGTCGGGACGCCGCGCTCCAATTCGAACAGCGAATAAGTGTCGCGGTCGATTTCGTCGCGCGGCGTCGCCGTCAGCCCTAGCAGCAGGCTGTCGAAATAATCGAAGATCGCGCGATATTTGCGATAGACGGAGCGATGCGCCTCGTCGATGACGACGAGATCGAAGTGCCCCGTCCCGAAACGACGCACGCCGTTTTGAACGTCGTCGATCAGCCCCATCATGGTCGGATAGGTCGAGACATAGATGCGCCCTTCGGTCTGCTTGTCGGTGACGAGATTCACCGGCGCGGCCTGGGGCATATGTTTCTTGAATGCGCCAACGGCCTGATTCACCAGCGCGACGCGATCGGCGAGAAACAGCGCGCGCTTCACCCAATTGGCGCGCATCAATTGGTCGATCAGCGCGATCGCGGTGCGGGTCTTGCCCGCGCCCATGGACATGACGAGCAACGTCTTACGTTGATGATCTTTCTCGAACGCCTCGCCAATGCGGCGGATGGCGCGCGCCTGATAAAAATAGCCGGCGATCTTCGCATCCGACTCCACGTCGGCGAGCGCCCGCCTTGTGTCGCGGCGCTGATGCAGCAGCATCAACTCGTCTTTTTTCAAAAAGCCCTGCCCGGCGCGCGGCGGGTAGCCGGCGTCGTCCCGAAGCCAATGCTCGTAGCCATTGGTTTAGAAAATCACCGGGCGACGGCCATAGGCCGCCTCCAGGCAATCGGCATGTCGAGCATGAGGCCACGCCTCCTGCCCAGAGTTTTGAACCTGTGTCGCCACGAATGGCTCGGCGAGAGCCGCTCGTCGGTCAGGCCGAGAGCGCGAACCCATCGCCCTACCAATCGGGCGGCTAGAACCCTCGCAATATCATAAAGCTGCGAGTTTTGTTGATCTTTTTGGACGCCTGGCGGAGAGGGAGGGATTTGAACCCCCGATACGGTTGCCCGTATGCCGCATTTCGAGTGCGGTGCATTCAACCACTCTGCCACCTCTCCGGCGCGCGGCCTCCACCTTAAGTCCCTCAGGCATGAGCCTGGTCCGGCGGATGCAGCGTCGACGCCAGATAACACGCGCCGAGGGCGGCGATCAAGCAGGGCGCCGAGATTATTGGCGCGAAACATTCACGATTTGGCTCGGGGGAATCCGAGCCCGAGCGACGATCGCCACCGTGGGGCGCGTTTGTAGCTCCCTGGAGCCGGAATACGCCGAATGAGCGTCAAACGGATGGATTCGCGGCTGCGCGAACTGCCTTGCATTGGATTGGGTTTCAGCCAATGATCGGGCCATGTCGCTAGATGTCGTGGATCTACGGGCCTTTTACGATTCGCCGCTCGGGGAGGTCGCGCGGCGGTTGGTGTCGCGCGTGCTGCGCGCGCGCTGGGAGAGCCAGACGACGGGGCTGCGCGTTCTCGGCATTGGCTACGCCACGCCCTATCTCGATGATTTCAAGGCGCAGGCGGAACGCGCGCTGGCGTTCATGCCGGCCGCCCAAGGCGTGATTCACTGGCCGCTCAATGGCCGATCCTCCTCCGCGCTGGTCGACGCCACGATGATGCCGCTGCCCGACGCCGCCATGGACAGGATTCTGATTATCCACGCGCTCGAGACGGGCGAGCATCCGCGCGACCTTTTGGAGGAGGTCTGGCGCATTTTGGCGCCAGGCGGGCGAGTCATCATCATCGCGCCGAGCCGCACGGGCCTATGGGCCCGGCTGGACACCACGCCCTTTGGCCATGGCCATCCCTATTCGAGGGGCCAATTGCACGATTTGTTGCAGGAATCTTTGTTCTTGCCGATATTCTGGGGCGAAGCTCTTTATGTGCCGCCCTTCGCGCGCCCGTCGCTGTTGCGCTCGGCGCCCGCCTTCGAACGCATCGCCGGGCGCTTCTCTCTACCAGGCGGCGGCGTTCATGTCGTCGAGGCGACCAAGCAGCTCTTCCGCCCGATCAGCCTGCGACGAGCCGTCCGCCGAGTCTCGCCGGAGCTTGAACCCGCCATGGAGCCTGTCGGGGCTTAGGCGGCATTCGGCGCAAGCGACGCCCGACACTTTGCCCAAAAGCCGAAGCCTCGCGGCGGCCTGTTACGCCATCCAGGAACGCGGCGGCGAGCGCGCGTCCGCCGATCGGGTGATCTTGAACCGGGCGAGATAGTGGAGGCTGAACACCGCGAACAGAAACGTGACCCAATTCGGATGCGCGCGATTGAAAAAAAAGCTCTCGAACGCGCTGAGATATAGGGTGAACATCCAGGCCTGCTGGAACATCAAGGTGAGCTCTGGCTCCTCTCCGCGGGCGAGGGCGCGCCTTATGTCGAGCGCCGGCTGAACCACGAAAGCCGCGAGAAAAAGCAAGAGTCCGGGGAAGCCCATCGAGAGAACCGCGTCGAGATAGGCGTTATGGGCATGCGACGCCGTGCTGGCCCATTCCGTGTTCTGCTCGGCGCCGTAAAGCATCGCCGCCGTATTCCAGAAGGCCAGAAAGCCGTGGCCGAATATCGGAGTTTCGGTCGTCCTTGGCAGCGCATATGCCCAGACGTCGGCGCGTCCGGTGAATGAGGAATCCAAGGGCAGAGTGGAGGTTATCGATGTGAGCGAGGGCCAAAGCACGGAGCCTATTCCAAGGAGATTGAGGCCGACGAGCGGCGCGCCGACAAGGAGCGCCCAAAGCGCGAAATTGAATATGCGCGCCGCGACATAAGAGATCACGATCGTCGCCAGAAATATGGCCGTCGAGCTTTTGCCTCCCGAGGCGATGATGAAGACGACCGACAAGACGAAAATGATCCAGCCCTCGGCGGCCCGTTCTTTTCGAACGAACAGGCCGATAAAGGCCAGGAAGGAAAAGACGGCGCTGGCCATGTTCTTGTGTCCGAACAAGCCGCGCCAGTCGCCCGCGAGTTGAGGCTCGCCGAGGTCGGTCGCCTGATGGATCGAATATTCCGGCATGAAAAACACGCCGAAATAGGACAGTCCGATGATCAGCAGGGCGAACCAACTGAGCAGGCGGGTCAATTCGTCCCGATCGCGCGGCAGAAGGAACAGGGTCGCGCCGCACAGGACGACGAAGACGAGCATGACCGCGCGTTTGCTCGATGTCAGCGGATCCTGCGAAATGACGCAGGTGACTCCGACCCAACCGAACATTCCAAGGTAGCTCGGAATAAAAAGGCTTTTCAACGCCGGCCAATCCGAGCGCCAGGCGATGATCGTCGCGATCACGGCGAAGACGAAAAACAAGAAATAGGTGACGGTTTCGTTGCCGTCGCCGAGTTCGAGAAGCCGCGCGTCGCCGAGGTCGGGAAACGGTGAGAGAGAAATGCAGGTGAGCGCGAGTATCGCGAAAAAAAACAGTCCTCGCGCGCTAATCGGCGCGCCGAGCGAAAATGTGCCGATGACCCCCATGGCGTTGGCGGCCGGCCCGGAGTTTTGGTGTTCGACGCCGGGCATGTTTCGGAACCACCGGAGACCGCTAAGACGGACGCTTTCGTCGAGCGGGTCGCCAACTAGCGAACGCCGACCGGCGACCCTTCCTTTGAGCATGACAGGGTAAATATGCCGCTAATCGTTTTGGTGAAAATCGCCGCGCGGATCGTCGGCGCGGCCGTTTTCGCCAAGCTTCGTCATTGCCAAGCTGGCGCGGGCGTTAGGGTTAAGCGTCGATCCGACTGCTTTGAATCCGCTCGCTCTGATAGCATCCGCGCGCGGTCGCATCGCGGGCCAGCATTCGAGGCGCTTGATGAACAGCCGATCCACCGCGAACAAGGCGGAAGTTGTCAGCATACAATATTTGCGAGGCGTCGCCGCGATGTTGGTGGCGCTCTTTCACACTTCGGTCAATATGCCGACTTTCGCTTGGCCGTCGAGCCTCGCTCGCGATTTCGGCGACTGCGGCATAGACGTTTTTTTCGTGATCAGCGGCTTCGTGATGTTCTTCGTCACGAAGGACAACAGCATGTCGCCGCGAACATTCTTGCTCCGCCGTATCATCAGGATCGTGCCGCTGTACTGGCTGGCGACGATATTGTATCTGATCTTATTTTTGGCTTCCGGATATGGAAGGGCGAACGAAGTCGTATTTTCTCATATCATTCAATCCATGCTGTTCATCCCGCACGTAAATCCGGGAACGGGCACGAACGTGCCGCTGCTGAGGCCTGGATATACGTTGAATTACGAGATGTATTTTTATTTCCTGTTCGCGGCGCTGCTGTTTGTTTCGTCCACCGAAAAGCGTCTCGCCTTGCTCGTCGCGTATGGAATCGCCGTGAGTCTTTTGTTCGTGGTCACGGACCCGCAAGCGCCGGTGCCGCGCATCTATGAGAATCCGATCATTCTCGAATTCGTCGCCGGCTCGGTGCTCGGCTACCTCTATGTGAACGGTTATCTCGCGAAAATCAGCCCTTGGATTGGCCTGGCGATGGCCCCGCTCGGAGCCGCGGGGCTTCCCTATTTTCATCTCAAAAATAGCGATTTCGAGACATTCACGCAGGGCGGCCCCGCCGCTCTTCTGGTCTGCGGCGTGCTCACTCTGGAGGCCGCGAAACGGCTGCCCAAGAGCGAATTCATGAAAACCCTGGGCGACTCGTCTTTTTCGATTTATCTCGTGAACCCGATTATTCTCTCCGCGTTGAACGCCGCGATGCGGTTCCTGCGCGTTCCCGTCGAGAATCCGCTCGTCGGAACGCCTCTGGTCCTGTTCGGCCTCGGCGCGGCCGCGCTCGGGGGCTATGTCACGTACAAGCTCGTCGAGCTGCCGCTGACCGGTTGGTGCAAGCGGTTGATCTTTCGCGGTAAGTCCGCGAGCGCGGGCCGGCGCGCGGTTTTAGCGCCGCTCACCGACGCGAGATCGCGGGGTTAGCTCCGACGCGTCGCGCCTTCACGTGCGCGCGAGCTTGACCGGCACGGCTCCGCGGGAGGCGAGCACCACGACGCGCGTTCCAACCGGCGTGTTCTGATAGAGGTCGATCGCGTCCTGGTTGATCATGCGGATGCAGCCGGAGGATTGGCTCAGGCCGATGGTCCAGGGCTCGTTCGTGCCGTGGATGCGAAACAGCGTGTCTTGGTCGCCCTGCCACAGATACATGGCGCGGGCACCGAGCGGGTTGGCCGGGCCGCCGTGCATGCCGACGCCGCTCTGCAACTCGACCACCTCTCTCTTAAGGTCCGGCCGACGCTCGATCATCTCCTTGGGCGGATACCAGTCCGGCCATTCCTGCTTGCTCTTGATCGTCGCTTCCCCGACCCAGACGAAGCCTTCGCGCCCGACGCCGACGCCGTAGCGGGTCGCGCGGCCGCCATCCTCCACATGGTAGAGAAAATGATTGCCGGGATCGACCACGATCGTGCCCGGAGATTCCTTGGTCGCGTAGGCGACATTCTTGCGCAGGAACGTCGGATTGATCTGCGACAGTTTGACGGAGGGGACCGTGAATTGGCCGTCCTTTGTCTCCGCGTAGATCGCGCTGTAGTTGAACGGCCCGCCATCGACGGCTGCGGAACGCGCGGCCGGCGGCGGAGGCGGCGGCGAGACCGGAACCACGGCGGCGCTGATCGTCGGAGCGGGGGTGCTATTGCATCCGGCGAGGCCGGCGGCGAAGGAGGCGGAAGCTCCGGCGAGCATTTTGCGGCGAGAAAGAAACAACATCGCGGGACCATGGCAAAAGGAAGTTGACGTTGCTTTCATTTCATAAAGCAGAAAAACGCGCCGCGATATGACCGAAATGACACGGTCGCGAATTTTCTTATCTTGAGCGCGACCGGCCGCTTTGATTGGAGAGGCGATTCGCGCGGGCCGCTCGCCGCGCGGCGAACCGTGTGACGCCGCCCTTTCGGGGTCGCGAAATCCTGTGTTAGCATTGGCCGCATGACGCTTGATCGAAGAACGCGCCGCGCCGCGCGGCGCCCCCGCCAAAGCACCGACGCCGCAAACAGGCCGGCCGCATGAGCGAGGACGCGGCGGCGCCAACCCCGACCTCAATTCCGGCCCCGGCCGCCGAGCCCCGCGCGGGCGCGGCGCCGGCGAAACACCTCAGGCCGAGCCTGCTCGCCGCTCTCGCGGCGCCGGTGCGAAAGCTCTGGCCGCGCGAGACGGACCTTGGCCGCATCGGCATGGCGATCGCCGCGCCGGTGCTCTGCTGGGTGTTTTACACGACCTCCAGCGGCATGGTCGACATCATGCAGAAGGAGCCCGGCGACTGGATCGGGCTTGGCGGCGCGGTGATCGCCACGACGGCGATCCTGGTCATGCTGGCCTCGACGTCCTGGTCGCTCGGGGCCGACCTCGCGAGCCTCATCGCCATGCGGCGCATGGCGCGCGAGCGGGTCATCATCAAAACCTCGATCACCGCGGTGGTTTTCGTCTTCGTCTTCTCGATCTCCGCGTTCTTTTCCTTCACTTACTATTACAACAATATTTTCAAACTCTCGTCGAAGAAGATCGTCGGCGAACTGCAACCGATGGAGCTTGCCGCCGACATCGTGTTGCCGACCGCCAAGGAAGTCGCCGCGCGCTACGACGAAAACACCGCGCAACTCGAGGCGACGCCCGGATTCAAAAGCTATCTCGATCAACTCGAGGCGTTGAGCGAGACGGCGCGCACGGCGGACGCGACCTTGCGCGAGTCGATTCGCAAAAGCCAGGAGGCTCGCCAGCGCGTCGCCCTGGAAGCCGCGCGGCGAGCCGCCGCCGATCTCGCCGAGGCCCAGGCGGCGAGCCGGCAACTCGCCGACGCGAAGGCGCGAATCCAGCAATTGGAGCGCGGCGCCGCCGATCTCGACGCGATCATCAAGGCCAAGCAGGAAGAAATCTCCGGCCTGGAGACCACCGCGAAACAGGAAGAACAGGCCGCCGTCGACGCCTCCAAGGGGCTCGACGGGCTCGGAGCCTCCTGCGGTCCGAACTGCCTTTCGCATCGCGCCAAATCGATGGAGGCGCAAAAGCGCATCGCGACGATCAGGGAGACGCTCAAGGGGCCGATCACCGAGCGCGCCAACGCCCTGCGCCGACGCGACGCGCTGGACGCCGAGGCGATCTCCTTGAAGCTGAAGGCCGACAGCGGCGCCGAGGCGCAGGCGCGTCCGCTGCCGAAGGGCGAAACCGCGCCCGATCTCGGCGCCATGCTGCATCAGCTCGCCGCGCTGCGCGATGAATTGCGCGCCGACCCGAGTTGGCGCGTCGTGCGCGAGGCCAAGCCCTTGTGCGAGGCGATCCTTTTCGCCGCGCGCGGCGCCAACGCCGTCCCTTCGACGGTCGCGGGCGATTTCGCCTGCGAGCCGATTGGCGCGCAGGCGCGCGACCGTTTGACGGCGCGCGACGAAATGACCGCCGCGCGCGCCGTGTTCGACAGGAAATGTTCGCTGGAAGGCGAATTGCGCGACGAAATCGGCGCGGTCGCGAACCATATTCGCGAGGCCTCCGCCACGGACCCGACCGCGGCGGCGAGCGGGTTCAACGAGGCCAAGAAACTTGTCGACGCCTGCGTCGTCGCGGGAAAGCCGGCTGGGCTTAGCGAGGCCGACGTGCGCGCGCTGCTCAAGCGAAGCGACGATTTCTTGCGCGCCCACACCACGGAGCGCAACAAGTTCGAACTGGCGCGCGAGGCGTTCTGGAGCTTTACGCCCGACGCGACGATGGCGATTTGCGTCGCCATGGCGCAGGACGCCTTCGTCTTCATCATGAAGTTTCTGTCGGAGATTTTTAAGCGCGGCCTGGAGACGCGCGAGCGGCGCCAGTTCGTCGCGCCGCAGGATCTGACCGACAGCGAGGCCGATCCGGTCGAGACCCGCGCGATGAAGGCGGTGATGCGCGCGGCGAGGCCCGTGCATGGCGACATGAGCGAGATCGATCCGGAGGCGGCGACCTTCGCGCTTCTGCCTTTGAACGTGCGCGAAAATCTAACCGCTCTGCTCAATCGTCTGGTGCGCGACGAAATCGCCCATGTCGACCGCAAGGGCTATTATCTCGTCGACAACATCACGATCTCGCAGATCGAGCAGCGTCTCGCCGCCGCCATGAGAATGCGTTGGGCGCGCGGCCCGCGCTTCGGCGGGGCCGAAGCCGGCGCCGACGGGCCGAAGTCCTATTATGGCGACCCCTCGGGAGAACCCGCGCGCCGCCGCCGTCCAAGCGCGCTGGAGCGCTATCTGACGCATATTCCAGAGCCCGAAGAGGTCGCCGCCGCGCCGGGAGAGCGCGCGCGCTAGGCGCGGAAATCCAAGCGCGCATCGACCGGAAGCCGCGATTCCCGTATGGCCGAGCGCCGATTTTTAGCGCGCTGGCGCCAAAAATGATTGATCTCGCTCGAGGAAAGTTGTGACTGGGCGCGAGAGATTCCAAGAATTCCGTCCAAGAGTTCCCCCCAAGAAACCGACCATGCACAAGCGCCTGTCCTTGCTCCTTCGTTCAGCCGTTTACGCTTTGCGCGGCGGATTCCTCATCCGTCCACTTGTCATCGCCTTGTTTCTCGGCGGCGTCGGCGCGATTCTGTCGTTCGCCGAGGAATATGTTCCGGCGCTCAATGCTTGGATTCCCGAGGTTCTATTTCCGGCGCATCAAGATCCCCAGGTCGCTCAAACGATCCTTTCCACCATCGCCAGCTCGATCATGACGGTCGTGTCGATCATTTTCGCAATTCTCCTGATGACGCTGACCCTCGCCTCCACGCAGTTTTCACCGCGCATTCTGGTCAGTTTCGTCAGGGACCGCAGCACTCAATGGACGCTCGGCATCTTCCTAGGCACGTTTTGCTTCTGCATCGCGGCCCTACCGGCGGTGCGGTTTCAGCCCCATCCCTTCGTGCCGGTGGCGACCGTCCTGACGGCCATGTCGCTCGCGGTCTTGTGCGTCGGCTGGCTGATTTTCTTCATCAATCACATATCGCAGTCGATCAGCGTCAATCACATTGTCGATCGGATCGCGCGTGAAACGGAACTCGTCATCGATGATCTCATGCCAAACCCGCGCGGTCCCTCCGAACGGCCCGAGCACGCGACTCCCTTTCGCGAGGCCAGGGAGCGGCTAATTGTCAGCCCGAGGTCGGGATATATCCGTTTCATTGACGCCGCTTATCTTGTCGAGTGCGCCAAATCCTATGGGGTGCAAATAGTTCTGGCGAGGCGGGTGGGCCATTTCGTTCCCGCCGGCGTTCCGATCATGCGGGTCGCGGAAGCTGGCCGAGTGACGCCGGAATGCGAGGTTCGTATTCTCTCCGCGTTCGATATCGGTCCCGCCCGCACATTGCAGCAGGATGTGGAGTTCGGGGTCATACAAATCGTCGACGTCGCGTTGCGGGCGATTTCGCCCGCCATCAACGACCCCAGCACCGCGATCAGTTGCATCGATCAACTCAGCCGCATCTTAATTCGCTTCGCGACACGCACGCCGCCGCGCACTTATCTGCATGCTCCGCCGCATGTCTTGCGCGTCGTTTTGCCCTGGATCGACTTCGAGGGTTTGCTCGATACGGCGTTCGAGCAGATTCGTCATTATTCGAAGAATGACATCGCTGTCAGCCTCCGGTTGATACGAGCGTTCGAAGATATCGCCAGCGTCGAATTGCGGCCTAACGAGCTGCAATCTCTGGTTCGACGGGCGCGGAGAGTCGTTGACGGCTGCGAGGAGAACCGAGCGGAATCCGACATGCTGAAATTACGTGAGCGATTGGCGAGGCTGGAGAGCCGAATGTCCGCGCTGGGCGTGAGGGAGGCATAGGAATTTGGGGGTAAACATCCGTCGGCGCCATTCGCTCGCGCCGGGACGAGTTCTTAATCCTCCGTCCCGCGATAGGACGGCAGAAAGCGCAGGCACAGGCCGGGTATCCGCTGGCGCAGGCCAGATAGAACGACGATATCGCGCCAGCGCGGATAATCGTGTGGCAATTGTCGCAGCGCGGCGCCGACCGCCGCCAGAAACTCCGTCTCGCTTTTGAAATCGCAGCCGGCGCCGAAGGTGACGAGACAGCCGTCCTCCGTTCGCGCGTGACGCGCCAGCACGTCGAGCAGGATCGAGGTTCCGCCCTCCGGCGCGACTTTCGGCGGCGAGGGAAGTCGGCGCGTGAGCGGCGGGCAGGCCAGCCGCGCCGCCGCGCTTTCCCCGGCGAGATCCGGATGCGCCTCGAGTTCCGCCCCGGCGAGCAGCAGCAACGCATCGGGATGGCGTCGCCAGAGCGCGAAATCGGCGAGCCAGACGGCGCTTTGCTGATAGAGCCGGCCCTGTCCGTTATCGCCGTCCTCGTGACGAAAGCGCGCGCGGAGCAGCGCCAGCGGCGGCTCGCCCGCGCCCGGCCAATCCGGCGCGGCCCGCGCCAGCAGAAAGCCGCGCCGCCGCGCCGCCTCGTCGACGAGATCGCGGTTCAAGCGCCGCGTCGCGATCAGGCGGGGCGGCGAAAGAGCGGCGTCGAAGGCGGGATCGAGTCCAAGGCTGCGGCGCGTGACGCCATAGCCTTCATCGGCCGGGATCGAGAGATCGGCGCCCGCCGCGAGCTTGCCATAATGCAGGCGCTCCAGCACGATTTCCGCCCGCCCACCCCGCATCGCCGCCCCTTCCGCCACGCCGCTAGAGCAAGTCCAGCAAAAGGTGACAGACTTTTGCGATCAGGACTTGCTCCAGCATTTTGATTTTGCGCGATTTCTTATCGCTCGGATGATTCCATCCGAGCGGAAAGCGCGCCAACGGCTACGGCTCGCGCCCCGCCAAAATCTCCCGCACCCGCTCCACGAGCTCGCTTTCGGAAACCGAAATCTGCGCGGGGCGTTGCGCCTTCCATTCCTCATTGGTGGCGATGGAGGCCGCCGCGCGCGCGCCGGCCGCGAGGTCCTTGATCTGCACCTCGCCCTTGGCCTTTTCGTCCGAGCCCTGGATGATAACGACCGGGCTGTTGCGCTTGTCGGCGTATTTCATCTGCGCCTTCATGCCGGCGGCGCCGAGATAAATCTCGCTGGCGACGCCATTCGCGCGCAGCGTGGAAACCATGCGCTGGTAATCGGCGAGGCGGTCGCGGTCGAGCACCAGCACCACCACCGGCCCGCGCCGCTCGGGCGTGGCGACAATCTCGCTGCCGACGAGCTTTAGCGCCGCGTAGAGGCGGGACACGCCGATCGAAAACCCCGTCGCCGGCGTATCTTCCGCGCGGAACCTGCCGATCAGCCCGTCGTAGCGGCCGCCGCCGCCAACCGAGCCAAAGCGCACCGGATTGCCCTTTTCGTCCTTTGTCTCGAAAGTCAGCTCCGCCTCGAACACTGGTCCGGTGTAATATTCGAGCCCGCGCACGACGGACGGGTCGATGCGGATGCGGTCGAAGCCATAGCCGGCGTCGCGCGCGAGATCCTCGATCTCCATCAGTTCCTCGGCGCCCTGCGCGCCGATGTCGCTCTTGCCGAGCAGGCCGAAGAGATCGAAGCTCGGCTTGCCGTCCACATATTGCCCGCCGGCGCTGAAGGACATGATCGTGTCGATCGCCTCCTGGCCGAGCCCGGCGCCCTTGGTGAAATCGCCGCTCTCGTCCTTGCGGCCGGCGCCGAGCAACAGCTTCACGCCTTCCGGGCCCAGCCGGTCGAGCTTGTCGACGGCGCGCAGCACGGTGAGGCGGCGGCCGGCGTTCTCGACGCCGTCGAGCCCCACGGCCTTCATCACCCCGTCCAGCACCTTGCGGCTGTTGATTTTAATCACATAATCGCCGCGCTTGACGCCGAGCCGCTCCAGCGTGTCGGCGGCCATCATGCAGATTTCGGCGTCGGCGGCGGGCGAGGCGGACCCAACCGTATCGGCGTCGAACTGCATGAACTGGCGGAAGCGTCCCGGTCCCGGCTTCTCGTTGCGATAGACCTGCCCGACGCGATAGGAGCGATAAGGCTTTGGCAGCGCGTCGAAGTTCTGCGCGACATAGCGGGCCAGCGGCGCCGTCAAATCGTAGCGCAGCGACAGCCATTGCTCGTCGTCGTCCTGAAACGAAAACACGCCCTCGTTGGGCCGGTCCTGATCGGGCAGGAATTTGCCGAGCGCGTCGGTATATTCGATCGTCGGCGTCTCCAGCGCCTCGAAGCCATAAAGCTCATAGACGGAGCGAATCGCCTCCAGCATTTTGCCGGTGGCGGCGAGTTCGGCGCCGCCGCGGTCGGCGAAGCCGCGGGGGACGCGGGCTTCGACTTTTCGCTTGTCTTGCGGCGTGTTTTGATCGTTCGACATTTTTTCTGGGCCTCTGGCCTTCGCCCGTTTCCGTGAAACGAGAGAATGCTCCAAATTATTGTTTTAACGCGCTTTCTTCACGCGAACCGGNNGCCACAGCCGCAAATGGCTCTCGCAGCGCGGACAGTCCGAAGAGCCGAAGCCTTTCAGCGGCGTGGGAAAAGCTGACAGCGCCGCGTTCAACGCGCATTCGTCGCCGCCGGGAATAGCCCAGGCGCCGGGCGTTTTTCCGGCGCGGGTCAGTTGATCGACATGCCAATGCGTGGGCTTTTCTCGCCGCATATGGCGGGCGAGGCGCGCCGCGAGCCCGCCCGGCCCCCTGGCCGAGCCGCAGTAAATATAACGGCCGGGCGGCAGAATCGCGGCGTTTTGGCCCGCCCGGACGGGCAGCGGCGCNNTCAAGGAGGACGAGCAGCGCATAGGCGCCTTTTTCGCGCGGGGCCGTCGCCGCGTCGACGAATACGATCCTCACGCCTGTTCACCCTGTCGCGAGACGCGCCTCGACGGCGCGCGGTTGGCGGCTACTATCGCGCAATGACACGCATGAATCATGCGCGAACGCGCATTTTCGCGCATCCGACGCGCAGGGGATTCCTCGGCCTCGCGGCGGGCTGTCTCGCCGCGCCATTTTCGGCGGCGGCGCGCGACCAGACCGGAGAACTCGCCGAGCAATTGCGCGCCGGCGTGGCGCGACTTCCCCCCGGCGTCATCGCGATCCGCTCGCTGGAACTGCCGCCCGGCGCCCGTCTCATCGGCGCCCCTGGCGGTTCGACGCTAAAACTCATCGGCCCCGGCCCGCTGCTTCACGCCACTGTCTCCAGCGGCGTCACGCTCGAAACCATAGTCTTCGACGGCGGCGACAATATGGTCGAGGCCAAGCGCGGATTGCTCGACTTCGAGGACGCGGCGGGTCTTTCCATTCGCGGCTGCGCGATCAGG
>PLAI01000302.1 GCA_003134075.1 Methylocystaceae bacterium | reverse complement strand
CGTCTATCTTGTCGTGTTCATCAGCGGGCTCGCCGTCTTCGGCTATATGCTCAACGGATGGAGTTTCGGCGACGCGCTTTACATGGTCGTCTTAACGGTCTTCACCGTCGGCTTCAGCGAAGTTCGGCCGGTCGACACGGCGACGTTGCGGACAATCACGGTGATCCTGATCGTGATCGGCTGTACCGGGATGATCTATCTGACCGGCGCGCTCATCCAATTCATCACGTACAACCAACTGCAAGAGATTCTTGGAACGACGCGCATGAACAAGCAAATCGAGGACCTCGATAGACATGTCATCATTTGCGGCTATGGCCGCTTGGGCATGATGTTGGCGAAGGAATTGCGCGAAGGGAAATCTCAATTCGTGATTATCGAACCCAGTCTCGATAGTTGCAATGAAGCAAAACAGCACGGGCACCTATATATACACGCCGACGCGACCGAGGAGAGCGCCCTGAAACAAGCCGGCATCGATCGGGCACGCGCGCTGGCGAGCGTCGTATCGTCCGATCCGGTCAATGTGTTTATCACCCTCACCGCGCGCGGCCTCAACAAATCCATTCAAATCATCGCGCGCGGAGAAGAACCCTCGACGCAAAAGAAACTGCTGCAGGCCGGCGCGAACTCCGTCGTGCTGCCAACGCATATCGGCGCCGAACAGATCGGCTCGATGATTCTTTTTCCCGCCATAGCCGGGATGATTCAATCGTCAGAGCGTCGGCGGCAGATGGAGGTGGATCTGCGCTCGCTTGGGCTCGAAATCCAAATCGTGGTCACGGCGGAAGGAAGCATCTTCGCCGGCCGCACGGTGGAGGAGATCGAGGAGCGCTCGGAGCACACGTTCTTTGTAATCGCGATCGAGAAAGTGGGCAGTGGAGTCGTCGAGCGGCCGCGCCCGGAGACGCGCGTTTATCCCGGCGATGGCGTAACCGTCATCGGTCGGGACGAGCGCGTGAATGTTCTGAGTAAATTCAATGCTCCGGCGGCGCCCATGGTTTCGCAACCCGCCACAACAATATGATTGGCGCCCGAAATGAAAGTCGGCGCGCGCCCTTGCGTCGAAGGCCGTCTTTTGCCAAATAGAGGCCGGGAGGTTGGCGGTGGACGTTCCACTCGCCAACTGGGTCAGGTCCGGAAGGAAGCAGCCCTAACGAGAACGGGCGGGTCTTCGTCCAACCTCCCACTTTCGCGCGCGCATTCGAGCGGCGCGGTTGGCGGGTTCGCCAAAGTCATCGACCGCCCGCGAGCTATAGCTGATGGACGAGCAGCGCCAATCGCCGACCGCCTCGGAGAGCGCCGGTCTTCCGCTGGCGGGTTTCGACTCCGCGCGGCCGGCGGCCGGCTATCGCGTGCTGGCGCGCAAATATCGTCCCACGGGCTTTTCCGACCTCATCGGCCAGGAGCCGATGGTGCGCACGCTGCAAAACGCCTTCGACCTTGACCGCATCCATCAGGCCTATCTCCTGACGGGGGTGCGCGGCGTCGGCAAGACGACCACCGCGCGCATTCTGGCTCGCGCTTTCAACTATGAGTTGTCCGCGATGGATGGCCGACCCGCCGTCGATCGTCCGACCATTCACATGGAGGAGCTTGGGGTCCATTGCCGCGCGATCATCGAATCGCGGCACGTCGACGTGCTGGAGATGGACGCAGCCTCGCACACCGGCATCGACGATGTTCGCGAGATCATCGACAACGCCCGCTACCGTCCGGTGATGGCGCGCACCAAGGTCTACATCATCGACGAAGTGCACATGCTCTCCAAGGCCGCGTTCAACGGCCTGTTGAAGACGCTGGAAGAGCCGCCCGAACACGTCAAATTCATCTTCGCCACCACCGAAATCGACAAGGTGCCGGTCACGGTGCGCTCGCGCTGCCAGCGCTTCGATTTGCGCCGCGTCGACGCGGGCGAGTTGGCGGCGCATTTGCGCAAAATCTGCGATCTCGAAGGGGTGAGGATCGAAGCCGAGGCGCTGGCGACGATCGCGCGCGCTGCGGAGGGCTCCGTTCGCGACGCGCTGTCCTTGCTCGATCAGGCCATCGCGCATGGGGGCAGGGGAGTTGGGGCGGCCGGCGATGGGCCCGAAATTCTCGCCGCGGATTTGCGGTCGATGCTTGGCGTGGCCGACAAGGCGCGCGTCGTCGATTTGTTCGAGGCGGCGATGGCCGGCGAGATCGCCGCGGCGCTGGGCCTGCTGGAAGACCAGTACAACGGCGGCGCCGATCCCGCGCCAGACGCCTTCGGTCAGCGGCGCCTGCATCAGCACGGCGCTCAAGGGCTGCGCGCTGGCGATGCGCTCGGTGATGAGATCGCAGCGATACCACGGCCCCGCGCGCCGGTATCGGGCGGCCACGGGCTTAGGCACGGGCAAGCCGCGCGAATTAAGGAACGCGAGCAGGCGCCACTCCGCGAAGGAGCGCACCCGGGACTCGCCGCCCCACAGATAACGGTCGGTGGACCATCGCGAGACCCATCCTCCACGGCGATAATGACGCAACACCCAGCGCCCCGACTCGGCGACGAACCACGCCGCGCCCCGCCCGGCCGCAACGTCGGCGAGCTCGCGACGGGCCGCCCAGAATGCCGGTTCGAACAGGGATTCGGGACTCGGCGAAGTGAGTCTGCCCACGCTGCGCTCATCGGCCAGCACGGCGCCCGTGGAAGTGGCAATGCGTCGACCGCCGTCCTTTGTCATCATATGCCGATGTCGCAAAATCTCGATTCACCGCCGCACCGCTTCGATCCGCCGCCGCAGAATGTCTGCCTGCTGCGCCTGTCGGCCATCGGCGATGCGTGCCACGCGGCGGCGGCGCTGCACGCCCTCAGAGCCGCGTGGCCGCAGACCCGATTCACGTGGATCATCGGCAAGGTCGAAGCCAAGCTGATGTCGGCGATACTTCCCGGCGTCGAGTTTATCACCTTCGACA
>PLAI01000253.1 GCA_003134075.1 Methylocystaceae bacterium | reverse complement strand
GACCTTGGTCGGATCCTTGCCGGAGAAGGCGCCGCCGCCATGCGGCGCGGCTCCGCCGTAAGTGTCGACGATAATCTTGCGGCCGGTCAGGCCCGCGTCGCCATCGGGGCCGCCAATGAAGAATTTGCCGGTCGGATTGACGTGCCAGACGGTGTCGGCGGTGATCCACTCCGCCGGCAGCGCCTCGCGGATATAGGGTTCGACGATGCCGCGAACGTCCTGGGGCGTGAGGCTCTCGTCGACATGCTGATGCGAGAGCACGATCTGCGTCGCCTCGACCGGCTTGCCGTCGGCGTAACGCAGCGTGACCTGGCTCTTGGCGTCGGGGCCGAGCCCCTTCTCCTTGCCGCTGTGGCGGGCGCGGGCGAGCTTTTCCAGAATCTTATGCGAATAATAGAGTGGCGCCGGCATGAGATCGGGCGTCTCGCGCACGGCATAGCCGAACATGATGCCCTGGTCGCCCGCGCCTTCGTCCTTATTGCCGGCGGCGTCGACGCCTTGGGCGATGTCGGCGGATTGTTCGTGCAGCAGCACTTCGACCTTGGCGTGCTTCCAGTGGAAGCCGTCCTGCTCGTACCCGATGTCCTTGATGGCTTTGCGGGCTACGTCCTCGATGTGCTCGAATGCGAGGTGCGGCCCGCGCACTTCGCCGGCGATGACGACGCGGTTGGTGGTGCAGAGCGTCTCGGCGGCGACGCGAATGACATAAGGGTCCACGCCGGCTTTCGCCCCCTGACGGAAGAACTCGTCGACGATTTCGTCGGAAATTCTGTCGCAGACTTTATCCGGATGGCCTTCGGAAACCGATTCGCTGGTGAAAAGATAGTTCTTCCGCGTCACTTTGAAGTCTCCACCCGGGGGATGGCGCCGCGCGCCTCTTTTGGTCGCCGACTCCACGCTTGTTCGCCAAGCGTGGCTCATTTGCCAGCGCGAGCCCGCCGCGTCAAGCCGATCAAGACAATTCGTTCAACGGAGAGAACGACTTTATTCTCGCGCGTCGTTTTGCGTAACGGGAGCGGGACTTTCCACGCCTTCCGACTCCGCCAAGGCGGCCACGAGTTCGACGATGCGCTTTCGGACCTTGGGGTCGCGAATGCGCGCGAAGGATCGATTGAGGTGGAGACCTTCCGCGGTCGCGAGAAAATCGACGACGTATTGGGAGCCTTCCTCCTGAAAAGCCTGTTGCGGCTCTCCGGATGAAGAGGGCGCGCCCTCGAAGAAGAAGGAAGGCGGCACGTTCAACGTCTTGGAGATCTGCTGTAGTCGGCTCGCCCCGATGCGATTCGTGCCTTTTTCATACTTCTGCACTTGTTGAAACGTAAGCCCCAGGGCGTCGCCCAGCTTTTCCTGGCTCATTTTCATGAGCACGCGCTGCATTCGAACGCGGCTGCCAACGTGTCGGTCAATCGGGTCGGGTATTTTGTTCACTATCGCGGACCTCCGCTGTAGTTCTAGCTCAAATGAAACGCCATGAAAATAGCGTGTCAGATAATGCCATGTAATATAATATGAAAATTGATAATCGGCGTTTGAGCTCCACGGCGCAATGCTACCATGACGTGTGTTTCAAGGCAACCATACATAAAAACGCGTGCGGTTTGGGAATAGGCGCCACGCGAATCCCGCGCGTCGATCAAAAACGTTTTTGGACCGGCGAGATGAAGCTAGGCGTCTCGCGACATTGTCATGCGGTCCACTACATCTTCAGGATTCAAGCACTTCCCCTTCAGGCGCGTAACCGGCCGACGGTGGCGCAAAGCAACAGCAGCGCCCATAGCGCGGGAAACAGCGCGGTCTGGTGTTTGGCGAAAAACGTCACTGGCGCCGGTTTCGGCAACGCTCCGTCGATCACGCCTTCGACCCCGAGCGGCAATTGTTGCAAAACGCGGCCGTAGGGATCGACGATCGCCGATATCCCGGTGTTGGCCGCGCGCACCAGGGGAAGCCCTTCCTCCACGGCCCGCAGTCGCGCCTGCGCGAAATGCTGATAGGGGCCGCTGGTGGCGCCGAACCAGCCGTCATTGGTCACGTTCAGCAGCCATTGCGGCCGCGCCGCGCCTTCCTCGACCGCCGCGCCGGAAAAAATCGCCTCGTAGCAAATCAACGGCGCCGCCGGCGGCAGGCCGGGCGCGACCAAACGGCGCGGCCCCTCGCCGGCATCCCAGGTTCCGGGAACGAGATGCTGGACGCCGAGCGGGCGAAGCAGGCCGCTTAACGGCAGATATTCGCCAAAGGGCACGAGATGCATTTTGTCGTAGAAGGCCACGATTCGGTCGCCTTGCACCACTTCGATGGCGTTGAAGATTTTGGAGCGGCCGCGGTCCTCTTGCGCGCGCGCCGCTCCGGTGACGAGCGTCTTGCCTTGCAGGGCGCGGGAGATGGCGGCGAGCGCCCGCGGTTCGCGCGACAGCACGAAGGGAAAAGCGGATTCGGGCCAGATCAGATGCGTCAAATCGGCGACGCCGGTGTGCATGGGTCCGGTCGCCTGATCCGACAGGGCGAGATAGCGCCGCAAAATCGCCTCGCCCGCCTCGGGCCGGAACTTGGCGTCCTGCGGCAGGTTGGGCTGCATCAGTCGCAGTTTCGCGCCGTCGACGAAACCGGTCGCGCCTTGCGAAAGCCGCTGCGCGCCATAGGCGGCGAGCGCCAGCAGCAGCACGCCCGCGAATATGAACGCCGGCGAGCCGAAGCGGCCGCGCCGCGCGTCGATCAGCGTCGCCGGCGCCGCGAATATCAAAATCGCCGCTAGGTCGAGACCGTGAAGCCCAATCAGCGAGCCCGCTTGCGCGAGAATGGGCGCGCTCGCGAGCGCCATGCCGAAATCGTTCCAGGGAAAACCGGTCAGAACATGACCGCGCAGCCATTCGGCGCCCCCGAGGCCGACGGCCAAAGCGCAAACGCGGGCGGAGCCCGGCGACCATAGCAGCCGCGCCAACGCGAAACCGAGCCCCGTGAACAGCGCGAGGCCAGCCGGAATCCCGAGCACGGCGAGCGGCAGCGCCCAGGCGAATTGGTCCGCCTCCACGAGAACAGCCGCGCCGAGCCACCACAGGCCCGCGATGAAATAGCCGAACCCGAGCCACCAACCCGCGCTGGCGGCGGATTGCAGCGACGCCGCGCCCGCCCGCCTTGGCGAGTCGGCGGAGCCGTCGATCAGCCAAACCGCGACCGTGAGCGGAATCGCCATGGCCGGCCCGAAGGCGATCGGCTCCAGCGCCAGAGCGCCGCATGCGCCGGCGCAAAAGGCGACCGCGCGGCGCGACCAGCCTTCGGAGAGGATGATGCGCTGGGGAACGGACAATGTCGGCGTTCCACCGACGGAAGCGGCGATTGTGTGCATGCGCGAAAGGCCCCGGCGAATCAACGCCGACGACTCTAACCGGTTTGCGCCCAGCGTCGACAGTCGCGTGCGCGGCGGCGCGCTTTCGGCTCCGGATGTCGCCGGCATTCAAATTCCCCGGGATAATTTGGCGGGATAATTTGGATTCTCCGGGTATATTGTGTCGCGGGCCGCGCCGTTATAGTTTCCGGCGCGCGCGGGACGGATTTGGCGCGCGGCGGGAGGCTGCGGGTTTAATAAAGAGACAGTCGCTTGGCGGCGGTCGATGTGAGGAAAGGAACGAGGATGAAATCAATTTCCCTGATGACGTTCGTGGCGGGAGTCGCTCTCTCCGCTTTGACGGGCTCGGCCTTCGCGGCCGGCGATCCGGCGGCGGGCGAAAAAGTCTTCGCCAAGTGCAAGGCCTGCCATCAAATCGGCGAATCGGCCAAGAACGCCATCGCGCCCGAGCTGAACGGCATCGACGGCCGCGCGGCCGGGTCCGTCGAAGGATATAACTATTCCGACGCGGACAAGACCTCGGGCATCACCTGGAGCGAAGCCACGTTCAAGGAATTCATCAAGAACCCGAAGGCCAAGATTCCCGGCACGAAAATGGTGTTCCAGGGCCTGCCCTCCGAGAAGGACCAGGAAGATGTATGGGCCTATCTGTCGAGCTTTGGCGCCGACGGCAAAAAGAAGTAAGCGGCGCGTCGCAAACGCTCCAGACTGCGAAAGCGGCCCCCGCGGGCCGCTTTTTCTTTGCGAAGGCGCGTGATGGGTTATAGGAGCGCTTCACAGCCGACAGGAATCCGAAGTGAGCCGCGAACCCGACGAAATTTCATCCGGCCTGATGGCGCCGCTGGAGACATTGCCGGTCTTTTTCGACCTCGAAGGGCGGCGGGTGATCGTCGTCGGCGATTCCGAAGGCGCCGCGTGGAAGGCCGACCTCGCAGCCGCGACGGGAGCGCGCGTCGAGGTCTTCGCGATCGATCCATGCGCGAAAATGCGCGAAATCGCGCGGGCGCGCGCCAATATAACGATGTTCCCGCGCGATCCGCGCGAGGAGGAATTGAAAGAGGCGGCGCTGATTTTTGGCGTCGTCGCCGACGACGCCAAGGCGCTCGCGCTGCGCGAGGCCGCCGTCGCGGCCGGCGTCCCGATCAATCTCACCGACCGCCCGGATTCGAGCGACTTCATCATGGGGGCGATCGTCAACCGCTCGCCGCTGGTGATTGGCGTGTCGACGGGCGGCGCGGCGCCGGTGTTCGCGCAGGCGGTGCGCGGCCGCATCGAAACATTGATCCCGACGAGCTTCGCCGCCTGGGCGCGCGCCGCGAAGAGCTGGCGCCCGGAAGTCCTCGCCTCCGGTCTCGATTTTCTCGCGCGGCGGGATTTTTGGCGCCGCTTCACCCGCCTCGCCTTCGCGCAAATCGAGCGCGCGCCCACCGATGAAGACCGCGACGCGCTTCTGGCGCAAACGCGCGCCGGCGGCGACGCCCCCTCGCGCGGGCGCGTCACCCTGGTCGGCGCCGGGCCGGGCGATCCGGAGTTGCTGACGCTTAAGGGGCTGCGCGTGCTCGCCGGCGCCGATGTCGTGCTGTTCGACGATCTCGTGCCGGCCAGCGTGCTGGATTTCGCCCGCCGCGAGGCGACGCGCATAAATGTCGGCAAGCGCGGCTACGCGCCTTCGGTGCGGCAGGAAGAAATCACCGCCTTGCTGGTGAAGCTCGCCACCGAGGGCAAGAACGTCGTGCGGCTCAAAGGCGGCGATCCGATGATTTTCGGCCGCGCCAATGAGGAGATCGCGGCCCTGCGCGCCGCCGGCTTCGAGGTCGAGATCGTGCCGGGCGTGACGGCCGCGCTGGCGGCGGCGGCGGCGATCGGCGCCTCTCTGACCAGCCGCGAGACGGCGCGGCGCGTGCAGTTCATCACCGCGCACAGCAAGGACGGCGTCTTCCCCGAGGATTTCGACTGGGGCGCGCTGGCCGACCCGCGCGCGACGACGGCGGTCTATATGGGCAACCGAACCCTGCCCGAATTGTCGCGCCGGCTGATCGCCGAGGGCGCCGACCCCGCGACCCCGGCCTTTCTGATCGAGCGCGCCAGCACGCCGGACCAGCGGATCATCAAAGGCACGATCGGCGATTTGCCGGGAAGGATCGCGCGGGAGACGCTGGAGGGTCCGGTGATGGTGCTGATCGGGGCGGCGCTGGCGGAGTAAGGGAAGCGTCAAAAGCGCGATACGAAGAGAGATCGCGCGCGCCGATTGGCGAGCCCGCGCCGATAAAAGCAGAACCATCGATCGGCGCGAGGAACATGGATCGGTGTCGAAAGTGGCGACGGTTAGTCGTTCGCTAAAACAGCGATGGAGTCCCTAAAACGGCGTTGGAGCGCTTTAGCAGCGACCGCCTTACGTAACCGCTCACGTCATTATAACTCACGCGGCACCAGTCCCTGAAGGCCCTCTTAGCGCATCCCGAGGAGTCGACCGTGGTTTCCGGCGGAATGACCCCAAGCACAGCCGCGCCGCGGCTGGGAGCTGAGTATATGTGCACGGAATAGCGCGTGGCGAGAGGCGCGACCATCACTCCACTCGAACCTTGCGGCGCCAGCACGGAAGCGGCGATATAGCCCGCCGCGTCGCCATATTGCACCTTGCACCAGCCCGTTGTGTTGCCCTGCGCGCAAGTTAATATCTCGACCGACGTATAGGCTGGCACGACGCCGATAATCGGCCATGCGAGTCCCGGACCCGAGCGCAGATTAGCCGGGTCGACGACCGAGCGCGGCTCCGCCGAAGCGGTGACTACGGAACAGGCCGCGGCCGCGGCCATCGCCAAGAGAAACGTCCAACGCATAATTCCCTCCTCATATTGTTTCGACGACATCCGAACGCCCCATCGCCCTCGCGGCCAAACTATTGCCGCGATGTAGAACAGGATGGGAAACGAAAGCCTATCAATATAACAGCTATGTGTCCGCGGTGCGAAGTCAACGCTTCAATCGCCCGCGCGAGTCCATCGCGCGCCCGGTCGAATTGGACGTTTGCAATCGCGATGAAACTGGCGCGAGAAAGGCTGGCGGGGCCAGTGACGACGTTGATCGCTATGGCGCTTCAGCGGTTTCGCAGCAGCCGCAGCAAATGCTCCTCGTCCGGCCGCTCGGCGATGCTCGCGCGAGGTAGAGGCGAGGCCGCCTCCCGCGACAGCGCGAGATGATCGATCTCGCCCAGCGCCTTCGTCAGCCCCGCGTCCCGCGCCAGCTTCACGAAAATCTCGGCGCTGCGTCTGGAATAATGCAGCGCGGCGGCGATCTCGCCCTTCGCGAGCGCGTCCAAGGCGACGGGCGCCAGCGCCGACGCCGCGCGCGCTTCATAGGTTTCGACGATGGTCACGTCATGTCCCGCCGCGCGCAAATCGGTTTCCAGATCGCTTTGCCGGTCACGGCCGGCAAGATAGAGAAACCGCGCCGCCGTCTCGTGGCGGGCATGAATCAGCGGGAGCAGCGCGCGCGCTTCGCCCGCGAAAAGATCGGGCCGCCAGCCGAGTTCCCTGGCGATTTGCGCGGTTCGCGCGCCGACCGCATGCAGCGGCAAGGTTCGCAATCCGCCCGGCTCCGGGCAAAATTCTAAGCCCTTGGCGCTGGTCGCCAGCACGGCGTCGAATGGGCCGCGCGGAATCGCCGCGCCCGTCCCGACAATTTCCAGCACGGGCGAGAGCAGCGGCGTAAAGCCCATCGCGCGCAGTCTCGAAGCGGTGCGTTCGGCGTCCTCGCGCGCGCGCAAAACGAGCACGCGCGTCACACCAACCCCGCGACGCCATGCGGCAGGCGCAACAAAATATCGTGGCCGGCGTGATAGCCGATCATCGCCGCGTCGACGGGCGCGCCGCGCCCCTTGGCGGCGAAAACCTCCGCGCCATCGGCGCGTAAAACCTCGCCGGAAAACACCAGTTCCTTGCCTTCGATACGCGCATAAGCCGCGATCGGCGTGCGGCAGGAGCCGTCGAGCACGGTCAAAAAGGATCGCTCGGCGGCGAGCGCGAAGCCGGTCGCCTCGTCAAGAATCGGCGCCAAGGCCGCCCGCGCGCCAACGTCGGCGGCGCGGCAGGTGATTCCGATCGCGCCCTGGCCGGCGGCCGGCAGAAATTTGTCGAGCGGCAGCAATTCGCTCGCATGAGCTTCCAGGCCCAAGCGTTTCAGGCCGGCGAGAGCGAGCAAGGTGCCATCGACCTCTCCGCTCTCGACTTTTTTCAGTCTGGTCTCGACATTGCCGCGCAGCAGCACGGTCTTTATGTCGGGGCGCAAACGTTTGATCTGCGCCGCGCGGCGCAACGACGCCGTGCCGACCACGGCGCCCTCGGGAAGCTCGGCCAGCGCCATGCCGCCGCGCCCGATAAAAGCGTCGCGCGCGTCCTCGCGGGGCAAATAGCCGGCGACGAGGATATCCGTGGGCAGATGCGTCGGCAGATCCTTCGACGAGTGCACGGCGAAGTCGATGGCGCCGGCGATCAGCGCGGCGTCCAGTTCCTTGGTGAACAGACCCTTGCCCCCGGCTTCGGCGAGGGCGCGATCTTGAATCGCATCCCCGGTCGTGCGGATCACCTCGATTGAAAAATGATCTTCCGCGACGCCGTGGGCCTTGGCCAGCAGCGCCCGCGTCTGATGTGTTTGCGCCAGCGCCAAGGGGCTGCCGCGCGTGCCGATTCGAAGAGGAGGGATGCTCATGTCGCTTTCCGCTTTGGCGCCACTATAGGGGCGTCGGCGCGAACGGCAAGCGCGATGCGGCGCGGCCAATCGCGCCGGTCCATTTCGCGTCCGTCCAACCCTAGAGAGCCAGAGCGGCGCGGACCGGGGACGGCCAGGCGTCCAGGTCGAGTCCATCGTGTTTAAACAATGCGAGCGCCAACCGCTCCATGCCAAAACCGACGCAGGCGGTGTGCGCCGCTTCGCCGCTGGCCAGCTCGATTCCCCACATCGACGCGAAATGGTCCTGATGATAATTGAAGCTCACGCACGCCGTCGGTTCATCGCCGCTCTCGATCGGAACGAGAAGCTCGAACTTCAATCCGAGTTCGCGTTGACTGGAGGCCATGACGCGCCCGCCGCGCCCAAAAAACGGGTCGTTGGCGACATTGACCTCGTGCGGCAAGGCGAGTTCTCGGGCAAAGTCGCGTCCTTTCTCCAGCCATTGCTCCCTGAAGGCCATGACCTGATCTGGAGTTCCGACGCAAACATATTCCCGCATGCGAAACATCTGCATCCGCGCGGGATCCTTCGAGGGCTCGTGACGGAAGCAATAGGATTGGACGTCGAAATAGAGCCCATCCGCCCGGACCGGGCCTCGCTTCGACACGATGGGGTAAAGCGGATAACAAGCGGCCGGCGTCAGCACGACGTCGGTCGCGACCTGCCGATCGGTCCACGTCTCGCCGTTATGGATTTTGTCGAGCAAGGCGAGGTGATCGCGTTCATCGCCGACGAAGCCGTGAATCGAGCCGGCCAGTTGCGGGAACGAATTCATATAGCCGCTCTGCTCGAACAGCGCGCGGCTCATTCCCGGCGGAAATCGAATGATCTCGGCGCGATGCGCCGCGCCATGGCGCGAAATAACCCTGTCGAGCCCCGAAATGACCTTCTCGAAACATTCGCCGCGGGCGTAAAGCCCGTCGACGCCCGTGGCGTGCAAAACGCCTCTCGCGAACAGTCGATCCAGGAAAGAAGAGCATGAATCGCACATCTCAGACTCTAAGCCTTGCCTTGAGCGGCGGAGTCGGCGAACGATCCAGCGGCCGGCCCTCGCGCAAGCGAGGGCGGCGCGTCATTTTGGCAACAACTTCACGCAACGGCTTTTTCCGAAGTCAGTTCCGTCAAACAGGCCGAAATCGCGGCTATCGACGAGAAGCTCTTTCTGTTCAGCATCCGGTCCGGAAACTCGACGCCTAATTTTTCTTCGAGCGCGAGCATAAGCTGAACCACGGTAAAGGAAGCGAGCCCGGCGCCGAACAAATCCGCGGCATCGTCGAGAGACGCGGCGGGCACGGAGAGCCGACCGTATTGATCAAGGGCTTGCCTGATAATGAGCTGCATCGCATCCTCTATGCGATCACAAGGTAGCATTCCGTTGAGGAAGCGAAAGCCCCGACCTGTTCATTCGCGACAAATTTACGAAAAAGGGTAAACGCCGACGAGCGTGCGAGGCGATCAAGTCTCCTTGAATTTTCAAGGCTGAGCAGCCTTGCGGAACCTTTTCTTAACCATGAAAACGATAATCTCCGGGTCGACGGGACGCTTCGAAATCAGACAATCACAACGGCGCTCGAACGGACGACTTGGCATGTTGGATTATCGCGGCGGAGCCAATAACGACTCTGATCCGACGCCTTCGCTCCGCATTGGATCGGAAGACAGGAAATTTGCTCTTAACGAGGCTTGGCGTCTTGCGTGGCGGCGCAAGGGGTTGATTCTCGCGATAGCGATGTCGGGCGCGCTCCTTGGATTCGTCGCGACCAAGACGCTCACGCCGCGCTACGTCGCGACCGCGCAAATATATCTTGATCCACACGGACTGCCTGGCCTCGAGAAGGAAGACTCGGCCTCGCACGAGGATTCGACCGGCTTCATAAATTTCGTCGAGACCCAGGCGAAAATTCTGACCTCCCGCGTCGTGCTCGAGCGCGTCGTAACCAAGAAAAGACTTGGCGCCGATCCCGAATTCGCCGGCGGCGGCGGCTTGTTGAGCACGCTCTTTGGACGGCCGCCTTCTTCGGCGGGCGACTCCGAGGGCGCGCTAAACGCCGAGCGAACTCTCGCTCAGCGCGTCGTGATCCGCCGCCCCGAACGCACGTTCATCATCGAAATCTCGGCGACGAGCAGCAGTCCTGAAAAGGCCGCCCGAATCGCGAACGGCGTCGCTCAAGCGTATAACGACGTGCGTCTGTCCATGCAGACGGAAGCCGCCAAGCAGGCCACGAACTCCCTCAGCGCCAGTCTCGGCGAGATGCGCGACCGGCTACTCGCCGCCGAGCGGCAGGTGGAGGACTACAAGGCCGCGAACGGGCTCGTGGGCACGCGAGAGCAATATGTCGACGAGCAAAGTCTGAAGGAGCTCAATCAACAATTGAGTTACGCGCGCACGCGGCTCGAGGACGCGCGCGCGCGCTTCGAACTGCTCAGGCGCGCCCGCGCGCCCGGCGCCGATCTTGGAATGCTGACGGCGACGCTGAACGCGCCGAGCCTGACCAATTTGCGCACGCAGCAGACGGCCGCGCTCGAAAAAATCGCCGAGCTTTCCGCGGAGCTTGGCCCACGGCATCCGAGCGTGAAAAACGCCGAGGCCCGGGTGAACGAACTGCGCCGCCTCATCGACATCGAACTTGAGCGCATTCGCGCCTCCAGCAGCAAGGATTTCGAACAGGCTCGCAATGTCGAGGAACGATTGCGGGGCGACGTGGAGCAATTGCGCCAACGCGCGCTCGTCGCCGCTCAAGCCTCCGTCAAGCTGCGAGACCTGGAACGCGAAGTGGACGTCAATCGCGGCTTGTATCAGTCGTTCTTCGCGCGCTCGCGCCAGACCGAGGAAGCGCAGCCGAGCAATCTGATGAGCACTCACATCGTCACGACCGCGACGCCGCCGGCCGCGCGCAGCTTTCCTCCCGGCGCGGGCTTGATGATGGCGGCGGGCTTCGTGCTGGGCGGCCTGCTCGGCGGCGCGCTGAGCGTATTCCTCGAAATGCGAAACGGCGCCGGTCGAACGACGTTGACCTCCGCCCCAAGCGATGAAGCCGCGCGCGAGCCGACGCGGTTTACGATCACGGACGCGACGCAATTCATCATTCGTCCCAACCTCGGCCCGCGATCACGAATTGAATTGGCTCGCCTGGGGATACCGGTGGCGCGCCGTCCAGAGGATGGAAGCGAACTCGACGCCATCGCCTCTCATTTCCAGTCGTTGATCGACGGCTCCGACGAGCCGCAAATCATCGCCTTTGTCGGCGAGGCCAATGACCATGCGCGAACGATTATGTCCATCAACCTCGCCTTGGCGCTGAGTTCGGCGCGGCTTGACATCGCCTTGGTCGACGCGGACCCGAAAGACGCCGCGCTCGGCTCCTTCGTCGATCGGGAAGCCGGCGCCGATTTCGTTGTTCAAACGCGCGAGGAGGTGATTCTCGCCCTTCCAAGTTACGACGCCGCCAAACCCGATGGCGCGTCGAGGAACAGAATCATGCGCAGGCTGCTGCGGGGCGAGATGGGACAAATCGACGCGATCATTTGCGATGGCGCGTTCGACGATCCAAATGCGTTCGAACAGCTAAACTGGGTCGTTCCCGTGCTAGGCGCGCAAGCGGACGAGCGCGCGGCCCTCGCCCTTCTACCCGAACCGCTCGCGGAAAGAACGGCGTTTATCGTGCGTTTCGAACACACGAACCCCTGGGCGGGAGAAGGCGCGAAGCTGAGCAAAACCGCCTGAACTCTCGGCGCGCGGCGGCGCGTCTATTTCGATCCCGTCTTGGAGGCGCGCATCGCCGCCAGCAATGCGTCGCCCAACGCGCCGCCGCCAGCCGGTTGTTTGTCGCGCGGCACTTCGAACTGGCGTTTTCCGGTCGGCGCGGCGGCGCGTCCGGCTGCTTGAGGGCGCGGCGCCGCTTCGTCGTCAAGTCGCATGCTGAGAGCTATTCGCTTGCGCGGGGCGTCGACCTCCAGGACTTTCACGCGCACGATGTCTCCGGGTTTGGCGACGCTGCGGGGATCCTTGATGAAGGTCTTCGACATAGCCGATATGTGCACAAGTCCGTCCTGATGCACGCCGATGTCGACAAAGGCGCCGAAGGCCGCGACATTGGTGACGACGCCTTCGAGAATCATTCCCGGTTTGAGATCGGTCAGCTTCTCGACACCCTCCTGGAAAGTCGCGGTCTTGAAAGCGGGACGAGGATCCCGGCCCGGCTTCTCCAGTTCCGCGAGCACGTCGGCCACCGTCGGCAAGCCGAATTTTTCGTCCACGAATTGCGAGGGGTTTAGAGCCCGCAAGGTCGCGACGTCGCCGATGAGCGACTTAATGTCTTTCTTGGTCGCCGCGAGAATGCGTCGCACCAAGGGATAGGCTTCGGGATGCACGCCGGAACGGTCGAGCGGATCGTCGCCGTCGATCACCCGCAAAAAGCCCGCGCTTTGCTCGAAGGCCTTGGGTCCAAGGCGCGGCACTTCCTTCAGCGCGGCGCGGCTGCGCAGCGATCCCTTGGCGTCGCGAAAGGCGACGATATTGGCGGCCAGCAATTCGCCAATGCCGGAAACGCGGGCGAGCAGCGGCGCCGAGGCCGTGTTGACATCGACGCCGACCGCGTTGACGCAATCCTCCACCACGGCGTCAAGCGAGCGGGACAGTTTGGCTTCGGAGACATCGTGTTGATATTGACCGACGCCGATGGATTTGGGGTCGATCTTCACGAGTTCCGCGAGCGGATCCTGCAAGCGCCGAGCGATCGAGGCGGCGCCGCGTAGCGACACGTCGAGATCGGGCAATTCGCGCGAGGCGTATTCGGAAGCCGAATAGACCGAGGCGCCCGCTTCCGACACAACGATCTTGGTCAGTTTAAGTTCGGGATTCCTGGCGATCAGCTCGCCGGCCAATTTGTCGGTCTCGCGCGAGGCCGTGCCATTGCCGATCGCGATGAGTTCGACCTTGTGCTCGCGCGCGAGCCTGCCCAGCAGGCCCAAGGCTTCATCCCAGCGCCGCTGCGGTTCATGCGGATAAACAGCCGTGGTGGCGACGATCTTGCCCGTATTGTCCACGACGGCGACCTTGACGCCGGTGCGAAATCCGGGGTCGAGTCCGAGCGTCGCTCTTGCTCCGGCCGGCGCGGCGAGCAAGAGAGCGCGCAAATTGCTGGCGAAGACGTTGATCGCTTCATCCTCCGCCAGCCGAAACAATCTCGCGCGCGCATCGACGCCCAGATGCAACTCGATCTTGGTGCGCCACGCCCAGCGCACGGTCTCGGCGAGCCAGCGATCGCCGGAGCGTCCGCGATCCTCGATCGAAAAGCGCCGCGCGATTCGACTCTCATAGCCGCCGGCGCCGGGCTCCGATTCGGGGATCATTTCGAGATCGAGGAACTCTTCCTTCTCGCCGCGAAACAGCGCCAAAATGCGATGCGAGGGAAGCTTGGTCAGCGGCTCGGAAAATTCGAAATAATCCGAGAACTTCACGCCCGAGACTTCCTTGCCTTCGCGCACCTTCGATTTCAGAGCGCCTTGCGACCAGAACGCCTCGCGCAACGCGCCGATCAGATCCGCGTCCTCGGCGAAGCGCTCCACCAGAATGGCGCGCGCGCCTTCCAACGCCGCCTCGATGGTCGCGACATTCTTGTCTGCGTTGACGAAGGGCGCCGCCTGCGTTTTTGGATCTTGCTCCGGCGTGGAGAGCAGCGCGTCGGCGAGCGGCGCCAGGCCGCTTTCGATGGCGATCTGCGCCTTGGTGCGCCGCTTGGGTTTGAACGGAAGATAAATGTCCTCCAGGCGCGCCTTGTTGTCGGCGTCCAGAATCAGCGCGCGAAGCTGGTCGTTGAGTTTGCCCTGCGCCTCGATCGATTCGAGAATGACCTTGCGGCGCTCCTCCAGCTCGCGCAAATAGCGCAATCGCTCGTCGAGGCGGCGTAGCTGCGTGTCGTCGAGCGTGCCGGTCGCCTCCTTGCGGTAGCGGGCGATGAAAGGCACGGTCGAGCCGCCGTCCAGCAAAGCCACCGCCGCCTCCACCTGCCAGGGTTGCGCGGCGAGTTCCGCGCTGATGCGTTCGATTATGCTGGTGGTCATGCGATTATCCCGATTCGAAGACGAACCGGCCTTTTAGCGCAGAATCGCGTGGGGTTGAAAGCCTTCGAAAAACAGCTGTGGAAAGCGTGGCGCCCCATGGGAATGTCGCGACTCAATCCGACTATTTTCTCAATGGGAAGGCTTCCATCCGTTCCAGAGCGCGGTTCGAAGAATGGAATCGTCGAGCGAGACCGTGCGCGTCACGCCAAGGTCGCGCTCGATCGCCGCGGTCGACGGCGTGTAGCGGCCCGGATTCCAACCCGCGTCCGCCGCGCCGAGAATTTTATAGTCGCCGTCTCCGATCAACGCGGCGACGCGGGCGGCGAGTTGTCCGATGGTCACGGACTCGCTGGACCCGACATTATAGGCGCGGCCCGCTTCTCCACGCGTGAGCAATCGCAACAGCCAAACCACGAGATCGCCAGCATAGAGATAGGAACGGCACGCACGTCCGTCGCCTTGAACGACGACCGCGCGGCCGTGCATGGCGTCGTTGATGAAATTGCCGTCCGCGAAATGCGCGTCGAGCGTCTGATAGGGACCGAGCACGGCGAAAATGCGCGCGATCGAGATCTGGGCGCCAAATTGCTTGGCATAGAGCGCGCAAAGCATTTCAGCGGCGCGCTTGGCCTCCGCGTATGAATTCACCGGCGCGCCGCAATCCGGCGCGCCCATCCATCGCTCGTCGACATGCGTCATGTCCGGGGGCTGACGGCCATATACCGCGCCGGAGCTGAGTTGAAGAAAACGCCGCGCTCTGCTGGCGACGGCGAACTCCAGCGCCCGACGCGTGCCGGCGATGACGCTGTCGAACATCCGCAGCGGATCCTCGGCGTTGAGCTTCGCGCTCGCGTCGGCAGCCGCGTGAACGACATGCGTGAACTCACCATCCGGGAAGTCGAAATCCTGGACGTCTCCGGTCAGGAATGTGAACCCGCGATGCTCGGCGAGATGGGGGGCCTTCCTCTTGAAGGCGTCGACGCTTCGGGTCAGGATCGTCGCTCGCAGCCGCAGCCCGAGAGTTTGCTCGGCATGACGAAGACATTCGAGCAGCCAGCAACCGATGAAGCCCGTTCCTCCGGTGATGAACAGGCGTCCGCCATCGAGATCAAGAAGAGCGTCCCGGGCAAGATCAATGACCGCTTCGAGATCCCGCGAAAAGGACCAGCCCCGAGTTTCCATCGCCGCTAGGCCGACTTGGTTTGTTCAACCAGGCCGCGATCAAGGCCAAAGCCATGTGGCGCGGCAAACGCCGGCTTCGCTCCCGGTTCGAGGATCGACGCGACTTCGCCAAGCGCATCGAACACGCGATACGCCTTCGCGCGATCCACGCCGTCGTCATAGCCGCCGGTAAAGAAGACGAAGCGAACGCCCGCCGCGTCGGCGGTTCGTTGATCCACGGCGCTGTCGCCAATCATCAACGCCGTGTCAGTCTCTCCACCCAGCCGAGACAGCGCATATGTTAAGGGAGTTGGGTCCGGTTTGCTCTTGTCGAGCGTGTCTCCACCGACGATGGCTCCAAAGAAGCGAATGAGACCAGTCTCGTCCAGGAGCTTGTGACAGAGCCGTTGCGGCTTGTTGCTGCAAATCGCGAGGAGGCGGCCTGCGTCGGTCAACCGCTCCAGCAGTTCCCGCGCGCCCGGGAACACGCTTTCCATGGGCGTCGGAAGCTCGTGGTAGCGGCGACGAAATTCGTCGAGCAGCGGGCCGACCGATTCCGGACCGGCCTCGAGGGCATGACCGACAAGATAGCTTCCGCCTCTGCTGCTCCAGACTCGATAGCGGTCGGAACCTAAAGGCGCGAGCCCCTTTTCGAGACGCATCGAATTGAGGATGTCGCCCACGAGCGAAGCGCTTTCGATGAGCGTCCCGTCGAGATCGAAGGCGATGGTTTTGACGATCATCGTTTTAGTCCCGGGAGCGCGTCCAAGTTTCGAGAAGAGGGGTTTCCCATTTGCGTCGAACGGGAGAACGGATCGCCGAACATGCGAGGGGAATCGGCGCCCTTCACGTTCATGCGACGCGTCGCGAATTTCCTCGCCGCGCGGCGTGCGCTCGCCTCGCGCCATAGCTAGGGGAACGGCGTTAACGCGGCGTTAACGACGGTTAGGCAACAGCGGCTCGCGTTGATCGGCGCGCCAGGATCGAAAAGACATGGCTGTTCTTGCCGGCGGCCGCGATGGGAAACGATTGGTGCTCGATGATGCTTAAGCCAACATCTTCGCAGACCGCGTCGAGCGCGGACGGCGTGAAGAAGTTGATATGTTCATGCCAGTGGCGCTTGCGATCCAGACGTTGGGCCGGATTCTCGCTCAGGCGCACGACCTCTTCATGCGGAACCTCGACGTAAAGAATAGTCTCCTGGCGCATCGCGTTCGCGATCTCGCGAAGAGACTCTCGCGGATAGGGAACATGCTCCAGCACGTGACTGAACACGATAAGGTCGTAAACACTAGCCTTCACGGTATCCAGATCGACGGAGCGCGCGCCTTCGACCATCGGGCGATTGGAAATGTCGTAGACATCATGTTGCATGGCGCGCGAGCGAAAAGGCGTGTTGACGCCCGTGTCGCCGCCCCAGTCGAGCACGCGCGGCTTCGCGCCGAGATAGGGCTCCAGAATCGCCTCGATTTGGCCGATATAGGCGCTTCCCTCGAGCATGATCGCATTGCGCGCGGCATAGCCCGGCTCAAAGCGATCACGCTCGCGAGTGTAGGCCTCTCCGCGATAATCCGCATAGAGCGCCGCCATCTCCTCGTCATCGAAACGCATGTCGAGAAACAGCATGCCGCAGTCCTCGCACATCGTTGTTTTGCAAATGCTGCAGGCCATGCCCGCGGGAATGTCCCGCAAGCCCCATTCCGGACTAATCTCCGCCGGCCGCCATCCGAAAATCCTGTCGGCGACGAACGGCATCAGAACCGCCGGCACATGTCCGAGGCGATCGCCATCGCAGGCGACGCAACGCTTCGCGAGTCTCATTTCTTATCCTGTTGGTGGGCGCCAAGGCGCATGGCCGCTCGTCATGGCCTCGCGAGGAAACGGCTGTTCATCCCCGGCCGTTGCATATTTTTAACGTGATGGCGTTAGTTTTCTATTACGCCTTCGGGCGCCCGGTCGATCGCGGCCTTCATCGGAAATGAACATGACCGTTCTAAGCATCATTACGCCTTGCTACAATGAAGAAGCCGGCATCGCACGGTGCAGCGAGGCGGTGCGCGCGGTCATGACGGCCGAGTTGCCGCAATATGATTACGAGCATATTTTTATCGACAATTGCTCGCAAGATCGCACCGTGGCGATTCTCCGCGAGATCGCGGCGTCTGACAGGCGCATTAAAATTATCGTCAATTCACGCAATTTCGGACCCGCGCGATCGCCGTTCCACGCAATGCTGCAATCAAAGGGCGACGCCACGATCCCGATAGTGGCGGATCTTCAGACTCCGCCCGCCCTGATTCCGAGCATGGTCAAGCTTTGGCGGGAAGGCGCCAAGGTCGTCATCGCCGTCAAGCGAAGCAGCGACGATCGCATGCTCTGGCGACTGGCGCGCGACGCATATTATAAGGTCATGAAAAAGCTGTCGAAAGTTGAGCAGATCCCGAATTATATGGGATACGGCCTCTACGACAAATGCGTGGTCGACGCGATGCGTGGGCTTAGGGAACCCGAGCCATATTTTCGCGGACTTGTCGCGGAGGTCGGATTCGAGCGGGCGGTGGTGGAATATGATCAGCCGCCGCGCCAAACCGGGCGATCAAGCTATAGTTTGTTCTCGCTGGCCGACTATGCGTTGCTGGGGTTGTTCAGTTATTCGCGGGCGCCCTTGCGTCTTATGATTTTCTTGGGTTTTTTCGTCTCGATGCTGAGTTTTGTCGTCGGCCTCGCTTATTTGGCCGCCAAACTCATTTTTTGGTATAGTTTGCCCATCGGCGTCGCTCCGGTGCTGATTTCAATATTCTTTCTGGGCTCTATACAGCTGTTCGCGTTGGGGGTGGTCGGGGAATATATTGGGCTGCTTCTAAATTATTCGAGGCAATTTCCTCTGGTGATAGAGAAGGAGAGAATAAATTTCGACTAACGCGCCCAATGGCCGCGGCGCCAAGAAGATCGTGCATGGGGTTCGCCGACCCGTTTGTCGGGCCTCGCTTCGGCGACCGATAGTATCGCCGGTTCGAAAAGCGGCTTTTAAGGCGAATTTCGCGCATGACGGCGCGCCGGCGAATCGCTCGAACTCCAACAATTCCCCGCGACCCCATTGCGGCGCGCCCTCGCTTTTGCCACGATCACGCGATGACCCAGGGCCCTTATCCAATCGAGATTCTCACCACCAGCCAGATGGCGCGCGCCGACAGCCTCGCCATCGCCCGCGGCGTGCCGAGCATGACGCTGATGGAGAACGCCGCCGCCGCGATCACGCGCACGACCAATCAAATCTTGCAGAAGAGCAGCGGGCGGCGCGTTTTGGTGCTGTGCGGGCCCGGCAATAATGGCGGCGACGGCTATGTCGCGGCGCGGTTGCTGCGCAA
>PLAI01000151.1 GCA_003134075.1 Methylocystaceae bacterium | reverse complement strand
GGGTTCAGCGGACCCGTTCGAATAATGCGCCCACGGCGCGGGTTGACCCGAAGCGGCCGATCTCCAATGCAAGGAGGTCGACGCTTGGGCGGCGTGCGGGTCCTCACGCGTAAACATGTCGCCGGACTGGCGCGGGCATAGGGTCGCGGGGGCGGGCAACGTGCTGCAACGATTGACTTAGAGATTGCGCGCGCCGCCGAGTTGGCGGGACTCAAACAGATTGGCGACCGCGGCGCCGCGATCCGGTCTGCCGAGTGTGAGAACCGTGTCGCCTTCATGCATACTCTCACTCTCCGGCGGGTTGAGATGCACATCGCCGTCGGCGCGGTTGATCTGGATGATGAAAAATGCGCCCTTTGCTTGCCGCTCCAGCGCGCCGACGGTCATCCGCGACGCCGAGCTGCGCGGCGCGACGGCGTGGGCCTGCAGATCCATGCCGAAATTGCGCAAGGCGCGCTGAAACCCGTGAGATTTTTCGAGATTGTCCATCAACCGCGCCGACTCTTGATGCAGGAAAAGCTCGGCGATGCGTTCGCCGCCGATATATTCCGGCAACACGACGCGATCGGCGCCGGCTAGCAGTAATTTACTTTCCGTGCTCGGCTTGTCGCCGCGCGCGACGATTAAAATGTCTGGATTCAGCGCTCGCGCAGTGAGCGTCACGAGAATATTCAGCGCATCATTGGCCAAACAGCTGGCGAGCGCATGAGCGCGTTTGACGCCGGCGGCGATCAGCATATCTTCGCTGGCCGAATCGCCGCAAAGGCAGAGATAGCCGGCCGCGCGGGCCTCGGCGATCCGCGCCTCGCTCTCCTCGATGACAACGAAACTGGCGCTGCTGCGCCGCAGCGCCTGACCCAGCACAATGCCAACTCGCCCAAAGCCGCAGACGATGACATGGCCCTTAATCTGCTCGATCTGTTGCTCCATTTTCTTCTGTCCTGCGATTTTGTTGATCTGGTTGAGTGTGAAGAACTGGACGACGACACCAGTAAGGAAGATCATTCCCGTACAGCCAAGAAGGATCAATGTGATTGTTACGAAATAAAGAAATGTAGAATTGATTGGTTTAACTTCTTCATAGCCGACCGTGTAAAGTGTCACGATGACCATGTAAAATGCATCGCGCAGGCTCCAGCCTTGCGACATGTACGCGAGCGTCGCCACAGTCGTTACGAAGAGAATGAAAACGAGGCCGCCGATTAGGTTGCGCTGAGGCGAGTCGAAAAATCCCGCGAGATTGGGCGGCGGGGCGCGCCGGATCGGCCGGTGGCTTGGCGCTCGGGAGCGCTCTTTGCCGAGTCGCCGCACCCGACTTCCGTCCCGCCGCGCGGCGCCTGCGGATGGTCGCCCTTCGACCGGGGTTTCACCGTCCTCTGTCATTTTCGGCCCTTTTTACCCAAGACGAGGACTAGGCCGAAACGGCCCCTCGACTCAAAATTCTCGATCAAATAAGCAAATTTCATGCGAAAACTTTACCAATAAAATCAATGAATTACGCGATGTGGACGTTAGGAGCAAAATCTCGGCGCATGACCGCTAATGGCGCCGAGCTGCGCAGCCGCTACCAATGTGCAGATCCGGTTACTGTTGATTACCCGATCTCGAGCATCGCAACTCGGCAGGGGGGCTTGGCCCAGGGTTTGCTTCTGCCGCCTAAAAGGTTCAGCGCTGACGCGCTGAGCCGAATACCTGACCACGATAAGGAACACGGCGCATGGTAGTTGATGACGATGCCAAAGACATCATCCACGCTCTCATTATCGAACTTTTCGTCAGCGATGTGATTCGGCTTAGAACCGCAATCTCGGGCGCTGACGGGGCAGAAAGGCCGGCGCTCATGGCTGAGCTCGCAGAGCAAGAGGCGACCTTGGCTCGATGCGAGGCGGCATTATCGCCCCCGACCCTGCATTGATCTCCTATCGGACAAAATCTGATCTACGCGGTCTCTTCGCGGGTCCGCTCTCAGGGCGCATGGTCATCGTCCGGTAGTGGCGCATCTCGGAAGTGCTGCGCGCTGTATCTGCCATCGGCTTACGGCTCATAAACCGGCCGTACCCAATATCGCCCGCCCAGTTAGCATTCGCCCCTATTTCCGAGTCTTCTTTTTTGATGCGGCGTCCATCGCTGCCTGCTTCCTCTTTTCGTGTCCCTTCGCGATGTCCGAGAGCTTCGAAACCACGAGGACGTGGGCGTCTTCCCCCTTGAGAAGGGCGACGATCTTTTCCTGTATCGCCTTCAGTTGGTCGACGGTGGTCCGGCCCGCGAACGAGCCCTCGCTCTTGTCAAAGTCGTATACGGTTGCGTCTGCCTTTATGGTGATGAACTCGAGCCGTCGCTTGTCGGTAGAGGGAACCGTAGGCTTACGCCACTTGTTCAACCAGCTGGTTATCGATGCCGCGGTGGCGTTCGGATTGATGACGGGCTGGGGTTTCTTTGATTTCTTTACGAACTGACTCTTATCGATGACGGTGATACTGCTTCGCGTGTAGTGGTCCTCGAGACACAGGGACACCTCGTCGTCCGTCATATCGTGGATGGCGTAGAGCGCGTTCACGGACAGGGGCAGCTGCGATATCTCTCTTCCGAGGTTCGCCTTCTGCTTCAC
>PLAI01000364.1 GCA_003134075.1 Methylocystaceae bacterium | reverse complement strand
GTGGTGTAGCGATAGGTTTCGCCGAACAGCGGCGAGAAGCGGAAACCCCAGTCCCAATGGTCTTGCTGCACCGTGTCGGGCAGGCGCTCGAAGATCGTCACGACCTGATCGAGCTGGATGACATTGGGCACATAGGAGTAAGCGGCGGGGTTGTTGCCGCCGGTGATTTGGCCCGGCAACGTATGGGTGTTGCTGAGGTTGAAGCCAGGATTGACCCAGCCATAGATCTGGATGTGATTGTCGCTGAGCCAGCCGCCGACCGCGGTCGGAGCCAGGGCGGTCATCAGCGGGCTGTCAACCGAGTTGGGGATCGTCGCGCCGATCGCGTTTCCGCCGCCGAACGGCCATTCGGTGAAGGGATAGGGGCCGGAAGTCTCGGGCGCCGGCGGGAAGTAAGCGCGGCGGCTCGGCGGCGCGCCGGGAACGTCGGGCGGAGNNTGATAGAGGCGGCCGATGAAGGTCGGGTCCGGCGGCGGCGGCGGCGTGACGACGACGGGGGTCGTCGGGCCCTTGGGCGCCACGTCGGCCATGACCGGCGCTTCCGGCGCGCCAATGTGATAGTTGATGCCGAGGCGGACGTTGTTCTCGGTCTCGTGCTCCCTGAAGGTCAGGCCGAAAATGCCGCCGCCGGGCGAATTGACATTGCCGGGAATGTTGAGGCCCGAATATTGGTTGCCGGTCGAGGTGTATTGCCCCGTGCCGAAGTCGCTGTGGCGAAATTCGACATTCGCCGACCAGTGATCGGTGAAGGCGTATTCGATGCCGGCGCCGACGGTCCAGCCAAAGCGCTCCACATTGCTGATGTCGTTGTTGGGATTAATGCTCCCGTAAGAGTTCACCACGTAAGAGGTCGGCATGCCCCAATAATTGTGTTGCACCGACGTGGAGCCGATCACCAGACCGCCGAGGGCGTAATAGAGAGAGCGGCCGTCCGCATAGCCGGCCTTGCCGATCAGCGAAATACGCGCATTGTCCTGGATGGCGGTCTGGAACGGCGCGACGCCGGCGGGCACGGTGTAGGGCGTACCGCCGCCGAAGGAGGCGGTTCCGCCCGGCATGGCGGCGGACAAACCGTTGGTCAGGGTCTTGGCGGTGTTGCTCGGGCTGAAGCCGACATCAAACTCGCCGCCCGCCACGAAATGGCCGAACTGCTTGAGATAGCCGACGTGGAAGTCTGTCAGCACGCCGCGCGGCGAATAGAACTGCTGGTAGCCGGCCGGACCCGTGAGGGTCGAGACGGGCAGGCCGTTGGCGGAGCCCGGCAGCACATCGTAGGCCTGCTCGTTCATCGTGGCGAAGTTGTAGCCGAACGACGAGCCGAGATAGATGCCGTCCCACGAGAACATCAGCGGCGGCGGCGGCAGGGCCTTTCTATTTGGCAGGTCCGCCGCTAGCGCGACGCCCGGAAGAGCGATCAGCAGCGCCGCCCATGATATTGCCCTTTTCGGCATGGAAATTCCCCTCAATTCAGTTGCGAGTCAGATGAAGTCTCGCTCCGCCATCGAAGGTGCCCGGGTCGCCGGATTCGTTCCATTATGTTTTTTTTAACATCGAAGGCGTGACCATAACATTCAGAAACTTGCTTGAGCGTTCACATTGCTTAAATTTAGGGCTTATCGAGGAGGCTTGTCCAAACTTATACCAAGAGGCAATAGCGGTTTTCTCCCCGCGCCGCCGGCTCGAATCCGACTTGGGTTTGGCGCTGGCCAATCAACACATTGAAATATATTGGTAATATTCGTTCGAGCCGAGCGCCGGCGGCGCGGCCGGCTTTGACGTCGCGCGCCGTCCTCGCATCGTCCAGTTTTGAGACAGAAATGAGCAGTATGGTGGCAAGATGTGTGGTTTTTGCATTCGCATAACAATTCGCGGCGGCCAAATAATTGTTGATATATCATTCCCTTACGAATCTTTACAAGTGTAACCATAAAGACACACCGTTCTAAAAAGTCATTTGAAAATAATAAGTTATAAAATAATACCATTGTCTAAAATCCGCCAATGCGATGAGCCAGGTTGAGACTCTTCGCCGCTTTCCTAATGCCGATTTTTTGGATTTCATATCATTGTTTATGTTGATTTCGGTGGCGGACGGTCGGGGCCGTCCTCAGCGGCGCGAAGCCTCTTTCCGCCCGCGTTTTCGATGATTCGCCACGATGCGCCGTCGCGCGTGCTTGCGCCGCCATGAGTGAAAATGCGCGAAAACGCGCGGCCCGCGCTGCTATTCGGAATGCACGGGACCGCCGAGAATCAGACGGTATCCGACGCCGCGCTCGGTGACGAGGAGCCTTGGGTCATCGGGGTTGTCCTCGATTTTCCGCCGCAGCCGGCCGATGAAAACCCTGAGATATTGAACGCTATCGGCGCTGGCCGGACCCCAAACCAGTTCGATCAGCTGGCGCTGCGTGACGACCCGCCCGTTGGCGCTCGCCAAAATATGCAGCACCTCGAATTCCTTGGAAGTAAATCTCAGCGTTTGCCCGCGCAGCGTCACGGTTCGCGTCGCGGCGTCTATGGTGAGATGCCCGGCCTGATAGACGAGCGTGACCGGCTCGAAGTTTATGCGCGTTCTCAGCGCCGCTCGCGCCCGCGCCAGAAGTTCCCCGATCCTGATCGGCTTGCAAATGAAGTCGTTGGCGCCAAGATCCAATGTCGCGATCTTTTCAGATTCATGATCGCGCGCGGACAGCGCGATGATCGCGACGGGAGAATGCTTGCGAAGGACGCGAATAACCTCGCGGCCGTCGATATCAGGCAGATTAATATCCAGGACGATCAGCGTCGGCTGCCAGGAAATAGCCAGAACGATGGCCTCGCCGCCGGAACTCGTCTGCGCGGTCTCATAGCCCTCGGCGATCAACGCCTCGCGCAATAATTTGACCGACGCCTGCTCGGCGTCGACGATCAGAACCCGCTTGCCGTCGGCACGGGTGTTGGCGGTCGCGTAAGCGGCGTTGTTGGATGTGAACGCGTCCATGATCGCTCCACGACGGTTCGAGCGGAAAAACCAAGTCGCTCAAGACATTGCGAAATTCGAAACCGCCAGCTCGCGCGGCCCGCCGTCCTCGGTCACCCCGCTCCGCGTTGTCAACATAACCTTTCACATGATTCGTATCATAAACAAGCATGCGGCGGTTGGCTATCGATTTGATCAATTTCCGTTATGGTCCGGATGAAAAATTCGCCCGAAAATATCACGGGGATATCGCGTCTCGCTCCCCTGCGGTCCTTTATTTTGCTATGATTTCAATTGGAAGCGAGTCCCAGGCGTCGTCGCCGCCGGCTGGCGACGGCCTTCATATCGTCGGGGTTCGGCGCGAAATGAAGCGCGGCGGAGAGATGCAAACATATTTCTCCATATCTGCTCCATAACGTCGCGCGCTGTTTCGGACGCTTCGCGAAACGGGCGGGCGCCCGTCCGCGAAGCGTTGATATCGTTAGAAGTGCCAGATCATATCGGCCGAGAAGACCGCGAGATGGCTCTTGGTGCCGATGTTAGTCGGGCTGGTCTGGAGCAGCGGCGGATTCTGCTGGAACGCCGGCGCGTTGAGCGAATTGTAGAAGGCGATTTCCGGCCGCAGCTCGACCTGCGGCGAGAGCCAATGCTGCCAGCCCACCGCATAGTTGAAATAGGCCGTCTTTATGCCGGTGCGCTGCCCCGTGATGTCGTCGACATACTCCATGCGCCAGGAAATATTGTCCATCGGCGAGAACTTATAGTTGAGATAGGTGACGACCGACCATTCGCGCGCCGTGCAGGTCGCCTGCAGCTGATTCGCGCACTGGGCGAGGTTTGGGCCATTCACCATGTAATAGAATGGGTTGGCGACCGTGCTGACCAGCGGGCTGAGGGAGTTCGGCACATTGTCCTCGTGCATGTGCCAGGACTCGATCGCTATGTGCCACTGGTCGCTGAAGGTATGGTAAAACGAGCCGCCGTACCATTGCTGGTTGTTGTAGCCAAAGGTTCCCGTGTTGATGCCGTTCGCGCAGAGATAAATATTGTCCCGGGAGTCGTCGGTCTGATAGCGGCCGCAAGCCACGAAACTCGGCTTGATGCCAGGGTCGGCCTGGCCGTTATAGGCGGGCTGTCCGGTGGTTGTGGCGAACACGCCGGGCACGGGACTGTAGAGCACGCCGCCCGGCACCGCGGCATAATGAACGTTGCGCGCATTCTGGAATTCCGAGTCGGTGCCGACCGAAAGACCCAGTTGCAGCATCACGTTCTTGTTCACCTGCAAGGTCGCGGCCGCGCCCTGGTTGGTGTAGCCGTCGATGACATAGGTCATCGAGTGCGAATACATGTAATTATTGGGCGCGAGCTGCGCCTCGATGTCGGGCATCGAGATGTAGCGGCCAAACCTGATGATCAGACCGTCCATGATGTTCGGAATATACACCTCGCCATAATACATCGGAAGATCGAAGCCGGCGAACTCATTCCATTTCAGCAATTGCTTGCTGAAGAAACCGTTGGCGGTCGTGTAGCGATAGGTTTCGCCGTAGATCGGCGAGAGGCGGAAGCCCCAGTCCCAATGGTCCGTCTGCACCGTGTCCGGCACGCGCTCGATGATGACCACGGCCTGATCGAGTTGCAACAGATTGGGCTGGTAGGAATAGGCGGCGGGCGAGTTGCCGCCGGCAAGCGCGCCCGGCAACGAATGCGCATTGCTGATGTTGAAGCCCGGATCGATCCAGCCGTAGACCTGGATGTGGTTGTCCTCGAGGAATTTTCCCGCCGGCGTCGGGCTCAGCGCCTTCATCAGCGGCGAGTCGATCGAATTGGGCAACGAAACGGCGATCGGCGTCGCGCCGCCATAGGGCCATTCGGTGAAGGGGTAGGGCGGCGACGGCTGCGCGGCGGGGCCGTAACCGGCGCGGCGGCTCTGCGGCGCGTTGGGATCTTCGGGGATCGGCGCGCCCCATTCGTCCTTATAGCCATGATAGAGCCGGCCGATGAAGGTCGGGTCCGGCGGCGGCGGCGGTTCGTATTTGACCGGCGGCGCCGAGGCCGCGGCGACGGCCGCGCCGGGGGCGCCGATGTGATAGCTTATGCCCAGTCCCACCACGTCTTCCGCCGATCTCTCGCGGAACGTGAGGCCGGGAACCTGCACGGAATTGACGGTGGCGGTTCCAAAGTCGTTGTGGTGATATTCGACCCGCCCCGACCACTCGTCGGTGAAGGCGTATTCGACGCCGGCGCCAGCGGTCCAGCCGAAGCGCTGAATGTTGAAATAGTCCGCGACGGGGGCGTTTGGCGAGCTGAGCGCCCAGTAGTTCTGCTGAACGGTCGAGGTTCCGTTGACGAGGCCACCGGTCACATAATACAGCGTTCTCCCGTCCGCGTAGCCGGCGCGCGCCCGCGCCATCCAGCGCAGATTATCCGCGATATTGGTCTGCGTCGGGCCGCCAAGCGCGGCGCCGAGGCTGTTGTACAAGACCTTGTCGGTGTGCTGGCCAGTGAAGTCGAAATCCGCTTCCGCGCCGAGCACGAACTGGCCGAATTGCCTGTTGTAGCCGAAATGGAAGCCGCTGAAGGGGCCGCGCGAACTGTAGTTTTGCGAATAGGAGACGGGATTGGCGAGGTTGGCGTAGCCGGGAATGGGATCGAAGCCGCTTTCCCTGACGGTGTTGAAACCATAGCCGGCCTGGGTTCCAAGATATCCGCCCTCCCAGCTGAACATCAGGGGGGCGGGCGCGGGAGGAGCCTTTTGCGCGGGAAGATCCGCCGCGCTCGCCGCGCCCTGTAACGCGCACAGCGCGAGCAGCGAAGTAAGGGCTCTTCTCGGCATTCGTTGCTCCTTCGACCTTATGTGCATGATTCTTCCGCGTTTGGCGATTTGTTGAGTGGAGGCTAACGATTCGCTCAAGATCGCTCCATTAGAGTTTTTTACCTTTTCTTTACGCAAGCGTAACGAATTATTCGTCTCCCGCTTCGGCGCCCCGATCAAGAACAAGGCGGACAGCCTATATTTTAGGCGTGCTATCGGTTTGCTTCCTAGAATCAAGGGCGATTCGATGATTGGGCGAACCCCGAAGCGAAACCGGCGCCGGCGCGTCCCGGCGTCCTAGCCGGTTCGTCTCGCCGGCCCATTTGCCTCCGCCGCGTTGGTCGCTATACGCTGTCGGTCATCCGCGCGGGCGCCGACTCAAGGCTCAACTCTCCCGCGCAACAGGACTTGCATGCGCGTTCTCGGCATTGAAACCACCTGCGACGAAACGGCGGTCGCCATCGTCGAGGAACGGCTCGGCTTCGACGGCGGCGAAATTCTCGCCAATGAGGTGATGAGCCAGATCGCCCGCCACGCCGCTTACGGCGGCGTCGTGCCGGAGATCGCCGCCCGGGCCCATATAGAGGTGCTCGACCGCCTAATCCTGCGCGCGCTCAGGGACGCGCGGACCGACATCGCCGGCGTCGACGTGATCGCGGCGGCGGCGGGGCCGGGGCTGATCGGCGGCATTTTGGTGGGGCTCACGACCGGCAAGGCGCTGGCGATGGCGGCGGGCAAGCCATTCGTCGCGGTCAATCATCTCGAAGCCCATGCGCTGACGGCGCGGCTGACCGACGGAATCGACTTCCCCTATCTCGCCCTCATCGTCTCCGGGGGCCACACGCAGCTTGTCGCGGTGCGCGGCGTCGGCGCCTATCAGCGTCTCGGCTCGACCCTCGACGACGCCGCCGGGGAGGCTTTCGACAAGGTCGGCAAAATGCTCGATTTGCCCTATCCGGGCGGACCGGCGATCGAAAAACTGGCGGCCGACGGCGACCCGCGTCGTTTCGACCTGCCGCGTCCGATGCTCGGGCGCGCGAACGCGGATTTCTCGCTATCCGGGCTCAAGACGGCGGTGCGCCAGGAGCTATTGCGGCTCGGCGAGGAGCCGAGCGAGACCGACAAACGAGATGTCGCGGCGTCGTTCCAGGCGGCGGTCGTCGACGTGATCGTCGATCGCGTGCGCGCGGGCCTGAGGCTTTTCGCCGAGCAGGGCGCGTCGTCGCCGGGCGCGGCCGGGAGCCCGCGCGGCCTCGTCATCGGCGGCGGCGTCGGCGCCAACGGCGCCATTCGCCGGGCGCTCACGCGCTTTTGCGCCGAGGCCGGGCTGCGTTTCGTCGCCCCCGTGCCGGAGCTATGCTCCGACAATGGCGCGATGATCGCCTGGGCCGGGTTGGAGCGCTTCAAGCTGGGGCTCGCCGACAATCTCGATTTCGCCGCCCGTCCGCGCTGGCCGCTCGACGCCAACCCCGGCGTCCTGCACCACGGTAAGGCCTAAACGCATGCGTCCATTGCTCGCCGTCGCCGTCGCGGGCCTCGCGCTGGCGCCGCAGGCGCCGCCCGCCGGACTGCTCGCGCGAGAGCCGGCCGTCGCGGGCGTGCGGACCTATTACGCGCCGGGCGCCGGGATCGAGAGCGTCGACGCGCGGCTGATCGCCAGCGCGAAAACGTCGATCGACATGGCCGCCTATGTATTGACCGACCGGGCGCTGATCTCGGAACTTGGCCGCGCCGCGATGCGCGGCGTGCATGTGCGCGTCTATCTCGACGGCGAGCAGATGGGGCGTTCGGAGAGCGCGGCCCTGCAAATCGCCGCGACGCCCAATGTCGAATTGCGGCAAAAGCGTCGCTCGCGCGATCCGATGCACCTTAAATCCTTCGTCGTCGACCACCGGGTCTTGCGCAGCGGCTCGGCCAATTTCAGCGTGTCGGGCGTGGATTATCAAGACAACGACCTCATCGTTATCGAGAGCCCGTCCTTGGCCGAAAGCTTCACCGAAAATTTCGAGCGGCTGTGGGCGCGCGCCGACAATCAGCGGATCGGCGCCCGATGACCCGCGCCCGCGTCATGGTGCTCGGGGCCGGCGCCTGGGGCGTGGCCCTCGCCAATGTCGCGGCGTTCAAGCGCGATCATGTCGCGCTGTGGGGACATGACCCCGAGCATGTCGCGGCGTTGGCGCGCGATCGGGAGAACCGCCGCCATCTGCCGGGCTTGCCGCTTGCGAGCGCGGTGGCGCCGACGGCCGATCTCGCGGAGTTGTCGGAGGCCGAGATCGTGCTGGGCGTCGTGCCGGCCCAGGCGATGCGCGGCGTCGCGCGGCTGGCGCGGCCGTTCCTGCGCGAAGGCGCGGCGTTCGTGGCCTGCGCCAAGGGCATAGAGCGCGGCAGCCATAAATTCATGAGCGAGGTGATCGCCGAGGAGGCGCCGCAAGTCGAGGTCGCCGCGCTTTCCGGGCCAAGCTTTGCCTCGGATGTCTGCAAGGGGCTGCCAACCGCGGTGACGCTGGCGTCAAAACGCGAGGCGGCGGCGCGGCGCCTCGCCGAGCAATTGTCTACCAAATCCTTTCGGCTGTATCGCTCTACCGATTTGCGCGGCGTCGAGATCGGCGGCGCGGCCAAGAACGTGCTGGCGATCGCCTGCGGCATGGCGGCGGGGCGCGAACTCGGCGCCAGCGCGCGGGCGGCGTTGATCGCCCGCGGCTTCGCCGAATTGGCGCGGCTCGGGGCGGCCTGGGGCGCGCGGCAGGAGACGCTGATGGGCCTCTCCGGGCTCGGCGATCTCGTGCTCACCTGCGGCTCCGCGCAATCGCGCAATTTCGCGCTCGGGGAGGCGCTCGGCCGCGGCGAGTCGCCGCGCGAGGCGAGCCACGGCAAGCTCGCGGAGGGCGCCTACACCGCCGCGGCGCTGGTCGAGATCGCGCGCGAGCGCCACGTCGAAATGCCGATCGCCGAGGCCGTGGACGCGATCCTCGCGGGTCGGATGAGCGTCCAGGCGGCGATCGACGCCCTGCTGATGCGCCCGCTGCGCGCCGAGGCGTGAGGTCCACGGCTAGTTAACGACCGCCGGGCGGCTAGTTATAATCGGACCAAACAAGACCGTGGCGGCGCTGGCGCCGACGCGCGGCGATCTGGGGGAGTCCGATGAAAGCTTGCAACGGTTTGTTATCTATCGCCGCCGCCGCGCTGGCGCTCGTCCTGGCCGCGACGCGAGCCGAAGCGCGCGGCGCGCTCGGTTACGATCAGGAGGCGTGCGTGCTCAAGGTCGGGCCGGACTTCCTGTATTTTTCCGGCTACCAGTTCGCCGTGTCGCAGCGCAAATTTTGCGAGGACGTTCCCGAGGTTGGCGAGACGACGCTGGTGTTCGACCTCGCGCAGGACGAGCTGCGCCAGATGAAGCTGGATTTCCGCATTACGCGCGACGCCGGCGCGACGCCGACCGAAGGCGCGGCCGCGGACCAATCGACCGTGGCTTATCTGCCGCCGGAAACATACCCCAGGGGGACATTCAGCTTCGTCCAAAACTTCGAAGAGCCCGGAAACTTCGTCGGCGTCGTGACGGCCGATGGGCCGAACGGCGAGCATTGGGTGGCGCGCTATCCCTTTTCGGTCGGCGGAGCGCCGGCGTCAATGACGCCCTTGATACTGCTGGCGCTCGCCTGCGTTCTTGCCGTGGGGCTGTATTTCGCGAGCCGCCCGCGAGAAAAGAAAGCCAAGAAAGCCTGAACGCGAAGCCGGTCCGCTTCAATGGCGAGGACATCGCGGCGGCGCGCTCGATTGGTTTTCGCGCGCGCGAGCTTCCAGCAATAATAGCGCGTCCGGCTCGAAGGATCGCGCAAGAATAACCGCCAGAAATCCTTCCGCTCTTCGCGTATCGCCGCGTCGTCGTCTCGCCACGGGCGGACCATGACGGGCAGGGCGGCGGAGCTTCTCCTTTTTTTGGACACATCTCAATTTTAATGCAGCGGATCGACTGTAACGTAGCGGACCGATTTGGCGCCTTTCGCGACGGATATATCCAAGGGGAGAGATTCTTGAGAAAGTTGAGTTTCAGCCTCGCCGCGCTTTTGACTCTTCCGATGCCGGCGACGGCGGAAACGTGGACGGGCAAGGCCTCCTATTACGCGCTCAAGGGCCGTACCGCGAGCGGCGGACAAGTTGGCGCTCACGCCGGCGTCAAAGTCTGCGGGCACACGGCCGCGCATCGCTCCCTGCCGCTCGGCTCCACCGCGCTGGTGACCAATCTCGGCAATCAACGCTCCGTGATCGTCACGATCAACGATCGCGGGCCGTTCACCGGCGGCCGGGTCATCGACGTGTCCAGGAGCGCCGCTGACGCGCTTGGTTTTCGCAAGGCGGGCGTCGCCCAGGTGAAGGTCGAGGCCATCGAGGCCATGCGCTGAGGGTCCGGCGAGGACAAGGTTCGAGGTTTGGTTTTTAGGTTTTGTTAAGCAAGAAACCCAGAGTTGAAGCCGGCAGGCCGCCAAGCCGCCGGGCCGGAGTGAAAGCGCTCCAACGCCGTCCGTATGAATTTGCGACATGGATGGGGCGGAAAAAAGGCTTTATTCAGTATAGTTGTCGCGTTTTGGGCGTTATGCCTCGGCGTCTCGTAATTAACCCACGAGGCGACGACCAATTCCTAACAATGCGTTGAAATCGGAAAACGCCTTATAACCGAGCGCTTAGGCAAATCTTAAAGTCGGTCCCCTACAAAGGTCACACTGCGTGTTTGTTCGAGTGTGTGAGTATCGATATGACCGAGACGTATCGTCCGCGTGTCAAATATGTCATCGGCCCCGACGGGAGTCCCTTGACGATCGCCGATTTGCCTCCAGTGACCACAAGGCGCTGGGTCATCCGTCGCAAGGCGGAGGTCGTCGCGGCCGTTCGCGGCGGGCTCTTGTCCCTCGACGAGGCCTGCAGCCGTTATACGCTGACGGTCGACGAGTTCTTGAGTTGGCAAATGTCCATAGACCAATACGGCCTCGCCGGCTTGCGGACGACGAGGCTGCAACAATATCGCGCGTGACGGCGAGGGTTCCCGCCGTCGCGAAAAAAGCCGGCTCCCGCCGCGGGGCCGGCTTTTCCATTTGCGCTCGCGCAGGATTGAGCGTTGGCTTAACGCATATCCGCCCGCGTTCAGAGAACTGGCGCAAGGATAGCGGCGACTAGTCGTGGGGGCACGTGTTGACCCAAACCCACCTGCCGCTCATTTGGCGCCTTTCCAAACAGTCGAAACATTTGATCCTCTGACCCGCCCCTTGGCTCGACCATCGGGCGCAGCCAGCGTCGTAGCTCCTGAAGATCTCCAGCGCCATTGCGCTCCCCGCGGTCGCGAGCGCGACGAACATTCCCGCCGCGACGGCGGATTTAATCCCGCGTCTAGTCATGATGAGAGGCTCCTTCTTTGCCGCTCATTCTACCTAGGAAACCAAGTCCCAAGCGACCAGTCGCGCGCCGCCGAATGACGAAGACGGAGCCCGCTATTTCGCGATTGGCTCGCCGCGCGCGCGGCGCAGCGCGTCCGCGAGGCGTCCGCGCTCGAAAATCACGACCACCACGATCGCGAACAGCAGCGGAATGATCAGATAGAACAGCCGCCAGACCAGCAGCGCCGCCAAAACCTTCACGCGCGCGACATCGGGCATTAATTTGATGAACAGGAGTTCGAACACGCCGAGGCCGCCGGGCGCGTGCGACACCAGCGCCGCCGAGAAGGACAGAAGGAAGGCGCCGAGCACGACGAGATAACCGGGATTGCCATCCTCGGGCAGCGCGAAATAGATGATCGCGGCGGCGCCGATCAGCTCCAGCGGCGCGGCGAAAAGCTGCTGCACCATGACGTCGGGGCGGGGATAGACGATCTCGAAGCTGCTGATCTTGAAGGGCTTGAAATGCATCAGCGAGCCGATGATGTAGAGCGCCACCCCGCCGAGGCAGACGAGACCCACGGCCCGCGCCGCGTGCGGATGCGTGAAAATATCGGGCAGGAAGCCGGACAGGCGCTGCATCAGATCGGGATCGTAAGTCAGCAACAGGCCGCCGAGCAGCACATTGCCGAATCCGAAGGTGTAGGAGCACAGCACCACCAGCACGGCGACCTGCGAGGCGGTCAGGCCCTTGGTCGAATAGGCGCGGTAGCGCACCATCGCCCCGGAAAATACGCTCGCGCCGATGTTGTGCGAAAGCGCGTAGGTGGTGAAGGAGCACAGCGAGATGAACACCCAGGAAATATGTTTCACGCCAAGGTGGAGCAGGGCGATGCGATCGTACCAGGCGAGCGCGAAATAGGCCAGGATCGTGCCGGCGCCGGCCAGGAGGTAATTGCGCGGCGAAATCGCGTGGAGCGCGGCCCAAACCTCGGTTCCGACGTCGTGGCCCCGAAACTCGTGATAGAGCAGATAGATGGAGGCGATGACGGCGACGAGGCCGAGGGCGGGCCAGAAATAGTCGAGGTACTTTTTCATGCGGCCTATCGCGCTGGGATACGGGGTCGCTCGCTTGGACCGTCGCAAGCTGGCTATCAAGCTCTCCCTCGCATAGCGACGCTTATCCCGCAAGCCCCTAGTTTTCAAGGAGCGCCCGACCCGCCTTGCCTTCGCGCCGCGTCGGCGTCACTCTGACGCGCGCGAAGAGATCGATTTGGAGGCGATCGGATGAATATAGCCAAACGTATCAAAGGGCTGATAGTCTCGCCCGACGCCGAGTGGGCGATCATCGAGGCCGAGGACAAAAGCATCGCCGAGCTGTATCGCGGCTATATCGTCTATCTCGCGCTGATTCCGCCCTTCGCCAGCTTTCTCGGCGGCTACTTCTTCGGCTTCGGGCGCGGCCCCGGCGATGTCGAGCACCTTTCGTTCGCGGCGGGTCTGACGCGCGCCTTGGTTCAATATGTGCTGAGCCTGCCACTGCTCTATCTCGTCGCCTTCGTGCTCTCCATGCTGGCGCCGCATTTCGACGGCAAGGCCGATGACAGGCGGGCGCTGACGCTGGCCGCCTATTCCTACACGCCGGCCTGGCTCGCGGCCGGTTTCGGCCTCGTCCCCGGATTGCGATGGCTCGATATTCTGGGCCTTTACGGGCTCTATGTGTTTTATCACGGCCTGCCGCGCATGATGAAATGCCCGAAGGACCATAACGACGTGCTCACGCTGGTGGTTCTGGTCCTCACCATCGCGACCGGCGCGCTGCACGCCTGGATCGTGCATTTCATCGCGCCGTGGCGGGCGTTTTAGGGGAGACGGCTATTCCTGCCAGCGCTCGGCGGCGGCGTCGTCGCTGGCCTTGGCCTCGACCCACCCGCCTTCGCGCCCGTCGGCGCGATGCTCCTTCTTCCAGAAGGGCGCCCTCGTCTTGAGATAATCCATCAAAAACTCGGCCGCCGCGAAGGCCTCGCCGCGATGGCGGGCGGCGGCGGCGACCAGCACGATCTTTTCGCCCGGGCGAATGAGCCCGTAACGGTGCAGGACGGTGAGTCCCTGCAAGGGCCAGCGCGTCAGCGCATCGGCCGCGATCGCCGCGATCTCCGATTCCGCCATGCCCGGATAATGTTCGAGTTCGAGCGCCGCGAGCGTCCCCGCTTCGTCGCGGCAGAGGCCCGTGAAGCACACCAGCGCGCCTATGTCGGTCCGGCCTTGCAGCAGCAGCGCCTCCTCGCGCGCCGCGTCGAAGGGCCCGGCGCAGAGGCGGACGGTGGGCGCGACCAACCTAGCCCCCGGTCATCGGCGGGAAAAAGGCGATCTCGCGGGCGGCTCTAATCGGCGAATCCGGCCGCGCGTGGTTGCGGTCGATGGCGGCGCGGATCGTCGCGGCGTTGGCGAAGGCGGCGGCGTAACCCTCGCCACGCGCGGAAAGCCAGCCGATCAACTCGGCCACGGTGGCGACGCCGGCGGGGGGAGAGATTTCTTCCTCGGTCAGGCCGATCCGCTCGCGCACGGAAGCGAAATAGACGGCTTTCATGTCTCGTCTTCGTCCCCGAAATGCGGCCAGCCCGCGATGAGATAATCGGCGGCGGTGTAGAGCGTCAGGATCGCCGCGATCCACAGCAGCACGCCGCCGATGATGACCGTCCCGGGCAGCACGACCTCGCCCGCGGGTCCCGCGATGAAAAAGCCCAGCGCGAACATCTGCACCGTGGTCTTCCATTTGGCCACGATGCTCACCGGCAGCGGCACCTTGAGATCGGCGAGATATTCGCGCAGCCCCGAGACGAGGAACTCCCGGCACAAAATGATGATCGCCGCCCAGATCGTCCAGCCGACCAGCGTCTGATTGGCGGCGACGGCGAGCAGCGTTGTCGCGACGAGGAGCTTGTCCGCGATGGGGTCGAGCATTTGCCCCAGCGGCGACTGTTGTTTCCAGATGCGCGCGAGATAGCCGTCGAAGAAGTCCGTGACGCAGGCCACGGTGTAGACGCCCAGCGCCGCCCAGCGCATCCAATGAACTTCCGGCCATTGCAGCAGCAGCGCTACGACCGGGACCGCGACCAATCGCCCATAGGTGAGCAGATTCGGCAAGGCGAGAGCGTGGCGCATGCGGCGCCGTCGGGGGAGAACCGTTTCGGTCATCATGCCTAAGAGGGAATATGTCGCCCCTCCGCTTTGTCAATAGAATAAAACGCTTCGACCGGAAGTCTCGGAGGGTTGGCGCTTACGCCTTCGCTCGCCTCTCATTCTCTCCATGCAGGATTTTTTTACGCTCGCGTTCGCGCTGGCCTTGATCAAATTCGGTTGCTCGGCATAGAAAAGGCTTGACTGGATTATTCGCGGCGGGCCCTCGGCTTTCCCAAGGAGGAATTATGCTGGACGGTTGGCGATTGGGGCGAGCCGCTTCGTTCCTGTGCGGGGCGATTTGGCTTTTCGGCGCGGCCGAGGCGGAGACCGCCGCGCGGCCGAACATTCTACTCATCCTCGCCGACGACATGGGCTATTCGGACCTTGGCTCCTACGGCGGCGAAATCTTCACCCAGAATATCGATCGCCTCGCCGCTCAGGGAATTCAGTTCACCAATTTCCATACATCGGCCTATTGCGCGCCGACTCGGAGCATGTTGCTGACCGGCGCGGACAATCATGTCGTCGGCCTTGGCAATATGTCGGAGCTTCTCGCCGACAATCAGCTCGGCAAGCCCGGCTACGAGGGCTCGTTGAACGGGCGCGCGCCGACGATAGCGACAATTTTGCGCAACGCCGGTTATCACACCTACATGGCCGGCAAGTGGCATCTCGGCAAATCCAAGGACAAGCTGCCGGTTTCGCAAGGCTTCGAGGAGTCGCTCGTTCTCGCGGAAGGCGGCGCCGACAATTTCGAGAAGTAATCCTACACGCCGGGCTACGCGGCCGTGCATTTTTACGAGGGAGCGAAGGAGATCGATCTCCCGAGCGATTTCTATTCGACGAAGTTCTACACCGACAAGATGCTCGACTACATCGACGAGCACTCGGCGGACGGCAAACCCTTTTTCGGCTATCTGGCTTATCAGGCCGTTCATCAACCGCACCAAGCGCCCGACGATTTTATCCGCCGCTACGAGCATGCCTATGACAGCGGCTGGTCGGCGATCCGCCAAATCCGATACAGCCGCCAGGTGGAGCTCGGGATCATGCCGGACGGGCTCGATGTTTCGGCGACGCCCGGCGTTCCCGACTGGAATTCGCTGTCGCCGGACGAAAAGCGCCTGAACTCCAAGCGCATGGCCGTTTACGCGGGCATGGTCGAATATATGGACATGAGCGTCGGCCGGGTTCTCGATCATCTGAAGTCGAAGGGGCTGCTCGACAATACGATCGTTCTGTTCATGAGCGACAATGGCGGGGAGAGCGCCGAGCTGGCGAAATTCTTTCCCGCCTATTACGCCAAGAATTTCGACCTGTCCTACGACCGCCTTGGTCAGAAGGGCTCTTATTCCGAATATGGCCCCGGCTGGGCCAACGTCTCGATGACTCCATTGGCGAACTTCAAGGGATCGGCCTCGGAAGGAGGCGTTCGCGCTCCTCTCATCATTCGTTATCCCGAGAAAATCGCAATCGATCGCAGGTCGGACGCGTTCGTCTCCGTGGTCGATGTCGTTCCAACTCTCCTGGACCTCGCGGGCGTGCCGCCGCGCCGATCCGGCGGCGACGTCCTGATTGGAGCCTCGTTGGTTCCGCTGCTTTCGGGCGCCGCGCGCGACATCCATGGCGAGGTGGCCTTCGCGCAGGAAGTGGCGGGAGGAGCCGCGGTTTTCCGCGGCGATTACAAATTGGTCCGGAACGCGCCGCCGCTGGGCGATATGAAATGGCGTCTTTACAATCTGCGGCTCGATCCAGCGGAATCGAGGGATATTTCCGCCGATGACCCCAAGCTCGTCGAATCCTTGCGCGCGGCCTACGCCGATTACGTGAAGAAAAATGGCGTCGTCGAAGTGCCGAAGGGCTATGCCATCGACGGCCAGCTCAAAAAGAATATGGCGCGCGCGAAGAAGTAGAGGCGCGCTAGGCGTCGCCCGCCAGCCCCGCCGCCGCGGAAACGCTCTCCGCTGGTTTCGGCTCCGGCCACGCTTCTTCTTCCTTGGCGAGCAGGGCGAAAATAGGCGGCGGGTCAAATTCCTCGGGGACGGCGCAAAGGCGCAAGCAGGCCATCCATCGACCAAGCCGCGGCCAGGCCGTCACGACGCCAACGGGGATCGCGAGCAAATAGCCCGCGGTCAGCGGCAGCGACCACAGCAGCAGCTTCGGCGCGCGGGTCGCGCCAATGCAAAAGACCAGCGTCCCGAACAGCAATTGCGGCCACATCGCCTGCACCGCGCGAGGCCACGAGAGCGCGTGGGCGTCGCGCGCCTGTCCGTCCCAGCGGACGGCCCCGCGGAACGGCAGACTCAACAAATACAGGGTTATTTGAAGGGTCGCCGACGCGCCGATGACGAAGGAGAGCAGCGCCTCGATCAGCGCCCCGGCGAAAAACCGGACGGCGCCGCCATAGCGCGCGAGGCCGCCTGGCGTTCGCGCGACGTCAGTATAGCCCGCGAGCTTGGGCGCGAAATAGAAGCCGAGGAACAGGCAGTACAGCACTTGCGTGGAGCGGACGGGGAAGGACGCGACGCCGCTTTGCAGCGTCGTCAGCGCCGCGAGCGCGATGATCGCGGTCCAGGCCGGCGCGCCGATGAACATGGCGATCGCCCAGACCAGTTGAAAACGGCTCGTCGGGGCGAGGCCCGGCGTCGAGAGCAGCTTGAGATATTGCAGATTGCCGCGGCACCAACGCAAATCGCGGCGCAGAAAATCGACGAGAGTCGGCGGGTTTTCCTCGAAGCTTCCCCATTCCAGCGGCAGCACGCGCACCTCGAAGCCCGCGCGGCGCATCAGCACCGCTTCGATCTGGTCGTGCGAGAGAAAATGCCGGTCGCCGTCCAGCTTGGGCAGCACGCAATTCGCCGCGAAAGGCGCGACCCGCACCAGCGCGTTATGGCCCCAGAACGGCCCGCAATCGCCGCCCCACCAGGCCGCGCCCATTGTGTAGACGCGCATCCCGGCGCGCATGCCGAACTGGAAAATCCGCGCGAAGGCCGAAGCCGAGGGCGATCCGACGACAAGGGTTTGAATGATGCCGACGCCGGGATTCGCCTGTCCGACGCGCGTCAATCGCAGAATCGTCTCACCGTCCATCAAGCTGTCGGCGTCGAGCGGGATCATGAATTCGTACGCGTCGCCCCAACGCTCGCAAAAGTCGCTGATATTGCCGGCTTTGTAGCCGCGATTGTCGGAGCGGCGACGGTAATGGAGGCTCGCCGCGTCGCCCTCCAGCCGCCATTTCGCGATGGCGGCTTCCTCTCGCGCGGCGATTTCCGGGTCGGTGCTGTCGCTCAGCATGAACCAGTCGAACGAAGCCGCCGCGCCCGTCCGGCCGACGCTCGCCTTCATCGCCCGCAGCCGCGCGAAGGCCCGCGCCGGGTCCTCGTTGCGAATCGTCATCAGCATCGCGACCCGGACCTTGAGCGGCGCGGCGGCGTCGCCGTCATCGGCGAAAGGCGCGACCTTGGCCAGCGCGTCGGGGCGCATGTGCAACAGCCAAAAGCCCAGCATCGCGTTGCAAAAGCCGAGCACGCTCCAGGGCGCGGCGATGGCGAAGGCGATGAAGATCGCCAGATCTATGTCGCTCCAGCCGTCCTGCTGCAAAATCGCGCCGAGCCAGACGAGCAGCAGCAGATAGACCGTGAGGTTCATCACCGCGACCATGCGGCGGCGGCGGGCCAACTCCAGCGGATCTTGCAGCGGGGTCGGCCTCGGCCGCGCGCCCTCGTTAGTCATTCTGTGGTCTCGTTAAAGCTGGGGAGTTCTTGGGAGCGCGCCGGCTATAGCACAGCCCGCGCGGAAAGCTATTTGCCAGCGCCCGATTGTTTGTATGGCTTATAAGGCGAAAACGCGGCCTCCACGCGCCACGGCTGATGATTCCATCTTTTAGTCACCCCATCCGCTTCGTCTTTCGCATGCCTCGCGCCATAAACGCCAAGTCGAATCGCCAAGTCGAATCGCATCGCCGGCCAGCCTTCAAGGTGAATTCATGCGAAATGCAGCAAATCGTGAGAACAACGCCGCGCATGCTCTGTGGATCGAGGGACCGCGCCAGGCCGCGCTGCGCTCCACCTGCGTTGGCGAGCCCGGCGCCGGCGAGGCGCGCATCGCCATGCTGTGGAGCGGGATCAGTCGCGGCACGGAACGGCTCGTGTTCGAGGGGCGTGTTCCCGCCGGGCAAGCAAAATCCATGCGCGCGCCCTTTCAGGAGGGCGAATTCCCATTTCCCGTGAAATATGGCTATTGCGCGGTCGGCCGCGTCGAAGCCGGCCCGGCGGAGTGGCTGGGCCGGACGGTTTTCTGCCTCCATCCGCATCAGAGCCGCTTCATCGTTCCGCTCGACATGCCGCGGCCCGTCCCCGAAAATATTCCTCCCCGGCGCGCGACGCTCGCCGCCAATATGGAAACCGCGCTCAATGCGCTGTGGGATTCGGGCGCGGGGCCGGTCGACAAGATCGTCGTGATCGGCGCCGGGGTCGTCGGTCTGCTGGTCGCGGCGCTTTGCGCGGGACTTCCCGGCGCGGACGTGACGGTTGTCGACATCCACCCCTCGCGCGGGAAAATCGCGGCGTCCCTTGGCGCGAAATTCGTCGCGGGCGCCGATTTCGCCGCGCTTGGCGAGCAGGACGCCGATATCGTGTTCAACGCCAGTGCGAGCGCGCAAGGGCTGGCTCTGGCGCTGGGCTGCGCGGGACTCGAGGCGAAAATCGTCGAGATGAGCTGGTACGGCGACGCCGCCGTCGCCGCGCCGCTCGGCGGGGCGTTTCACGCCAAGCGGCTGCGGCTGATCTCGTCGCAGGTCGGGCAGGTGTCGCCGTCGCGTCGCCCGCGCTGGAATTTCGCGCGGCGTCTCGACAAGGCGCTCGAACTGCTCGCCGACGCGCGTTTTGACGCGCTGATCACGGATGAGGTGGCGTTCGAGGACGCGCCGCGCGAACTGCCGCGCATTCTCGCCCCGGGCGCCAAGGGGCTTGCGACCGCGCTGCGATATTGATGACGTGAGGGAATTGTTTGTCATTGTGTCGCGACTGGCCGGACAGCGTTTTATCTATTATATCCATCGGAATGATTGAATTAAAGCGAAATGACGGGTAAATTTGGCGACAGCAAGGTGGCGCGGGACGCTGGCGGCGGCCTTGCGGCTCTCCGACGGCTCGATTGCCCCGCGCCGGCCTTTCGTCCTATCCCTTCCATGCCATCGAACGATTCTTGAAAGGATGTTCCCGCATGTACGCCGTCGAGGTTCGCGACCACATCATGATCGCGCATAGTTTTCGCGGGGAGCTTTTCGGGCCCGCGCAGCGTCTGCATGGCGCGACCTTCGTGGTCGATGTCGCGTTTTTCCGCGAGGCGCTCACCGCCGATAATGTCGTCGTCGACATCGGCCGCGCCCATGACGCGCTGAAGGCGACGCTGGCGCCACTCAATTACCGCAATCTCGACGACATCCCGGAATTCAAGGACCAGCAGACCACCACCGAGTTTCTGTCGCGCAATGTCTTCGACGCCATGGCGGACGCGGCGCGGTCGGGCGCGCTGGGGCCGGGCGGCGAGGGGATCGAACGCATCCGCGTGACCTTGCATGAGTCGCATGTCGCGCGCGCCTGGTTCGAGGGTCCGGTCGCGAGATGAGGATCATATTCGCGGCGCCGGGCGATCTCGCCGCGCGCACGGGAGGCTATGGGTATGATCGCGCCGTGATCGCGGCGCTGCCCGAGTTCAATATCGAGGTCGCGCATGTCGCGCTGATGGGGAGCTTCCCCTTTCAGAGCGAGGCGGCGGCGCATGCGGCGGCGCATGCGATCAACGCCGCGCTGGCGCCAAGAGACGTGGCGCTGATCGACGGCCTCGCCTATGGCGCGCTGCCGGAAGACGCGATCCGCGCGATAACGGCGCCGGTGCTGGCGCTGTGCCATCATCCGCTCGGGTTGGAACAGGGGCTCGATCCCGCGCGAGCGAAGGCGCTGCTGCGGAGCGAGGCGGCGGCTCTCGCGCTCGCCGCGCATGTGATCGTCACCAGCGCGCATACGCGAAAGACGCTGATCGAGGACTTCGGCGTTTCGCCGTCGGCGGTGACCGTCGCGCTTCCCGGCACGGCGCCGGCGTCGCGCGCCGCGGGCTCAAGCGGCGGAACGACTCTGCTCGCGGTCGGCTCGATCATCGCGCGCAAGGGGTTCGACATATTGGTCGAGGCGCTGGCGGGGCTTCAGGCGCTCGACTGGCGGTTGCGGCTGGTCGGCGGCGCGCCCGCGCCCGAAACCGCGAACGCCCTCGCGCGGCTGATCGAAGCGCGCGGCCTCGGCGCCCGCATCGATTGGCTGGGCGAAGTCTCCGCCGAGGCGCTCGATGGCGTCTACGACTCCAGCGATATTTTCGTCTCCTCCTCGCTCTACGAGGGTTATGGCATGGCGCTGGCCGAAGCGCTCGCGCGCGGTTTGCCCATTGTGACGACGACCGGCGGCGCCTGCGCCGACACCGCGCCGGACGGCGCCGCGCTAAAGGTCGCGCCGGGCGATGTCGACGCGCTGCGCGAGGCGTTGCGGCGGATGATCGAGGACGAGGGTTTGCGCCGCGATTTGAGCAAGGCTTCCTGGCGCGCTGGACGGAAACTGCCGAGCTGGCGCGACACGGCGCGAACCATCGGCCGCGCGGCGCGCGCCATCGCCCCGGCGGTGACGGGATGACGGGGTTCGAAGCGCAATGGCTCGCCCTCCGCGAGGGCGCGGATTTTGTGGCGCGCGACGCGGCGGTCCGCGACGCCGCGCTTCGAATTTTCGCGCATCGCGACGAGATAACAGTCGTAGATCTCGCCTGCGGCGCGGGCTCCAATCCGCGCGCTCTCGCGCCTTTTCTCGGGTCGCGCCAATCGTGGCGGCTCGTCGACCACGACGCGGGCCTGCTGGCGAGCGCCCGCGCGGCGCTGACGGCTTGGGCCGACGCTGTTGAAGGCGAGGAGCCGCTCGCCTTGCACAAGAACGGCCGCCGCCTGACCTTCGCTTTCCAGCGCCTCGATCTCAACGCGGACCTCGCCAGCGCGCTGGAGGGCGCCGAACTCGTGACCGCCGCGGCCTTTTTCGATCTCGTCTCGCGGGATTGGATCGAGCGTTTTTGCGCCGAACTCTCGCGCCGCCGCCTGCCGCTCTATGCTCTCCTGACCTACGACGGGCGCGAGAGCTGGACGCCGCCGCACGCGGCCGACGCCGCCATGCTCGACGCCTTCCACCGCCATCAGGCGCGGGACAAGGGGTTTGGCGCCGCCGCCGGCCCGCGCTCCAGCGCGATGCTGCGCGAGACGCTGGAGCGGCATGGCTTTGAGGTCCACGTCGGCGCCAGCCCGTGGCGGCTTGGACCGGGCGACGCCGAATTGATCGCCGCGCTCAGCGAGGGTGCGGCAGAGGCCGTCGCGCAAACCGGCCTCGTCGACGCGGCGGTAATCGCCGACTGGCGCGCGGCCCGGCGCGCGGCGCGCGGCTGCCAAATCGGGCATGTCGATATTTTCGCTTCCCCCCGCGGGATCGGCTAAAACAGCCAGAATGTTCGTCGCCGCTTGGCCAGGAGAGGCCATCGCGTCTAAAAGAATGGGCATAACGGCCGCGGAGCGCCTTCGGACGGCGCGTCGGAGCGGGTCCCGAGAGATATGCAAGCATGTTGCCGCTTTTTATCCAGAAGAAACTCAACCGCCTGAGGCGAAGCCTCTGGGCGGCGCCCATGTCGATTGTTCCCGTGCCGTTCCGCGGCAAGGCGAAAGGCGACGCGACAATCGCGGGGGAGATCGCCGACCACGAAAAACAGGCCGGCTACGCGCATTGCGCGGGCTCGCTTCCGCTGCGCACGCTGTTGCGCATCGAGGGGTTGCTGCCTGGCGCGCTGATCAATTCGGCGGAGACGGGGTGCGGCAAATCGACGATTTTCCTTTCGCGCATAGCTCAAAAGCACAGGGTCTTCTGCCTGGACGACCGCGAGAGCGGGGAGGATTCCAGCGTTTCCTATTTCATGGATTGCGCGGCGACGCGGCTGGATCGGATCGAGACCATATTCGGGCCGACGCAGGTGACGCTGCCGCTTTATAAGGATCATCTCGCTTACGACCTCGTGCTGATCGACGGGCCGCACGGCTTTCCTTTTCCAGACCTTGAATATTATTTCTTCTATCCGCATCTGAAAGCGAGCGGCCTTCTCGTCATCGACGACATCCAGATTCCGACCATCGGCCGGCTGGCCGAGTTCATCTCCGAGGACGCAATGTTCGAGGAGGTGGAATGCATCGGCTCGACGGCGGTGTTTCGCCGCACCGACGCGCCGGTTTTCGATCCCCTTGGCGACGGCTGGTGGCTGCAGGACTACAACCGCCGCCGCGCCGATTTTTCCGGCCACATCCACCTGCGGGACGGCAATCGCCGCAAGCCCCTCACCTTCGAGGGACGATTCTAATTCCGTCCCGGCAGCATCCGCCAAACAAGCCGGTCGCGCTTGATGAAGACGTGGCGCGCGACGCCGAGTAGATGCAGCGTGATCAGCGCCGCGAGCGAAAAGCCCGCGACGCCATGCACGAAGAATAGCAGCTTTGACAGCGGCTCGTCCTTGGCGAGCAGGGCCGGCGGCTCGAACAGCCCGAAGAAGGCGGGACGCAGGCCATAGGCCGACAGCGCCAGCCAGCCGAGCGCCGGCGTTAGAGCCAGCAGCAGATACATCGCATGATGCGTCGCGGCGGAGATCATGCGCTCGGCGGGCGTCAGCGAGGGCGCCGGCGGCGGCGGCGCGCCGCGCAGGCGCGTCGCGATGCGCGCGATCATCAGCGTGAGCACGGTCAGGCCGAAGGACTCGTGCAGGAAAAATAGCCGGTCCTGCAGCGCGCCAAGCGGCAGATCGCCCATGATCGCGCCGACCGGAATCATCGCCAGCACGATCGGCGCGATCAGCCAATGGAGCCATTTGGCGGGCGCCGAATAGCCCGGGCGCTCGCTCGATTCCGACTGGTTAGACATATCAGCTCCTTATCGCCGCGCCCCGGCGCCCGAAAAATCGCAATCGAACAACACGTCGGCGCCGCCCAAAATATGAACGTTTACGCGCGGGCGAAGCGCTTGCGCCAGCGCCGGGATGGGCGCGAGGTCCAGCCCCGCGCGGCCCGAGCCGATGATGATCGGCGCGACCAAAACGTGCAGCCGGTCGACGCGGCCCGCCTCGATGAAAGCCGCCAGCGTGCGCGCGCCGCCCTCGATCAATATGCGGCGCATTCCCCGCGCGAACAGCGCTTCAACAATGTCGCGCGGCGCGAAGCGGCCGTCCCGCCAGGGGAGTTCTATCCGCTCGACGCCCGGGCCGGCCTTGGTCGGCGCGGCGCTGATTAGAATCCGCCGCGCGCCGTCCTCGGTCAGCCATTTGCCGGTCTGGTCCAACCGGCCGCCGGGGTCGATCGCGACACGGGCCGGGCTCGGCCCGACGATTCGCCGCACGTTGAGTTGGGGATCGTCGGCGGTGATGGTTCCGGCGCCGACCACGACAGCGTCGACATGGGCGCGCAGGCGATGCAGATGATCGAGCGCCGCCGGGCCGCTGATGCCGCGCGACTCGCCGCTGACGGTGGCGATCCGTCCGTCGAGCGACTGGCCGATCTGCGCGACGACGAAGGGGCGGTCCGTCGAGGCCGCGCGCAGCGGGGCGAAGGGATCGCCCGCCTCGTCGAGCCGCGATGGAAAATCAAGGTCGGAAGAGGCGCCCGCCACTTGGATTCCTTATTTCGCTCTAGGCCGGGTCTTCGTTAACGNNGTCACGAAGCGCCGCGATGTTGAAACGCTTGTTCGAATCCTATCTGCTGTTGTCGCGTTGGATGCTCGCGCCATTTCTGGCGATACTGACGTTGGCGCTGTTCGGCCTGGTGGTCAAGGCCGGTAAAAAGGCGTGGTCGCTCGTCTCGCTGCTCGCCGAAGGGCAAGACCTGCATGTGACGCTGGCGATGTTGAATCTCATCGACATCACTCTTATCGGCGCGCTGGTGGTGATCGTCATTTTATCGATTTACGATAATTTCGTCTCGCGCTTTTCAACGGAAGATCACGGCAATTGGCCGGAATGGATCGGCCACATCGATTTTTCCCAACTCAAATTGAGACTGATGGCGACCATCGTCGCCATCACGGCGATCGAATTGCTCGAAGCCTCCATCGACGCGGATGAGACCACCGACCGCGATCTTTATTTCGCGGTCGGCATTCACCTTACGTTTGTGTTTTCGACGCTGATCCTCGCCGCGGCGGAGCGCTTGTCGGTCCATGACTCCGGGAGCGGAACGCCGCCCAAGGGCTAAAGACGCGCCGCGTCAATGTGAACCCGCCTCCACTTCGCCCGGATACGCGCCGATCTGGGCGGGCGCGGGCGCGGGTTTCTTGCGGCGCAGCTTGCTCATCAGCAGGTAGATGACCGGCGTCGTGTAGAGCGTCAAAACCTGGCTCAGCAACAGCCCGCCGACGATGGTGATCCCGAGCGGGCGGCGCATTTCGGCGCCGACGCCGGTGGCGAAGGCGAGTGGCAAGGCGCCGAACATCGCCGCGAGCGTCGTCATCAGGATCGGGCGAA
>PLAI01000371.1 GCA_003134075.1 Methylocystaceae bacterium | reverse complement strand
GGATCAGCGAGACGAACAAGCCGCCCGGCGATCGTATCGGCGTGCCGCCCGGGCGCTCACCGTCAGCGTGACGCTGATAGACGAACAGGGCGACCAGGCCGGCGTTGACGACGCCGATGCTAAGCGCCGCGCCGTCGAACGCGCGCTGGGCGAGTCCGCAGGCGCGCAAGAGTTCCGCGCCAATCGCCGCGGCCTGCTCAATCGACCTGACTGGCTCAAAGTCCGCAAGCTCGGGACAGGCGGCTCGCCAGAGCTCGAAGTCTTTCGGAATGGATTTCTCGGCTTGCCCCACAGATCGTTCGTTATGCCGAACGCTTCCGCCCTTCTTTTCTCGGAAAGCCTCATTCGCGCCGTAGGCGCCTTTTTCGGGAGAAAGTGGCGTCGCGGCAGCGGCGCTCCGATTCTGCTTGCAATCTTCGATGGGAAATTCTGTGTCTTGCTCTGAGTGTCGGCCATTTTGGCAGGCATAGCCCGTCATTTCGGACGATTCGGACGCGGCATAAAGGATGTCCCGGGCGTCGTCGGCCAGGGTGACGAAGCTCTCGGCCGCCGCCGCGATCTCCAGCGAGGTTGCGCAACGAGGCAGCGGGTAGGGCAGGGCGTCGAGGCGCGCGGCTATTTTGTTCAAGAGCCCTGAGCCGTCGGCAGCGCAGAGTTCGCGAACCGAGTTGCGGGCTGCGGTCACGTCGCCGCGCAGCTGGCGACAAAGTTTGGCTTCAAACTCAATCTCTTTGCATCTCGCGGCGAAGGCCGGGGCGCGCGTATAAAGCGGGGTGAGGTCGAAGCCGCGGGCGTCGACGATTTCGCCTTTGCGATTCTTTATCGGAAACCTTTTGCCGTTCGCGCTCTCCCGCGCAACGATGAGCCCTTGCCTGCAAAGCCCAGAGAGAACGCGACTCAGGGTGCGCTCTGGAATATTCGTCCGAGCCGAAAGATGCGCGTTGGACGGCCAACATAGGAGGCCTGCGGCAAACTGCTGCCCGCCAAAGCAAAGAGCGAGCTCCGTCAAAACCTGTCGCTCCTTCGGGTTCAGCGCGAGAGCCTGGGCCGCGTCTGCCGCGGCCTTGAGAAGCTGCTTGTTGGTGACGGTAAAGAGTGGAGCGTGAGATTGCGCTCGTGCGTGGTAGCTTGCGGCAAAATCCGGCCGGCGCCCAGTCGGGGAAATTTGGGCATGCGTCATCGTTCTCGTTCTCCGGATAACCGGAAAACAGGCAAAGATTATCCGTGGCGCGAACGCCCAAACCTCTTGCTTTTTGTGGGGAGATCGCTACTATTGCCGCCATAGGTTTTTTGGGGCGGTGAGGGATTGGCGTCCCTCATAGCAAACGATCTGAGAGGTCCGGCCATTGCGCCGGGCTTTTCTTTTTTCGGGGCCTGTCTCCTGGGTTTGAATCGATCTAAATATTATATGATAAACCATAGTAAAAGTCATGCGCTGCGGCTGGCGTGATTCCTGCGCCTCATCACGCACGAAAGGCCTTTCGGAAATCGCGAAGCGAAATGACGCCGAGCCGTCCGCGCGAAGCGCGGCTGACATGGTACCGATCTGCTATCATAGCCTCGCAATGGAACAGCGAGCCCGGCGGCTGGTGAAAGTCGAAAAAACTTGAGGTCTCAGGCGCAGCCTATCAGCTGCCTTTTTGCGCTTAAATTTGACAGCAAACGAAGCGAGTTGACGAGCGCCTTTTGACGGCTCGGTTTTTTGTTTGAGCGGCGATTGCAGAAATTAGTGAGCTTATTTGGCGCGCCGCGCATTTTTTGACGATCGTGATGTACTTAACCAAAAGCATCATTCTTCCTTTGACCTCGACAATGGTCGCGATGGACTGCAGGGTTGGCTGGGGCAGATCGCCGGAACGGCGGCGATTTGTCAAAGGCGTCAAATCGAGGCATATTTCTCCCCAAACGGGCCAGCCATCGGGTGATTTCGGCCCAACTAATCTAGATCGGATGCTCGATGTGGTGGCGTGCTCTCGGCGTTGTGATGCTCTTAGCGGTAGGGGGAAGCGCGGTAGCGGACAGCGCTTCACCCCCGCCAGCTTGGATCACTGTTGGTTTCACCTCAGCAATTCAGGATCCCGGTGCCCAAGTTGGCGCATTTCAACTAAATTTTTCTGGTGCGCTACTTAGTGCCATTCCGACTGATCAACGCGGTGACGTAATTAACAAACTTTTTCGGCTACTCGAATCGTCTGATGACAACGCGCGAACCGCAGCGGCTCGTGCATTGGCGGCAATTCCGCCCAATGACCGCAGGGCTGAAGCGATTGAAAAGCTCATGCCGCTGCTATCGTCGACATCGAGTCCGTTGCAAACCTCTGCGGCGCAGGCGTTAACAGCTATCTCGATACCTCCTGGTGATCAGGCCAACCACGCGATCGATCAACTTCTTTTGCTTCTGAAACAATCGCCATCCTTCGAAACTTTAGGCATACAAGCCGCGGCGGCCCGTGCGATGGGGACTATTCCGTCAGGTGATCGCGTCCACGACGTGATTGACAGTCTCGTACCGCTGCTAGCAGCCTGTCGGGCTTA
>PLAI01000139.1 GCA_003134075.1 Methylocystaceae bacterium | reverse complement strand
GGGCCTGGGTTATATGCCCGGAATGCGGATCGCGCGGGGCGTCTCGGCATTGTTGATCATTGCCCCAAGCCCCTCACCCCAACCCTCTCCCCGCTCGCGGGGAGAGGGAGCCTTAATCCTCCTCTTTCGTCGCCGCTGTCGCCCCAGTCGCCCCGGAGCGGTTGGACAGAAACCGCGCCGCGTCCTTGAGTCGTTCCGGGCCAAAGGCGATGCCGCTTTCCGTGAAGGTCAGGCCGGCTTGATTGAAAAAGCTCTCCAGCGCGAGAAGCGTCGGATAATTGTCGGCCTCCGGCCCGCCGTCGATTTCGAGACGCTTGATCGTGGTGAGGCTAACCCCGCATCGCTCCGCGAGCTGCTTCTGGCTCATGTCGAGAAAGCCTCTGGCGGCTCTCAATTGCGCTGCGTTGAACATCCCGGATCTTCCTTTTTGTGTCGTTGTCGCTTTTCATAATTCCAGAAAAATAGATAAAATATATATATATCAAATAGTTATCATTCAAAAAGGGATTGGTGGCCTAAGGCCCGCGAGCCGTTGACAAGCTTTTTTAGCTCATGTAGACTTTATTTAGCTCGTTAAGAACCTTATATCCCATTCAGCCCTATTGAGCAAGTCAGGAACCCGATGAGCGATTTGGAACCTCTCGCGAAAACCTCCCGCAAGCCTCCTCGCCAGACCGCTGGCAAACCTTCTCTCCGCCGCCGCGCCGGAGCGACAACGGCGACAGCGGCGACAGAGAGCCAAGAGGGCGCCGGCGTCGCTCCTGTCGCCCCGGTCGCCTCGGCTCAAGCGGAAATGCCCTTCGAACCGCCGGCCGAGGGGCGAAAGGACGCGCTCGGCCCGATCAAGCTGCCGGCGGCCGGCAAGACCGATCCGGCGTTGCTGGCTCTCGCCCAGGTCTGGGCCTGCAATGGCGCGCTGCGCAACGCCGAGGAGTTCCGCGAGCAGCACTTCGCCGATTACCAAAAGCTCGCGCCGGAGGGACATATCCTCGTCGGCGAGGACAAATTGTTCACCGGCGACGGGCTCGATTTCCGCAAGATGCTCGAAAAGCGCAAGGCCGCGAGCCTCAACGGAATGCGGAAATACATCGACCAGCTTCATTCCGCCCGCAACCGGCTGGAGCTGCTCAAGGGCCTGCGCGCGGCCGCGCGGCGCAAGAGCGATCTCGCGGCGGCGGAAACCTCGGTCCGCAAATGCGAGGACGAATTGGCGGCGAGAAGCGCGCTGGCGCTGGCGACGACGCCGACGACGAAAAAAGGCTGTTTCGAGTTGATCGCCTATGTGGCCGCCGTGCTCGAGGGCGACGGCCTAAATCTCGAAGCGATGGCGCTGCTCAACGCGAGCAAAACGCTGCTGCGGGGAGCGCAATGATGCGGATCGACATTGAGAAAACCGAAAGCTCCGATCCGCCCTTGCCGCTGTTCCCGCCGCTGCCCGATGGCGAGGCCTATCCGCTGACGGCGCTCGGGCCGCTGGGCCGGCCGGCGCGGGCGCTGGCGGAGGTCACGCAATGCGCGCCGGCCATAGCGGCGCACGCGGTTCTCGCCGCTTGCTCGCTGGCGGCGCAATCGAAGGCGGACGTGCTGCTGCCGTTCGGCCAGAGCCGGCCGCTCTCGCTGTTTCTGTTCACGATAGCCGCCTCGGGCGAGCGCAAGACCACGGTGGACAACGAGGCCTGCGCGCCGGTCCACCGCTTCGAGGAGCGTCTGCGGGACGATTTTCGCGCCGCTTCGGACCAGCACAGGGCGCGCAGCCTCGCCTGGGAGAGCCAGCGCAAAAGGATCGAGACGAACCGCGTGATTGATTTCCAGGGACAGGCGGCGGAGTTGGAGCGTCTCGGGGCCATGCCGGAAAAGCCGATGGCCCCGTTTCTGACGACTGGCGATCTGACCATCGAGGGATTGGCGAGGATATGGGCCAACGCCCGGCCCTCGCTCGGCGTGTTCACGGCGGAGGGCGGCACTTTTACCGGCGGCCATGGGATGGGCGACGACAATAAGCTGCGCACGGCGGCGGCGCTGTCGGAGCTTTGGGACGGCAAGCCGGTGAAGCGGCTGCGCGCCTCGGATGGCGTCACGATCCTCGCGGGGCGGCGGCTGTCCCTGCATGTGCAGGTCCAGCCGGAGGCCGCGGCGGCCTTTCTCGCCGACCGCGTGCTGCGCGATCAGGGCTTTCTCTCGCGCGTGCTCGTGGCCGCGCCGAAGTCCCGCGCCGGCGACCGTCTGTTCAGGGAGCCGAAGGCCGACGATATCGAGGAGCTTCACGCCTATACGGAGCGCGTCCGCGCGATATTCGAGTCTCCCGACAAGACCGACGCCTCGGGGCGGGAGCTTCGCCCCAGCCTGCTTAAAATGACGTATGAGGCGGCTTCGATCTGGCGATCGTTTTTCGACGAAGTGGAGGAGGAGGCGCGCGAGGAGGGGCGGTTCGGCGGCTTGCGCGACTTCGCGTCCAAGGCGGCGGAACACGCGGCCCGCATAGCCGGCGTCGTCAGCATCTATCGCGAGCGGGGGCCGACGGCGGTGACGCCTGGCGACATGCGGACCGGCGTGGAGCTTGTCCGCTGGTATCTTGGCGAGGGCGACCGGCTCGCGAGGACAGCGAGGACCGACCCGCGGCTGCTCGCGGCGCGATCGGTGCTGACCTGGATGAGCGGGCAGGATGGCGACTATCTGCATTTCCGGGCGCTGCTGCGCAATGGACCGCATTCCCTGCGCAACAAGGAGGCGGCGGACATGGCCCTCGGCATTCTCGAACAACACAGGTGGCTGCGAAAAGTCAGTGACGCGCCGCGCACCTACGCCATGAGCGCGGGCTGGCGTGCCGCTTTTTCGGCCTGAGAAGGCGTTTGGGGCGGATAGGGATGGCGGGCCGGGGACGGTCCGGGCGGGGACGCCAAGAAAGCCGACGCCAAGCCAGCCCGAGCCCGACAAGCGATGGCCGTCCACCGACCGCCGTTGCTCCGTCTGCGGGAAGCTCGCGACCTACGCCTTCCCGCGTCACGACAATCCCCGCGCGCGCGTCTGGCTTTGCCTGGAATGTTTGGAGTTCTAGCTGTCGCCAATGTCGCCGAAGTCGCCCCGGTGCTTGATCATGGAAGTGATTGGTCATGGACAAGAAAGCGGCCGACCGGAACCCGGCATTGCGAGGAGGCGAAGCCGACGCGGCAATCCAGGGGCCGCCCAGTCCTCCTAGATTGCTTCGCTTCGCTCGCAATGACGGAAGGGCGTAATCATGGATAAAAAAGCCGCCGATCTTCTGTCCCTCGAATTCATCCACGACGCGCTTGGCCGGCTCGTCCTGACGGCGGGGATCGCGCAGGGACAATGCGAACTCGGCGACAAGGAAGGGCTGCATCGGACGCTCAAGCAACTGATCGCTTGCACGCGCGAGGCGACGGGCGAATACAAGCAGGTGCTTAACCGCGACGCTTCGTCCCGCCCCCTTTGAATTCGAAAACCCATGCCCATATCGCGCATAGGGCCGCCGTAAGGGGCCGAGCGGGCGACGGCCGCCTCTAAAGAGGGGCCGTTCTTTAATCGGGGAGCATTCATGAATATCGAGAAATACACCGAGCGGGCGCGCGGCTTCATTCAGTCGGCGCAGGGCATAGCGACCCGGGAGGGCCATCAGCAGTTCACGCCGGAGCATATTTTGAAGGCGCTGCTCGACGACGAGCAGGGGCTCGCGGCGGGGCTGATCGACAAGGCTGGCGGACGCTCTCGTGATGCGCTGCTGAAGACCGAGGCCGCCCTGGCGAAACTGCCGAAGGTCGAGGGCTCTGGAGCCGCGCAGCTTTATCTGACGCCCGCGACCGCGCGGCTGTTCGACAACGCCGAGAAGATCGCGCAAAAGTCCGGCGACAGTTTTGTCACGGTCGAGCGGCTGTTGCTCGCGCTCGCGCTGGAGAAGGGGACCGAGGCCGCGCGCATTCTGAGCGAGGCCGGCGTCACGCCGCAGACGCTCAACGCGGCCATCGAGGATTTGCGCAAGGGCCGCAAGGCCGACAGCGCCTCGGCCGAAAGCGGCTACGACGCGCTGAAGAAATACGCCCGCGATCTCACCGAGGCGGCGCGCGAGGGCAAGCTCGATCCGGTGATCGGTCGCGACGAGGAAATCCGCCGGACCATTCAGGTCCTGGCGCGGCGCACGAAAAACAATCCCGTGCTGATCGGCGAACCCGGCGTCGGCAAGACCGCCATCGTCGAGGGCCTCGCTCTGCGCATCGTCAACGGCGACGTGCCCGAGTCCCTGCAGGACAAGAAACTACTGGCGCTCGACATGGGCGCGCTGATCGCCGGCGCGAAATATCGCGGCGAGTTCGAGGAGCGGATCAAGGCGGTTCTGAACGAGGTCACGGCGGCGGCGGGCGGGGTGATCCTGTTCATCGACGAGATGCACACGCTGGTCGGCGCGGGCAAGGCCGACGGCGCGATGGACGCTTCCAATCTGTTGAAGCCGGCCCTGGCGCGCGGCGAATTGCATTGCGTCGGCGCGACCACGCTCGACGAATACAGGAAGCATGTCGAAAAGGACGCGGCGCTGGCGCGGCGGTTTCAGCCGGTGTTCGTTGGCGAGCCGACGGTCGAGGATACGGTCTCGATCCTGCGCGGGCTCAAGGAGAAATACGAGCTGCATCACGGCGTGCGGATCAGCGACAGCGCGCTGGTGGCGGCGGCGACCCTCTCTCACCGCTACATCTCCGACCGCTTCCTGCCGGACAAGGCCATCGACCTGATGGACGAGGCCAGCTCGCGCTTGCGCATGCAGATCGACTCCAAGCCCGAGGAACTCGACGAATACGACCGCCGTATCGTCCAGCTCCGCATCGAGCAGGAGGCGCTGCGCAAGGAAACCGACGCGGCCTCCAAGGACCGGCTCGAACGGCTGGAGGGCGAGCTCGCGGGCCTCGAGGAGAAGTCCGCGGTGCTGACCCAGCGCTGGCGCGCCGAGAAGGAGAAGCTCGGCCAGGCCCAGAAGTGGAAGGAGCAGCTCGACAACGCCCGCAACGAACTCGCCCAGGCGCAGCGGCGCGGCGAATATCAGCGGGCCGGAGAATTGGCCTATGGCGTCATCCCCGAGCTCGAACGCAAGCTCGCCGAGAGCGACGAAAAGGACGGCGAGAAGATCGAGGAAGCCGTGACGGCCGACGACATCGCGCAGGTAGTCTCGCGCTGGACCGGCGTGCCCGTGGACAAGATGCTGGAGGGCGAACGCGAGAAGCTGCTGCACATGGAGGAAGAGCTGGCGCGGCGCGTCGTCGGGCAGGCCGAGGCCGTCACGGCCGTGGCGACGGCGGTGCGGCGCGCGCGGGCGGGGCTGCAAGACCCTAACCGGCCCATCGGCTCCTTCATGTTCCTCGGGCCGACGGGCGTCGGCAAGACCGAGCTGACCAAGGCGCTCGCGAGCTTCCTGTTCGACGACGAGACCGCGATGGTGCGGCTCGATATGTCCGAATACATGGAGAAACATTCGGTGGCCCGGCTGATCGGCGCGCCTCCGGGCTACGTCGGCTATGAGGAGGGCGGCGCGCTCACCGAGGCCGTGCGGCGCAGGCCCTATCAGGTGCTGCTGTTCGACGAGATCGAGAAGGCCCACCCGGATGTGTTCAACGTGCTGCTGCAGGTGCTCGACGACGGGCGGCTGACCGACGGGCAGGGGCGCACGGTCGACTTCAAGAACACGCTGATCGTGATGACCTCCAATCTCGGCTCGGAATATCTCGTCATGCAGAACGAGGGCGAGGATTCGGCGGCGGTGCAGGCGGAGGTGATGCAGGTCGTGCGTTCGCGCTTCAGACCGGAGTTCCTCAACCGCATCGACGAGATCATCCTGTTCCACAGGCTGCGGCGCGAGGACATGGGAGCCATCGTCGACATCCAGTTCAAGCGTCTCGCCAAGCTGCTGGAGGACCGCAAAATCGTGCTGGAGCCCGACGCCAAGGCGCGCGACTGGCTCGCGGCGCGAGGCTACGACCCGGCCTATGGCGCGAGGCCGTTGAAGCGCGTGATGCAGAAGGAGTTGCAGGACGCGCTGGCCGAACGATTGCTGGCCGGGGAGATCGTCGACGGCGCGCATGTGGCGGTGTCGGCGGACGCCGCGGGGCTGACGCTCGACGGCCGCCCGGCCAAGGGCGGCCAGGGCGACAATGTGGTGAGGATGAAGAAGGGCGCGTGAGGCGGCTCGCGACTCTCGGGCCGCGCGCTCGCGGTCCGATTGGCGATGGCGGCGATTAATGTCGCCGCTGTCGCCCCGGTCGCCCCGGTTCATGTGCGCGGTCGGCCCTCCCGATCAAATCAGGATGAGCCCCAGCGTGAGCGCGATCGCGACGGCCTGCGTCTTGTTCGTGGCGCTGAGTTTGCGGGAGGCGTTGCGAATGTGAAATTCGATGGTCTGATCGGAGACGCTCAGGATTTCCGCCGTCTCCGAATTGGTTTTCCCTCGCGCCGCCCAGGACAAGGCGTCGGTCTCCCGATCGGTGAGAAGGGTCGAGGGATATTTTGGGCCGCTCGGCTTGAGCGGCTCTCTTTCGTCCTGCATGCTTTTGAGGTAAATGAGGCGGTTTATCCAGTAGATAACAATGATGTGCAAATAGGCATGCTGTTCTTTCAGCTTGAATATGAGTTTGCTTATAGGATCCTTCCAAAAGAAAACAACCAGAGCTGAATATGTATTCGCATTTTTATCGACGAAATGATGGGGTATCACGATTCCATCGGTAAAGCCGTGGTCCATGGCGGCTTCCATGGTTTTGATGGCTCCGGACTTCCTTCCCGTCTTGTGCCTGGGCAATTGCAACTGATCCCACCTGAAGGGCAGGTTGGATGTTCGGGCGATATGAAGGCAAGGATCAACCTCGACGAAGTTGTTGGCTACGTAATCGCTCTCCCATTGCTTCCCGCTGGTGCCGAAATAAAACGGCTTTTGGTCCCCCGCGCGTCCAATGTCCAGGAAATTGAAACCCGCGAACCCGTAACGCCCCGCGATTTGCTGCAGGACAAGCCGCAACTCGTCGATCGTCGCGCAGCTCTCGATAGATGAGATGGTCTCTTCGAGATTCACGGGCTTCCCTATGGATTTCCTTAGTTGAGGCAATTCTTCATGCACCGCATGCTCTCTTGCGCGGCGAGGAGTATGCGGGCAATGAATAAGCACAGGCGGTCACGAAAGGCAATTATCACCACGCTGGGTTTGCGCCCTTCCGTGAAGGAAGAGTTCGGCGCTTTTCGCAAGGCGCTGTTTGTCGACCGGCTCGGCTGGAGTCTAAAACTCCAAGGGAATATCGAAATCGACGAGTTTGATACGGATAACGCCGTATATTGCTTGATGCTTGAATCTGATAAAATAATAGCTGGATTTCGTGCTGTAATAACGACGCTTCCATATTTGGTTAAGACGCATTTCTCGCATCTTGGAGCTACAAGACCATTTCCATCGCGGGATGATTATTATGAAATAAGCCGCTTTGGCGTGTTATCAGCCGATAATAGGCTAGACATTGGGCTAATGACATATGCCTTAATGTTCGACTTCGCGCAAAGGCGCGACGCGACCGCCCTGATCGCGATCGCCGACCTTGGCCACGAGCGCTTGTTGCGTGCGATGGGCATTCGAACGCGCCGATACGGGCCGCCCGGCGTCGTTGGCGTCGACGCCTGGGGGCAACCGATCGTTAGCGTGGCTGGCGACATACCGATTGCCGAGCAATCTCCAGAATTGATTCGGCTCCTTTCAAATCTATGCGAAACAGAACTGGAAATCACAGATGAAACACATGTTCTCGGACGTGCGTCCGTTTATGCGTGACCCGCTCTCATTCCTGCTCGCCAAGTCGGAGAGCAGTTCCGAACGACTGATTCCGCTGGCTCTCGGCGTCAATCGGGTTCTGCTCGTCAACGACGCGGAGCTGTTGAAACCTATTCTCAAAGCGCCGGAGGAGTTGATCGACAAGGGAAGGCTGGTTCGAAAGCTGGAGCCAATCGTCGGGCGCAGTTCGCTAACCTTGAGTGGAGAAGCTCATCAAATGCGGCGCGCGCCGCTCCACGAGGCTTTGGCCAGAGGAACGGTCGAGAAGCTTGTCCCTGAACTGCTCGGGGAGATCCGTCGCGCGGTCTTCCAACTCATGCGGCAATCCTCGTTTGACGCCCATGCGTTCGGCGCCGGCCTGGCGTTGAAGCTCATATGCACCGTGTTGTTCGGCCATCAAGTGCTGAGCGACGCGGACGAGCAAGCGCTGATCGAGGCCGTTCGTTTGGTGGAAGATGATCTTTCAAAGGAAATGTTCCGCGCCATGCCGGACATGCCCTGGACCAGGCATCAGGCTCGCAAGAAACGCCTAATCGCCAAGGAGGTCATGGGCGCGATTTACAATAAAGTAGAGTATCGAGCAAGCGAATCCAGCATATTCAAGACTTTGAAGCGTATAGGACTTTCTAGTGAGGAGATAAGAGACGAGATAACAACAATATTGTTGGCAGGACATCATACCACCGGGTCAGCGATAGCGTGGAATCTGTACTATTTGGCGACTGACAAAAATCTTCTGTGTAAGATTGCACAAGAGGCTGACGCATGTCTATCATTTGATGGAGATATCGATCAAACAAAACTGAAAACCGCGCAGATCAGCGCGGCGCTTGGTAAAGAAGTATTGCGTCTGTTTCCGTCTTCGTGGTGGTTCGCGCGAGAAGTCAAGACGGCGCACGTTCTCGACGGTTATTCGCTCCGGCCCGGAGATTCTTTGCTTATCTCCCCGTGGATATTCCATCGCTCTCCGCGTTACTGGAAAGATCCTGAGCTATTTGATCTGTCGAGAAACTATGGATCGAAGGCCTATATCCCGTTTGGCGCTGGGCCGCGCGCTTGCATTGGCATGGGGCTCGCGTCGTTGGAACTGCAGTTGATAACGCTCGACCTCGCGGCCGCCTTCGAACTGGAACTGGCCGAAGCGCCTCCGAATCTCGTTCCGACGGCGCTGGTGACGCTAAAGCCTCCGCCAATCAAGTTGAGGTTGCGGATCCGCGAGGAAGAGAAGATGTACAACAGAGCGGCGAGTTAAGCGCCGCGCGGTCGCCAGAGCGTCGGTCTCGCGAAAATTTCACTTGGACTTCGGAATTCGTGGCGGAGCCAGGCGCTCCGCCTCGACGCCGGGCGCGAGCCGACCGCGAGGGCGGGCGCCTGTTGATCGGCGGCGTCGGCGCGTTCGACGGACTCGTCGTCAGCGATGGAGCGGTTTCACACAGCCCCTTCGCGCAGCAGCTTATAGACAATCGCGTCGACCAGCGCCTCGAAGGAGGCGTCGATCACATTGGCCGACACGCCGACCGTCGACCAGCGTCCACCCTCGCCGTCCGCGCATTCGACCAGCACGCGCGTCACGGCGTCGGTGCCGCCCTGGAACACGCGCACGCGATAATCGACGAGCTTCACATCCTCTATGTAGCGTTGATAGGCGCCGAGATCCTTGCGCAATGCGAGATCGAGCGCATTAACCGGGCCATTGCCTTCCGCCGCCGAAATGCGCGTCTCGCCGTGCACGCGCAGCTTGACGATGGCTTCGGCGCCGGCGTCCTCGAAACCGCCATCGCGCGCGAAGCGCCGGTCCACCGCGACGCTGTAGCGCTCGACATCGAAGTAATGCGGCGTCTCGCCCATCACGCGCTTCGCCAGCAGAAAGAACGATGCGTCGGCGCCCTCATAGGCGTAGCCCTGCGCTTCCTTGTCCTTCACTTCGTCGAGCAGGCGCGCGAGGCGCGGGTCGTCCTTTTCGAGATTGACGCCGAGCCGCGACAGCTCCGCCAAAATGTTCGACCGGCCGGCCTGGTCCGAAACCAGCACGCGGCGCCGGTTGCCGACGCTTTCTGGCGGGACGTGCTCATAGGTGCGCGAATCCGTCATCACGGCCGAGGCGTGAATCCCCGCCTTGGTCGCGAAGGCGCTGGCGCCGACATAGGGCGCGTGGCGATTGGGCGCGCGGTTCAAAAGTTCGTCCAGCGCGTGACTGACACGCGTCAATTGCGTGAGCTTTTCCGCCGTGACGCCGATCTCGAAGTTTTGCGAAAACTCGTCCTTGAGCAGCAGAGTCGGAATGATCGTCGTCAGATTGGCGTTGCCGCAACGCTCGCCCAAGCCGTTGAGCGAGCCCTGAATCTGGCGCGCGCCGGCGCGCACGGCGGCGAGCGAATTGGCGACCGCCTGGCCCGTGTCGTCATGCGCGTGAACGCCAAGCTTTTCGCCGGGAATGACCCGCGCCACCCGCGTCACGATGCGCTCGATTTCATGCGGCAGCGAGCCGCCATTGGTGTCGCACAGCACGATCCAGCGCGCGCCAGCGTCCACGGCCACCTTCGCGCAAGCCAGCGCATAGGCCTCGTTGGCCTTGAAGCCGTCGAAGAAATGTTCGCAATCGACGGCGGCTTCCTTGCCGCGTTTGATCGCCGCCTGAACCGATTGCGTGATCGCGGCGAGATTGTCTTCCTCGGTCGAGCGCAATGCGACGCGCACCTGATAGTCCCATGCCTTGGCGACGAAGACGATTGCGTCGCTGTCGCAGTCCAACAAGGCCGCGACGCCGGGATCGTTCTCCACCGAGCGCCCCTGCCGCCGAGTCATTCCGAAGGCCGCGAAGCGCGCGCGCAGGGGAGGGCGCTTGGCGAAAAACTCGGTGTCCTGCGGATTGGCGCCGGGATAGCCGCCCTCGATATAATCGACGCCCAGATCGTCGAGCATGGCGGCGATCCGCCGCTTGTCGTCGAGCGAAAAGTCGACTCCAGTCGTCTGCGCGCCGTCGCGCAGCGTGGTGTCGAACAGCGAGAGCCGATGCTTCGTCATCTATGCGTGTCCTGTCGCGACCGGCGGCGCGAGCGCCTTGGTCATCGTGGTGTTCCCCAGCCATTCGCCGTTGATGACGACCGTGTTGCGGCTTTGCGGGATATAGCCGCGCTTTTCGAAAAACGCGCGCGCCGCGTCGGAGGCGTCGACGCTCAGACTTTGCGCGCCGCGCGCCGCGCCAAGTTTTTCGAGCGCATCGGCGAGCGCGGAGCCAACGCCAAGCCGCGCGTAACCCGGATGCACATAGAGCATGTCGAGGATGCGCGCGTCCTTGAGCGAGGCGAAGCCGGCGATCTCGCCGTCGATCAGCGCGACGATGGTGAGGCCTGCTCCGAGTCTCCCGGCGAAACCGCTCTCATCGTCCGCGCAGGCCGCCCAGGCGGCGCGCTGGTCGTCGTCGTAAAAATCCTCGGCGAGCATCTCGACGCTAGCGCGAAACAGCGCGGCGAGACGCGGCGCGTCGCCCGGCAGAACCGGACGCAGCGAAGGAGGATTTTTTGCGCGCATCATGGTTAGATGACGCCCCAAAGACGCAGCGCCGCGAGCGTCGCAAGCGCCAGCACAGCCAGCTTAAAGCTGAGATAGCTCAGCCAATGCGCGGGGAAGGGGAGCGATTTTTTCCAGTCGTCGGACACGGGTGTTTCTCCTTTGCGCCAAACCCCACCGGTCGCGCTTCGCGCGCCACTCTCCTCCGTAAGGGGAGGGATGGGGACTGTTTTATCGTCGCACAAAAAATTGAAGATTCCGGACCGCTTGAATATTGCCGCTAAAAGTCGCGTCGCGGGGCTCCCATCCTTCCCCTTTGTGGGGAGGATGGCCACGCGAAACGGAGCCCGGTTGGGAGTCGCGAGCGCGAGACTCACCGCTTGACCTCCCACGTTGTCGTGCCGTCCTTATTGTCTTTCAACGCGACGCCCATCGCGGCGAGTTCGTCGCGGATGCGGTCGGACTCGGCCCAGTTCTTGGCGGCGCGGGCTGCGTTGCGGACGGTGATAAGTTTGTCTACACGCTCTCTTATAGAGATCACCTCTGCGTCGATATGATCGCCAAAAGTGGCATGAGCATCAACAGTAACGTGCCCTGAGGAAATGGTTAGGCTTGGAATCGCGAGGTCGCTTGAGATGAAGCGCGGCAAGACCAACCCAATAAAGTTCGCATTCGCGGCAAGGGCTGCGGGTTCGCTTTTGCGCAACATATGCAGATGAGCTTCCGCCTTGGCAAAATTCAAATCGTCGCTCAAGGCGTCGACGAATTCCGCAGTCGGAACTGATGGCGACACACCTGTTGTCGCGCGCCCCCAATCATCGATGGTCGCCTTCGCTTCCTCCAGCGCCTTCACCGTAAAATCGATCGGCTGCCGATAATGCGTGCGAAGCATCGCCAGCCGCAGCACTTCGCCCGGCCACTTCCGCCCGCCAAACCTCTCCGTGTTCAACAACTCGTGGATCGTCACAAAATTCCCCAGGCTCTTGGACATTTTCTCGCCCTCGACCTGCAAAAATCCGTTGTGCATCCAAACGTTGGCCATCACGTCGTGGCCGAAGGCGCAGCGGGTTTGGGCGATTTCGTTTTCGTGATGGGGGAAGACGAGGTCGATGCCGCCGCCGTGAATGTCGAAGACTTCGCCCAGATGCTTCCAACTCATCGCCGAGCATTCGATGTGCCAGCCGGGGCGGCCCCGGCCCCAGGGCGACTCCCAGCCGGGCTCGGCGTCCTTCGACGGCTTCCACAGCACGAAATCCATGTCGCCGCGCTTATAGGGCGCGACATCGACCCTGGCGCCGGCGATCATCTCGTCGAGCGAGCGGCGCGACAAGCGTCCATAATCCTTCATCGACGGGACATCGAACAGCACATGGCCGTCCGCCGCATAGGCATGGCCGGAGGCGATCAATCTCTCGATGATGGCGATCATCTGCGCGATATGCTCGGTGGCGCGCGGCTGCACGTCGGGTTCGAGGCAGCCCAGCGCCTTCACGTCGGCCTGAAAGACCTCGTTGGTTTCCTCGGTCAGTTCGCGAATGGATATGCCGCGCTCGGCGGCCCTGGCGTTGATCTTGTCGTCGACGTCGGTGATGTTGCGCACGTAGCGCACATGCTCCGCGCCATAGACATGCCGCAGCAGCCGATAAAGCACATCGAATACGATAATCGGCCGCGCATTGCCGATATGGGCAAAATCATAGACCGTCGGCCCGCACACGTACATCCGCACATTGGAAGGATCGAGCGGGACGAACGCTTCCTTCCCGCGCGTGAGCGTATTGTAAAGTTTGAGCGGCGGCGTCGGCGACATGGAGCTTCCCTAAAAGGCCTCCCGGCCGGGCGTCGCTTCATGTGGGGATGAGACGTGACGGCTCCGGCCAGCGATTGAGCTAGCTGATAATGATCCGACCACAAGGGGTGCTGCGGAGCGTGAGCGTCATGCCTGGGACCATGCGCCGGCGAGCGCCCCGCGTCAAGCCGCGCCTCGCGGGAAACGCGCGTTAGCTCGTCGCGACGGCTTCAATTTCAGGACATTCGAGGATTTTACGGGAAGTTAACCCGGTCGTGTCAAGCTCAAAAAATCCTTCGCGGCGCCACGGCGTCTCACCGAGAAGCAAAGTCCATGTTGTTGCAGGTGACGAAATTCGAACAATCGCCCTGGCTGCGCCTTCTCGCGCCTCTTCTCGCCGGCCTGCTCATCGCAGCGGTCTATCAAGGGGCCAGCCGCGCGGCCCCGGCGCAGCGGAACGCCGTCTATCTGATCTCCGACAGCGACGGCTATGGGCTTGTCGATTGCATCGTGCAAAAGCGCGAGTGCGGTAAGATCGTCGCCGACGGCTGGTGCGAGGCTCATGGCCACGGACCGGCCGTCGGCTTTGGCGTCGCCGAAGATGTGACGGGAGCGATATCCGCGTCGTCCTCGGCGTCGAAACCCGCCGCGATCGTGACCTGCTCGGAATAAGCGCCGTTTTTGTCGGGCTGACTTATTTCAAAAAATCCTTACATTGGTTCGGCTCCACGCCGCCCCATGGTTCCAGCGAGAGCGCCGAGGTCGAATTCTCCGGGCTGCCTTCGACCAATTTGTCGGAATAGACCATATAGACCATCACATTGCGCTTCACGTCGCAGCCGCGCACGATTTGCATGCGCTTGAAAAACAACGAGCGCCTCTCGCTGAACACCTGATCGCCCTGGGAGAATTTTTCCCTGAATTTCACCGGGCCATATTGGCGGCAGGAGAGCGAAACATCCGACGTATTCTCGGCCAGGCCGAGCGCGCCGGTGACGCCGCCCTTTTCGTGCATGGTGTAATAGCAGGCGACGCCTTCCACGACGGGATCGTCGATCCCGTAGGTCGCCAGCTTGTCGTTCGGCGTCAGAAGCTTGAAATCGGTCGATTGCCGAAAGATCAGATCCGGTCCGCTCGCGTCCGCGGCGAGGGCGGACGCGGCTCCAATTAGAGCGAGCATCGCGACGGAGGCCCGAATATCGCGCATGTGCAATCTCATGTCCAAACCCTCCTTGCGCCATTGTTCGGCGATGCCGAAAGCGGCCTTTGTCCGACGGCCGCGGCGCGTTGGACCGGGTCGCGTGAAATGAACAGTGCCCGCCCAGGCGACGCCGCCCATATGTGGGATGTTTTACATCATTGGAAAGAAAAACATGAGTGGACGGAAAAAAATTCGACGCCTTGCTCTCGACACGAAGGAAGGACAAATGTTCAAAAGCGCGCCCGCGCGTTGATCGGTCCGCCGAATTGGTCGATGGTTGGGGCCTTCGCGATTTCGATGATTCGTGGGCGCCGTGATCGTGTTCATTTCCCGTCCGCGCGAAGAGAGATGCCGCTGATTTATTTTGCCCGGAAGGCCACGACCGAAGAGTTTTTCGCGACAGCCGGATGGCTGGCCCGCGCACTGGTTTTCGTCGCCGCCCTCGCGCCGTGGGCCGCCCCGGCGCGGGCGGAAAGCGCTTATTGCGACGACCTTAAGGCCGAGATTGCGCAGGCCGGCGGCAGTGGCGATTCGGGGCGCTATCGCGCCGCCGCCGCGAAGCAGCAGGCCGAACTGGGCCGCACCGCGGCTTATGCGCGCTCGATCGGTTGCGAACGTCAGCAATTTCTTTTCTTTGGCGAGGCGCCGCCGCCGCAATGCGCCCAGATCAACGCCCGCGTCGCCCAAATGCAAGCCAACCTCGCCGCCCTGCAGCAGCGCTCCGGCGACAATGGGCGGAAATTGGCGCTGACCGCGCGTTACGACGCGCAATGCCGCGAGCGCTCCCGGGTAACGCCAACCGCCGCCTCGCCGCTGGAGGCTTCACGCGGTTTCTTCGAGGAACTATTCGGCCTCGCTCCGTCGCGAGAAGCCGACCCTCCGGCCTTGAACCGTTCACCTTCCATTCGCGCGCAACCAGAAGATTCGCTGAACGAGACGGAGGGATCCGAGCAAGGCGACAACCACCTTGGCGGCGCCCTGGCAATTTGCGTGCGCCAATGCGACGGCGGCTTTTTTCCGGTGAGCTATTCGGCTCGGCGGGCCAATCTCGAGGAACTCGACACACTCTGCAAGGCGCTCTGTCCCAACGCCGAGGTGGCGCTCTATACGAAATCCCTTTGGGGCGAGCTCGATTCCGCGGTTTCGATGAGCGGTGAGAGCTACGGCGATCATCCCAACGCGCTGAAATTCCAAAAGACGCGAGTCCCCGCCTGCGGCTGCAAGCCGCCGGACAAAAGCTGGGCGGAGGCTCTCGCCGACGCCGAGCGCATTCTCGCGTCTTCAAACAGTAAGGATGTCGTCGTAACCGAGGAACAAGCGGAGCAGCTTTCGCGTCCGCTCTCTTCGAGCGACGCGCGCGATCGCGCGGGCGCCAAGAAGCAATCGACACGGCGCGATGCGCCAACCATCGAGGGGACGACTGGCTCGCTCGCGGCGCCGGCCACCGGAAAGGATCCAGGCGAGTGGCGCGAGACAATCGGACCCGACGGCGTAAAACGCCGCGTTCGCGTCGTGGCGCCCGCGCTCTAAAGAGACCCAAACGGCGGCCCGCTTTGCCGCGTGGCGCTCGCCTTACTCCGGCAGCTTCTGCTTGGCGCGCTGTTCCTTGACGCATTCGCGCACGAAGTCGCGCAACGCTGGTTTGTCGAGGCCTTTCGCGGCGCCCTGCTTGGCGCAATCGCGCCGTACGCCGCGTAGCGCGCTGCGTCCAAAAAAGCAGCGGGTCAAAAACGCTTCCCGTTCAGCGCTTTTAACTCCGCGTTCATTGGCTCTTTCCTGGCATGTGTGGCGAATGCGGCGGGCCTCGAACTTCGAAACGCTCGTCTTCGCATCGCGCGCGGCGGGAGGATTTGTATGTGTCTGCGCGACGCAGGTCGTGGTCGCCCCACAAAATAGAAGGCCCGCCCCGAACACCGCCCTCGCGAGGCGCCCGAACGTCCTTACATTCGGGGTGAATTTGAAACCGTTATCAATTGCGATGTTCTGGTTCATGTCCGCGCCCATGTGGAATCCGCGCAAGCTTAGCACATATTGGCGCAAACTGGCGCCATGGCGAAATCCAGTCAATCATCCCTTGTGCGCAAGCCGAAGCAATGGCGCGTCCTCCCCGCGCACGGCGAGGTCGCGGGAACGAGCGCGCGGCCTGGTCCCGACCGCCGAAATCGCCTCAATTAACTACTTTCCGGCGGCCGCGTTAATATTTGCGTCCTGACGCGGGTCGGCCGCGCGCCGGCGGCGAAATTCGAGGGCGGTCTGTGCGCAATAGTCCATTTTAAATCAGTTTGTTGGAAAGAAAGTAGCAATTTTATGCATTTCGATTAGAAGAAATTATACTTACTTTCCTCCAATTCAAATCTAAACGAGTTCGCATAAAATGCGGCATAATTACTTTCTGAGGTGGCAAAACAACAGTCCTAATCTCGCTTCATCGAATGGAGGCGAGCATGTTCGGCGTCATCACCAAAACGGCCTTGGCCACGACTCTTGCCGCCGCGGCTTATTTCGCTCTCATGCAATCGAGCATGGCCGGCCCCGATGCCGCGACTTATGTCTCGGTGGGCGCCGACACCAGCGTTCCCTATGGTTGGGTCGAGTTTTGCGGCCGTTATCGCAACGAATGCCCAGACGACGATCGC
>PLAI01000091.1 GCA_003134075.1 Methylocystaceae bacterium | reverse complement strand
TTTCGCAGACCGAGCAGGCCATCGTGTTGCGTCTCGGCGAACCTGTCGCGGGACGCGGCCTCATCACCGAGCCCGGCTTGCATTTCAAGATTCCCTTCATCGAGAACGTGGTGTTCCTCGACAATCGCATTCTCTCGGCGGAGAGTCCGAACCTCGAAGTGCTCGCCTCCGACAATCAGCGGCTCGAGGTCGACAGTTTCGTCCGCTATAAGATCGTTGATCCGCTGCGATTCTACCAAACCGTGGGCGGGATCCTCGGCGCCAACAACCAACTGGCGTCGGTGCTCAATTCCGCGGTGCGGCGCGTGCTGAGCGAGGCCAATCAGCAACAGATCGTGCGCGACGAGCGCGCCGCCCTGATCGTCAAGATCAGGCAGCAGGCCAATCTCGAGGCGCATAAATTCGGCGTCGAGATTGTCGACGCCCGAATCAGACGTGTTGATCTGCCGCAGCAGATTTCCGAAAAGGTCTTCGGCCGCATGCAGACCGAACGCGCCCGCGAGGCGGCGGAATACCGCGCGCAAGGATCGGAGCAGGCGCAAAAGATCACGGCCAAGGCGGATCGTGACGTGATCGTGCTGAAAGCCGAGGCGCAACGCCAAGCCGACCAGATCAAGGGCGAGGGAGACGCCGAGCGGAACCGAATTTTCGCCGAAGCATTCGGTAAGGATCCGGATTTTTTCGCTTTTTACCGCTCGATGCAGGCTTATGAAGTAGCTTTCAAGTCAGGCGACACGCGCTTTCTGATTGGTCCGCGCTCCGACTTTTTTCGTTTTTTTGGCGCGCCGGGGGGACAAAAAACCCCTTCTAGCGTGAGCGCGACAGCGCCGGACGACCAAGAAAAGAGACATTAGCGCGCCTGGCGTCACAAACCATTGATCCGGATGCGGCTGGTGGGGTACCGCTGCGTGCGGGGTAAATCTTGGGGCTCTAATGGGAGAAAAATATGGCATTAACAGCCCGGTGAAAATGTCGCGATTTGATCATGCGGTTTCGCCTGTGACGGCGACAATCAGCGCCGCCGTCTCCGCGTCGGACTCGGCGATGATCACGAAGGTGATCGTATCGGCGGCTTGAATGAGGAACAGGAACGGAAATCTGACGTTGACGGCCTCCCTCGGCGTGCCGGCTCCGAATAGCGCGCGCATCAGAATGCCGAAATTGTAGCCCGCTACATTCACGAGATATCGTTTGTGGACGTTCTCGCGACGGCGCAGCCACGTGCGGCGCATCCCACCGCGCTCCAGAACATGTGCGAAGCTGCGCTCGACGATCTCGCCGCGTTTGCGCATGGCCTCCCCGCCGACGCCTGACTTTAACCGATTACGGTTGCCATCGACCGCCTTACGCGCCTCGTCGTCGCCGCGCCAACGTGAATAGCCCTTGCTTGGCTGGGGTTCGGCGATGCGCGTTTTCCATGGACTGTCGTCGAAGCCTTTCAGAATGTCGCGCGAGTGGTAGCCTTTGTCGGCGACGAGATCGCAGGGTTCCTCTGGCGTCGGAGCAAGACTCACGGCGGAAAGATTCTTCTGCGGCTCTTCCAGTGTGGGATCGAGCGTCGTCGTGTCGCCCTTGTCGGCCCCATGGATCGGCGCCGCCCCGATCACACGCGTGTCGAGATCGACTGCATGTTCGGGCTTGTAGGCGAGATGCGTCGAGCCGTCCTTCATCTTGGCGATCTTCGCGTCCGGATCGGTGTTGCTCCTCCAGTCTTGGTTCGACAGCTTCTTGCCCTTTCGATTGCGATCAAGCCGGATCAGGTCGTCGATCGTCGGCGTCTCGACGCCGCTCTCCTTGACCATCCGCGTCAGCATCTCGCGATAGGTCTCGCCATTGTCGCGGCGCACGATCGTTCGCAGCGCGGCGTTGGCTTCCATCGTCGAACCATCGACGCCAATGCGCTCGCCTTTCACCAGACCGCGCTCGCCGACGAGCTTCTGGGCGAATGTGAACACCTTCTGATGCACTTCGTGGGGCAGACGGCTGCGCGTCTTCGACAGCCAGGAATGATCGGGAACCCTGTCACGATTCCCAAGCCGCAGGAAATCTCCCAGCGACCGCGAGTCCGAGCAGCGCCATACAATGCCGCGCTCGCTGTCGAGCCCTTCGAAATAGCCGATTATATGCATGCGGAAATAGCGGTCAGGAGGCAACGACGGCGCGCCCATCCTCGGCGCATAATAAGGCGCAGGTCTCTTCGACGAAAGCGTCGAAGCCAGCTTCGGCCAAAAGCTTCTGGAGACGGTCGTAAAACACATGGCCTGGCGAACGCGGAATCTCTGCCCATGTCATCATGAGGTCGCCCTGGAGCTCGCCCTCACGACCCATCGCAATCGTCGCAGCCCATCGAGAATCTTCGTTCTTCAATCAGAACCAGGCGGCGGCGACTTCGTCAATGCGCTGTTAAATCAGCAACGTAGAGCGCCGATCGGCTTCCGGCCCCGTTGCCGATTTACAGTCGAGGCGGCGCATCTTTCTCCTTATCCTGAGAATCCCCGGTAGAATCGGAACATGGCAAACGCACTCTGGGGTGAAATTGTGTTCGAAGCGGTGAACGTGAGGTTAGGCGCGCGGCAATTTGACGAGCTTATGATGAGTTTTAGCCGATTTTGCAGGAATGTGTCATTTTGGCAACAGTAGTGGAAAATCTTATAAAGATTGCATTTGCATGGCTTGCAAAAAACCTAGAGGAGATATGGAAAAACGACAATAGCGCGCATAATGAATACATAAAGAAACGAAATCCAAGCACCGGCCTGAGGATAAAAAAGCGGGCTCCAGCCGGTGGCCGGATAGGCGAGATAGCACTTCAAGATCAGTTAGTTATATAGCCCCCCTGGCCAAAACTCTGATTGCCATGGCTAAACGAATCGATGTTCGGAATTGCTTGACCATTGAGCGGATCGCCCATTATTTGAGCACGGTTGCCCCGCCGGACGCCAGTCGGATGTTCCGCAGTTGTTACAGAGGCTGCAAAAATCGCGATGAGCGCAAGGCTAGGCGCGGGCGCTCTCATGGAAGCCGCGGGAATCATCTATCTCAAAGCTCTACAAAGGGGTTCTAAAATGCCAACAAGGGCAATATCGTGGGCGGCGCTGCTGGTCGCTCTGCCGGGCGTCGCGATTGCCGCGGACCTGCCGAACAAAAAGGCCCCCGCCCCAGCGCCGCTGATGTTCTCATGGGGCGGTCTTTATGTCGGCACGTCGGTCGGCTACGGCTTCAGCACGCTGAACGAAACGGGCGTCGACCCGCTCACGCCGGCATTCTCGGGCCTCGCGGCCGGACCGGTCGCCTATCAGCAGTCTTATTCGCCGCGCGGCGTCCAGACGGGCGCTCACGTCGGCTATCTCAAGCAATATGGCCATTTCGTCCTCGGCGGCGAGGCGGATGTCGACTACGCCACAAACAACACGTCCAAGACTCTGTTCAACGGTCTCGGCGTGGTGACAAACGGTCCGTTCCAGACCAGCATTCAGGACAATCTGCGCGCATCACTGGTCGGCAAGGCTGGCTATGCCGACGGCCGCTCGCTTTATTATGTGCTCGGCGGTCTGTCGATTGGCGACACGCAAGTGCGCCACAATTATTGGGGCATGCCTTCCACCTACACCTCGTTCGGCTATTCGACCCCGAACCCCAACAACGACATCAACAATATCGAGCGCTTCGGCTGGACCGTCGGCGCCGGCA
>PLAI01000023.1 GCA_003134075.1 Methylocystaceae bacterium | reverse complement strand
TCGGCGGCTCGCTGACCTTCGGGGGCATAACGATCCCGGGCTATCTCGTAATTGCGGTTGTGGCCTATTCCGCTTCCACGTCCTTCGGCATGATGCTTTTGGGCCGCCCACTCGTGGCGCGCGTGGAGGCGAAGGCGGCGGCCGAAGCCGACTTTCGCTATGAACTTACTCACACTCGCGAGAACGCCGAAACGATCGCACTCATCGGCGGCGACGACGCCGAACGGGAGAAGCACTATGCGAGATTTGGTGACGTCGCATTGTGCTGGGTCGCGGTGATCGGACGGCAGGCGCGCATGCTCTTCCTGTCGAGCGGTAACAATGTGCTCGCGCCGGTCATCCCGCTCCTGCTCGGCGCACCGAAATATCTCACCGGTGAAATGTCGCTCGGCGACCTCATGCAGGCGGCCGCCGCCTTCATACAGGTACAATTGGCGCTCAACTGGCTGGCCGACAATTCGCTGCGCCTCGCCGACTGGTTCGCCTCGGCGCGCCGCGTCGCCGCCCTTGATCTCTTCTTCGATAACCTCGATGAGCTCGCGATCGGAGCCGAGGACAAGATGATCGATCTCGCATTCAGCGACGACGACGCATTGCATCTTTGCGGGCTCACCGTCGCCCAGCATGACGGCACGTTGATGCTCGCGGACACTGATGCGGTCATCGGGCGCGGTGAGAAGGTTCTCGTAAAGGGCGATTCTGGCACTGGCAAGAGCACACTGATCCGCGCCATGGCCGGTTTGTGGCCCTGGGGCAGCGGCCGGATCCTGCGTCCGAGGGATGCGCGCATCGCTTTCATGCCACAGCAGCCTTACATGCCGCGGGGCACGCTGCGCGATGCTCTCGACTATCCCCACGACGACACGCCGCCCGACCCCGCGCGCACCGAGAAAATCCTCACCGCCTGTGGCCTCGCTCATCTCGTGCCGCGCCTGGACGAGAAGCAGAGTTGGTCTGATGTGCTATCTGGCGGCGAACAGCAAAGGCTCGGCTTCGCGCGCGTGTTGCTTAAGCGGCCCGACATCATCATCATGGACGAGCCCACCTCGGCTCTCGATGAACTCAGCCGGACGCGGATCATGGAACTTCTGTGCGAGGAGGCGCCGGGCTCGACAATCGTCCATGCCTCCCGCGGCCCTGGGCTCAAGCGCTTCTATGATCGCGAGATCCACCTTAATAGCGTGTTGGCGAAGTCGGGGCCGTCTAATTTTGTCCGAAGAACGATGATTCTCGACGGGCTGCGGCGATGGCGATGGCGATGGGGCGTGAGGGCGAGGTCTACGGCGACCTCATGATGACACGGTCGGAGATTCCACACTCGCCACGCCGTGTGTTTTACGACGGTTTCCAGAAGCTGCTAAGTGACGGACGCTTGCGATGCCGACGCGGATAAACACTTCGCCCGACTCGTTCCCAACTTGCCTTCCTAAGCTCTGCACCGGTTAAGGTGGAGGAGTTGGGCTTGATACGAGGTGAAAAGCAAATCTTCGATGGCGTGCCGCCCTAGGAAGTGTTTAGAGCCGCGATGACCCAATGCGGCTGTCTATCTTGAAGCCCAAACACCACATCGGAGATGTTCCATGAACACTCAAGACGTGATTGCGACCTTGAACGCGCTTCTGCAAACGACGAAGGATGGCGCGTTGGGTTTTCGGAGCTGCGCTAAAGACGTAAAATCCGCAAATTTGCCGCCGATGTTTGAAGTGTCAGCTCAGCGCTGCGACACGGGCGCCGCGGAACTGGAAGCCCACATTCGCCACTTCCGGCAGCGTGACCGGAGCGCTGCATCGCACGTGGACCAACGTTGTCGCCTCTCTCACGGGCATGGATGAGCATGCCGTGCTGGAAAAATGCGAGCGCGGCGAAGATGCAGCAATGCGCGCATATGGGGCGGCGCTTCAAAAGGATTTGCCCGCGGAAGTCGGGGCGATCGTCCGTCGTCAATATGCCGGCGTGAAAGAAAACCACGATCGCATTCGCGCTCTGCGCGATCAGACCGCGCGAGCAAGCTGATCACAGTAACGCTTTTTCATTTTTATGCGCGCCGGGGGCATTGACACGTTAAGTCAGCAACGGCGAACTTGAGGCCATCTCGCCGCTTTGGCGCTCGCACAAGCTGTTGATTTCCCAGTGACGCACTGTGGCCGATTAAGACGCTTGATAAGTAAAACCGCTTAACGTGTCAAAGCCGACCATTAGATCATTGACCTCGCCGCAGGATCGGATAGCCTCATACCGTTAGAAGACGCACCACGTTCCGCGATCGCGCCTTCATCAGTAAAGGATTGATATTATGGCAACGACAAAACATCCTGCCGTCCAGCATCATCTTGCCGCTGCTGCAGAGCACGCTGCCGCTGCTCATCACCACCGTGAAGCAGCTCACGAGCACGGTCATGGTAGGCCCGAAGAGGCCGAACAGCACTCAGCTGCCGCGCACGAGCATGGCGCGGAGGCTCATAAGCACACGGTCGAGGCGCACATGCAGTCCAGCAAGTCATCTCATCAGGCTTCTCCGTTCTTGCCTCGGTGACGGCCATCCCAAATCTGCGGCGCCCGCGAGGCGCGTCGCAACGCGGTACGAGAAAACGGCGAGAAACTATTTCGCCATCGTGGCTCTCGCTACTACAATCCTATGGTTGAGGTAACTGTCCACAGAACGTAGGGCGTCAATGGATGGCGCGTTGCCGTGGCCGGCCATGTAGAACAAAACGCCCGCTAAAATAGCGGGCGTTCCAGAATGCGTATTCAGCCTGTTCGCCTATGAAAATTAACGGGCGTTAGCGCCTGACTTGAACGGCGCTTTCGTAGCGGCATCTGTCACAGCTTCAACCTGCGCCTTTGCGAGATCCGTCGCCCTGGTGAGATTGGTCTCGATGGGCTGGTATGCTTCCTTGCCGAGGCTGGTGAACAGCTCGAACATTTTCGTCGACTGTGCGACGAAGGACTCATACGACGACTTGGCGAACTCAGTCTGAAGCTTGATGGCCTCGTCGAAGGTAGTGACGCCGCGCAATTTCTCCGCGAAGTCACTCCAGTTCTTAAAGTACTGCTTTGAATAGTCCGCCGTCTCCGCGGAGATCCGTTGCGCGGCCTTTGGGAAAGTCTCGACAGTTGTCTTGACCGCGTCCTGCTGATTTTTGACCAGCTGCGGGATATTTTCGAAATTATCGCTCATTGTTTCTCCTGAACGTCGGGTCGGTCACACTATGGAGCAACTGAAACCCCGGCACACCTTTATATATGCGCCGCACAACAAAATTGCTACGAAATTGTGCGATGCACAATTTAAAGCAGCCTACGATCTTGAGCGGGAGCACGAAAACCGAAATACGGACTATCAAGGAGCCGCATCGAGAACCGTCTCGATGGAACCGGCAGGTCGATCTCCAGCATTTTCATGATAGATCCGATCAGGCCTTCGCTATGGCGAAGCGCCAATCGAAACACCGCTCGCAAAGTCAGGGCGTTTTCGATGGCCAGACCGGCATAATGGCGCTGCCCGCCGCGCGTTGTTCGAGGCTGGGCCTTCCAACCCGCAATCGCATCCGGCGTAAACCAGACAGTCAGCCTCCCGCGATTACGCGACGTGACACCGCTGGTCGAACCCGATAGAGCCCCGAATACCGTCATGTATGCGGTCTCGCGGGTTACGTGATCTCCTCGGCAATGACTCTGAAGCCCGCAAGCATACACGGTCCAAACGAGGTTACGATCGCGACGTCTGTTGCATCGCGTCCGCGCGCCATCAAGACGCGGCCTATTCGCGGCTCGTTGTGACGGGCGTCGAATGTGTACCAGCGTCCCCCAAGATAGACGTCAAACCAAGCGCTGAAATCCATCGGCGAAACGTCGGGCGGCACGCCGATGTCCCCGAGATAGCCGGTACAGTAACGCGCCGGAACATTCATGCAGCGGCATAACGTAACGGCGAGGTGCGCAAAATCGCGACACACGCCGCGTCGCTCGGTATGGGCCTCCCATGCGGTTCTTGTCGGGCTCGCGTGCTGGTAGCCAAACGTGATGCGACCGTGGACGTAATCGCAGATCGCCTGCACCAGCGGCCATCCCTTCGGAAGCTGACCGAAAAGCGACCAGGCCAAATCCGATAGGCGATCGGTCTCGCAGTAGCGACTGCCGAGCAAATAGATCAAGGCCTCGACCGGTAGGTATTCAAGCGCGTGCTGCTCGGCCCCCGGGGCGATTGCGTCAGGCTCACCGTTGTCCTGGACAAGGAAGTCCGAGGACATTGTGAGTCGGCCCGTAGGAGCGCGGATCACGTGGCAGAAATTGCCGAAGCTGTCATGATAGGTGTTAGCGTGAAGAGGCGGATCGAGTCGCATGCGATCCGGCGTCAGCAAATCGGGGACGCGTGACGGGTGGACGCTCAGCGTCAGAATCATAGGCGTTGGCTGCGGGCAATCATAAGAGATCTCGTAGCCTGCACGAATCTTCATCGAAGCCCTCTTTGACCCGCGCAATTCGAGCCTTGCCAGGCATTTGCAAAAAACATGTGCGCCCGCGACTTGATTGCCAGATGTCTATCGATTTCGCTAGGCGCGGGCGATATGCCAAGTCTGGTTCAAGGACCTTCTGGTCGTCATGGTGGCGCGGACTTAGCAAAATGCTTATAGTGTCGCCTTGTGGTGTCTCGAAGCGAGATTCGGCATTGTGTCCCCATGATGATAAGACTTCGAGGGAAAGCAATTTCCCTGCCAGAGGCGGCCCTGCCGTCGCTCTTAGCCGTCGCTCTTTCAACAAGAGCGAGTGGCGATGAACGAAACGACATACAGCCTCTTGGCGACCGACGAGTCGGCGCCGATCACAGTGCATAACGCCAATGGCCGGTCGCCGTTCCTGATCGTGGTCGATCACGCGAGCAATGCCATACCGCGCTCGCTCGGCGGACTGGGCATTCCTGAAACCGAATGCGAGCGCCACATCGCGTGGGACATTGGTATCGCGGCGGTTTCTCGCTTCGTGGCGGACGCGCTCGACGCCACTCTGGTGCAGCAGAACTATTCCCGCTTGGTTATCGACTGCAACCGCACGCCCGGGTCGGAGTCGTCGATCCCGGAAACCAGCGAGTTGACCTCAATACGGGGAAACGTCGGCTTGAGCGAGGCTCGAAAGGCCGTACGTTTCCGCGAGATTTTCCGACCTTACCATGATCGGATCGCAACCGAGCTCGACCAGAGACGGCAAGCGGGCCGACCAGCGGTGTTGATCGCAATGCACAGCTTCACGCCGGTTTTTATGGGCGTGGCGCGGCCCTGGCATTGCAGTATGCTCTACAATCGCGAGCCACGTTTCGCCCGTGTTCTGATGGCGCTGCTGAAACGCGAAGACAGAATCCTTGTCGGCGACAACGAGCCCTACAGCGTGACCGATGCGATGGATTACACGATTCCGGTGCACGGCGAGCGACGCGGCTTGCTCCACGTCGAGATTGAGATTCGCCAGGATCTGATCGCTGACGACAGCGGGCAGCGAAGGTGGGGCGCGCGACTCGCGCGTTTGTTTCCGGAAGCGTATCAAACGCTGGCGGTGGCCAGCGTGCCCATCAAACGCTCAGTCCTCGACGAACGCTCATGACGCTCCTGTCGGTCCGCCACATCACACGTTACACCTACAAGGCTCCGGTGCGCTTGGGCGACCACCGGTTGATGTGCCGGCCGCGCGACAGCTTCGATCAACGCCTGATCGAGTTCCGGCTTGACATCCTTCCGCAGCCCAAGAACGTGCGATGGCTGCACGATACATTTGGCAATTGCATCGCGGTCGCGAGCTTTACCGGCGAAGCCGATCAACTGGTGTTCGACACCAAAATCGTGCTCGATCATGAGCCGACCCATGGACCGGAATTCCTGCTGGAGTCCTATGCACGGACGTACCCCTTTGCCTATGGCGCCGAGGACATGCCCGACCTCAGCCGATTGATCGAGCGGCAGTATCTCGATCCCGATCATCTCATCGACGCATGGGTACGACGGTTCCTGCGCCAGGGGCGCCCTACGGAGACGGGCGAACTGCTGCTGACGCTGACGACCGCCATAAAGGAAAGCTTCGTCTATAAATCGCGGCCGGAGCGCGGAACGCAGGATCCTAAACTCACCCTGCTGACTGGGCGTGGAAGTTGTCGCGACCTCGCCACGTTCATGATGGAAGCCGTCCGCGCGCTGGGACTGGCTGCACGCTTTGTTTCTGGCTATCTTCATATCCCAAACGAGGCGACCGACGACTTCCAGGGCGGCGGGAATACGCACGCTTGGTGCCAAGTTTATTTGCCCGGTGCGGGATGGGTTGAGTTCGATCCCACGAATGGCATTGTCGGCAACAGAAACCTGATCCGCGTCGCTGTCGCGCGCGATCCGCGTCAAGCGCTACCACTATCGGGCACGTTCGAGGGCGCTGCAACGGATGCGTTGGACATGACCGTTTCCGTGGAGACACGCGAAATCAAGGGGGAGAAAGAAAATCCCATTACCGTTAGGCCGCCTGGGAGAGACATGGAATAAGTGGCGAGTCCGCCTCAATCCTGGCCTGACTGACGATGTGTGTGGTCCAAAACAAATGGGCAGCCCTGTCTGCAAGCGATCAAAATGGCAAGGAGACTTTCCTCGTATGGGGGCTTCGGCGAGGCCGTCGTCAAGGGCGCGTTTCGTGATCATGAATCCGGCCAATTTGTGCCGGTCAATGGTCGGCGGGCTTCGCCAGCCCGCTCACCAGGTGGCGAACATGATCGCCACGACGACCGCCATGATCACAGTGCACAACCACCCCATCGCCCATAGCAGCCGCGGGAGCACGAAACGGCCCATCACGTCGCGGCGCATCGCCATGAGCATGATGATCGCCATCAGCGGCACCGCGACAACGCCGTTGATAACCGCCGACCAGAACAGCGCCTTGATGGGATCGAGGCCGACGAAGTTGATGCCGATTCCGACAAGCGTGGACGCCGAGATCGTGCCATAGAACGCCTTGGCGTCGAGCGGCTGCCGGTCGAGGCCTGTGGTCCAACCCAGCGCCTCGCCGATCGCGTAGGCGCCGGACCCCGCGAGTACGGGCACGGCGAGCAGGCCGATACCAATGATGCCCGCCGCGAACAGTGCGAACGTGAACACCCCGGCGATCGGCCGCAGCGCCTCCGCGGCCTGNNCTGATCATGTTCGAGTAGCCCATCCCGACATAGGTGTCCAAACGCATCCGCGAGATCTCCACCGGCGCCTGCTCCGGCGCGTCGAGGAGCGCGTGCGCGGTGGGATCGATACGCTGATCCTCAGCCTCCTGCGAGGCTTGCCAAAAGAAACAGTATGGCGTGATCGTCGTGCCCAGCACCGCGACAACGGTGACGACGTAGTCCTTATTAAGGGAGAAAGCTGGCACGAAGGTGCTGTAGAGGACCTTCCCCCAGGGAGCGTGCACCGCGAACGCGACCGCCACGTAAGCGAGCAATGCGAAACTGCCCCATTTCAGGACGGAGACGTAACGCTGGTAGCGGGAAAATATCTCAAGCCAGGTGCAGCCGACGGCGAAGGCCACGACATAGAGGCCGACCGGTCCGCCCACCAGTAGGTTCACCGCCGCGGCCATCGCGCCGAGGTCGGCGCCGAGATTGATCATGTTCGCCAGCAGCAGCAGCCCTACAATCGGGTAAAGCAGCCAGCGCGAGTAATGCGCGCGTATGTTGCCGGCGATGCCCTGGCCGGTGACACGGCCCATACGCGCGCTGATTTCCTGGATCGCCACCATCAACGGGAAGCAGAACAGCATCACCCAGCACATCGCGTAGCCGAACTGCGCGCCGGTCTGCGAGTAGGTGGCGATCCCGCTCGGATCGTCATCGGACGCGCCGGTGATCAGCCCCGGTCCAAGGCGGCCCAGCAACCCCTTGTGCGCCGTGTGGCCAGCGGCGCGGCGGCGTGCGATGCGGGCCGCTAACACGGGGATCGGAGCGGCGTCGGTGCTGGTGTTGGTCATTGGGTGAACTTCACATTCGGTTGCGGCTGACGCGGAATGGATCGGAGGGCCCGTTCGCTTAAGACCGCACGGTTAAGTCCCTCGTTGGAACGTGGCCTCCTAGCGTTGCCTTGCCCGCTCGACAAGGTCAATCGGCAGTTCCAGGCACCGCGCCCGAACGCGCTGTGGCTGTCGGATTTCACCTACGTCGCGACTTGGGCCCGGCTTCGTCTATGTCGCCTTCGTCATCGACACATTCGCACGAAGGATCGTCGGCTGGCGCGCCTCGCGCACGGCGCATGCCGGCTTCGTGCTCGACGCGCTCGAGCAGGCGTTGTGCGACCGCCGGCCCGTTCGCGGCGGCGGCCTCGTGCATCACAGCGACCGCGGCGTGCAAGGCGGATTCAATCGGTCGTCGCAACGGCCGTAAACTAACTCATCCGATGAAGGCGTTCAACGCTTCAGCGGGTGTTCTCCAATTCAACGCCTTTCGCGGTCGTGTGTTCAAAGCCTGAGCGACAGCTTCCAAGGCTTCAATGCTGTGCCCGCTCAGATCGGTTCCCTTTGGAAAATACTGGCGCAGCAGCCCATTGGTGTTTTCGTTCGTGCCCCGTTGCCACGGGCTGTGCGGATCACAAAAATAGATGCACAGGCCGGTGTCGATCCGCAGACGCGGATGCTGCGCCATTTCTGCTCCCTGGTCCCAGGTCAGCGATCGGCGCAATTGTTCGGGGAGCCGGATGATCGTCCGACCGATTGCGTCACGAACAGCCTCGGCGCCATGACCCGCCAGAGCTGGCCCGTTTTTGACGCGCGTGGTTTCGCCATGTCCCTCCATTCGAGGAAGATGCAGCAGCATCGTGAAGCGTGTTGTCCTCTCGACCAACGTTCCGATGGCCGAACTGCGCAAACCGAGGATCAGATCGCCCTCCCAGTGACCCGGAACGGCCCGGTCTTCCGCTTCGGCGGGGCGTTCGCTGATCATGATCTCGGGCGAGACGAAAGACTTGCTTTTTCCTCGGGTGCGCGCGCGTGGCGTTCGCAGCGCTCTCCCGGTTCGAAGGCAAGCGGTCAATTCGCATCGGAGTCCGCCGCGTCCCTGAATGAACAGGGCTTGATAGATCGCTTCGTGACTGATCCGCATCTCCTCGTCGTCGGAAAAGTCCAATGGCAATCGACGAGCGATCTGCTCAGGGCTCCAGGCGCTCGCCCAGCGGCGACTATGCCGTGGTCCCGTCTTCCGGCCTTTCCATTCGACCTTCGGCCCCGATATTTTCGAGCCATCGCCAGAGTTGATTTCTCCGGACAGCCTTTCCTGAACATACTGCCGCAAACGGGAGTTCGTCGCCAGTTTCGACGGTTTTGGTCGCCGAGCCGATCGATCAGCATGCCATTGGGCGGTCGTGGCGCGGTAATCGAATCGGCCGGAGCGCGTCGCGGCATTGCGACGCAGTTCGCGAGAGATGGTCGAAGCCGCTCGCCCCAATTGGCGTGCGATCTCACAGACGCCTCTCTCCTGTACGTAAAGGATCGCGATCTCTTCTCGCTCGGCAAATGAAAGATAGCGCCCGGAAAGCGGCTTTGAATTTTTCGACAAATGCGACGGCGCCATGCCGCCAGCCCTCCGAAACCACCGGACGCCGACCGCCGGGGAGACGCCGGCATCTATACCAGCGGCCTCGCTTGTCCGACCTGCGGCGATTGCCTTCCAGAATTGAACAAGCTGCTCCCGGAGGGCCATCGGCGGTCTGCCCGGGGAGCGCATCGCCTTTCTGCCAAATGTCTCGGTATTTCCTCTCGTGCGCGCCATCATCGTCTCCAATGCGATCGTTGCGACGACCGATTGAATCCGCCCAATATGTCTCGATCAAATACACGGAGCGCCTGAAAGAAGCGGGCGTCGAGCCGTCCGTCAGTAGCGTCGGCGACAGCTATGACAACGCGCTCGCCGAGACGATTAATGGGCTTTACGAGGCCGAGGTCATCTGGCGGCGTAGACCATGGCGCAATTTCGAGGCGGTCGAGTTCGCTACGCTCGAATGGGTCGACTGGTTCAACAACAAGAGACTGCCGGAGCCGATCGGGAGCATTCCCCCGGCAGAAGCCGAAGCGCGCTATTATGCGCAACTCAACGAGCCCGCCATCGCGGCGTGACTCAAACGAAACGGCCTCGGGCAAACCCGGGGCGGTTCATTGCCCCACAATCAAGGTAAACTCGATACTCGCACTCATTTCGCGTTCACGATCAAAAGCGGGGCCGGCGCCAAAGCGCCAATCCATCCCTTCAAATTTTCGTGGGCGCTTTCCCGAAACCGTCAGCCTTCTTGCCTTCGGGATCAAGCTTCAACAACGCCTCGTTGACTTCTTCGAGAGGCGGACGTCCGCCACCTGTCATGTTTTCGTCTGTCGCTCGCTGCAAGGCGCGGGCGTCGAGCTCCCACCGCGTTAGAACTTCTATTTTTTGAGGTCGCGTGAGACCCTCCGCTTCGACGATTTCCGCAGGAGTGTCGAACACGGCAGATGGCGTTATCATCGCTCGCTCAATGTCCGCCTTGCTGAGTTTTGGCGTATCGATTTTCATAACCTTCTCCTGAGGTTTCGATCGTTGCTTCAGAAAAACGCGCCAGAGTAGTGAGAGTTCAAAATCGCGCATCGGGACACAATCTCGCGAAGAGACGAGGGCGTCGCAAAACGCGGGCCGACGGTGAGTTTGCGATGAGCTTTGTCGAAAGAGATACGATCTCCGCAGCCAAACTCACTCTGTTCGAGAGTTCAACGGCATAAGCCAGTTGAACATTCGTTCCATCCAGCGTCTCGCGAATATGTTTTGCTAGTTCCTGGTGCGTAGATGGCTTGCATATCAATTGAACGTCGCGACCCTATGCGACTCGGAGGGGCGCCGCATAGGGTCGGAAAATACCCATGCCGCGCGGCAACCAGGTTGATAATGGGGACAGAAGCGTAGGGATCCGTCACTGACCCACTCGTCGCAAGAAGCGCTGAATTGCCGACAACGAACATAGGACGCGCCGTAGAGCGGAACGTCATATTTTGAGTTTCTATAAATCGCGCTTTTTGCAAATTATTTCTTATTGTTAACTTGCCGTATCAACAATTCATTTAATCATATACTTCGCTATAATTTAAACAGAGCAGCAGGCGCAACCTGCTGCTCTGAAATATAACTAGTTGGCTGACTCAGTGATCCAGTCGTCAATTGCTTTCTGAGCTTGCACTTTGTCGTAGCCGTATCGCGCTTGAAGCATCCCTTCCAGCTGTTCGCGCTTTCCGTTTACTTGGGCTAGCTCGTCATCGGTCAGTTGACCCCACTTCTGCTTAATTTTTCCGCTAAACTGCTTCCAGTTCCCGGCGACAATATCCCAAGTCATTACCTGACTCTTGGGGGTTGGTTTTTCAGCATTTTTTGCTGGTTTTCCGCCAGTTTCATGATAGCCGGGCATACCTACAACATTTGGCGGTGCCCATTTTGTGTCCTCAGCGACAGCATTAGTCGCGAAGGCGATAGCGACGAGCGTGGTGGCTATAAGGCGCTTCATGGTGTTTTCTCCATTCTGGGTTCATTCAGCGGTATGGCTGTTGCTCAGCGTGAACCTACACGGCGGCAATCCTCCAAAAGAGACTCGGAAACTACTCATTCCAAACTATTCTCTGGTTTGGGTGGCCCGCTGCAAAAGTTTTTGCAGGCCGTGTGGAAACTGCATTCGCGCGCGATTTTCCGATAGCTCCCCACGCGCAACGGCGTTTCTCACGCATTTCTCCTCGAATCTCGGTTGTCGCGA
>PLAI01000272.1 GCA_003134075.1 Methylocystaceae bacterium | reverse complement strand
GCCTCCGCCCGCGCGCGCTCCGACCGCCCCGGCGGCGCGCCCCGCGCCTCCTCCCGCGCATGCTCCGACCGCCCCGGCGGCGCCGAAGAAGCCGCATTGCGAGATGGAAAACGGCAAGCAAGTTTGCCGGTAAAGCGATGCGAAAGCGCGCCGCGCCCGACGGGTCGGCGTGCTTTCGCGTCGGGGCTGCGCCCCTCATCGCGCCGTTCCGATTCGACGAATGGATGGCTAGAGTTGCAAGGCTTTCTTGCGCCGGATCGCGGCGCGCATCAGATCGAGGCACTCCACCGAGGACGCCATGTCGAGCGCCGTCAATCCGAGATCGGTCTCAAGGAGCGGATCGGCGCCCGCCGCCAGCAACAGCGCGACGGCCTTGGCGCGCCCGGATGACGCGGCGAACATCAAAGGCGTCGCGGCATTGACGTTCACATGCTGAATATCGATGCCGGCGTCGATCAAAAGTTGGATGTTCTCGGAAATCTCGCCGACGCAGGCGAGCCATAGCGCCTGATTGCCGTCGGCGTTGACGGCATGAATGTCGGCTCCGGCCCGCAGCAGCTCTTTCACCAGCGCGGGCGGCGCCAGCCGCGCGGCCAGCATCAGTGGCGTCGCATGTTCCTTGTCGTGGGTGTTAATGTCGTTCGGCGCGAAGCCATGCTCGGCGAGAAAGGCCCGCAGCTCCGCGCTGAGCTGCACGAACGCGGCGGGCGCTTTCGGCGCGGATTGCTCCGCCGCGGCCCAAGCCTCATAGCCGCCATCGAGACTGGACACGTCGGAAAAGCCCCGCTCGGCGAACGCCTTCGCAAAGGCTCGACTGGAAACGCCGTGATAACAGCAGATGATGACCGGCTTGTTTTTCGGCGCATCCGAAAGATAGGTGGAAAGATTTTCTTTCGTCGCGAGTCGCGATCCTTCGATATGTCCGCGCCGATAGGAATCCGCGTCGCGCACGTCGAGAACAAGCGCGTCGCCGCGACTCATAATGTCCCGCGCGGCGGCGACATTTATCCCGCGAAAACCTTCCGCCTGCCCCATGACCAGTCCTCGTTTTGTTAGGTCGCCCTTGTCGAGGCCAACCTTCGCCCCTAAGTCAGTTCATCGGACCAACGTCGCGAGCGAAAGGCCAGCGCGATCGCCTCGGCGCGCGCGCTTTGTCTCGCATCGACGGCACTGGCGTCGGCGCTAAACCCAATCGCTTCGACTTCGGCGCAGGCCTCGAGCGCGATCTCCAGCAAGGCCGCCTTGGGATAGACCTGTCCCGAACGGCCCGCATAAGCGCGGTAGTCGCACGCGCACACGGTCATCAACTGCGTAAACAGCCCGGAGGCGTCGAAGGCTCCCAGCCGTTCGAGCATCAAGGCGACAGGCCCGGCGCGCGCTTTCGAAACGCGATGCACGCGCTCGCATTCGGCCAGCGACAGAAGGGCCAATTCCCGGCATTCCGCCGGCGCGCCGAATCGCTCGCATAGCGCTTCGATGCGCGGGCGCCCGCGATCCATATGTTTGTAATGGACCGGAAGATGTTCGGGCGGCGAATCCGCCTTGCCGACATTCATCACAAGCAAGGCGAAGCGCGCCGCCAACGGCGCGTCGCATGACGCCGCCTCGGCCAGCGCATTCAGCACGTGTTCGCCGAGATCCGCGTCGGTCGCTTCGTCGCAGATTTGCGGAACGCCGAACAGAGCCGCCACCTCGGGCAATATTCGCGGCAGCGCGCCGCATTCGCGCAAAATCCGGAGCATTTTGGAGGGCGAGGATCCCATCAGGCCGCGCACCAGCTCGGGCCATATTTCAGACGGAGCCGCGTCGGTCAGAAAGCCGGCCTCCACCTGCCGCGACATGAGGTCCAGCGCTTCCTCGTCCGGCTCGGCCTCCATCTCGGCGAGCAGCGACGCCATGCGCGGGATGCCGAGCGCGGGGTTGGTCTGCCCGAAATCGGACGGCGGCGGAGACAATTTGGGAGCCATGACGTGAGGGACCATCGGATGTTGCATGACGCCTAGCAAACGCCTTGCCGCGCCCTCGGCCGCCTGCCGGCACGGCGCTTGCGTGTGCGCTTCGATGGTCTTGTCGAAGGAGTGCTCCATGTTGGAAATCGCCATTGTCGGCGCCGGGATTTGTGGGCTGACGCTGGGGCGCGAACTCGCGGCGCGAGGCGTGTCCTTCGCTCTCTTCGAGGCGCGCGAAAGGCTGGGCGGGCGTGTCCTGTCTGTTCGAAACCCGACGAACGGAGAGCGCCTCGATCTTGGTCCGACCTGGTTCTGGCCCGATACGCAGCCCGCTGTCTCCCAGCTACTGGAGGAGCTTGGGCTTGAACGCTTCGACCAATATGATCCGGGTTCGGCGTTGCTGCTGTCCGATCCCGAGGAGCCGCCGGCGACCCGGGCGACGCCCCGCCTCCACGCGGGCGCCCAGCGGTTGAAGGGCGGCATGGCGTCGTTGGTGGAAAGCCTCGCCGCCGCGATTCCCCAGGAAGCGCTTTGCCTCGGCAACGTCCTCCGAGAAATCAGAGATCGCGGCGACCATATCGAACTGCTGTTCGACGCGGGGGGCGAGATGGTTACGGTCGCCGCTCGCCGCGTCGTTCTCGCGGTTCCGCCTCGCCTGCTCGCCGAACAGGCGCAATTTACGCCGGCGCTGCCCGGCGCCGATCTGGCGGCGATGAGCGCGACGCCGACGTGGATGGCCGCTCAGGCCAAGGCCGTGGTCGGCTTTTCCGGGCCTCCCGCCTGGCGCGAAGCGGGACATTCCGGCAACGCCTTCGTGGTTCACGAACAGGCCGTGCTCGGAGAAATCTTCGACGCTTGCGACGCTTCCGGCGCGACGGCGGCGCTTGGCGGATTCTTCGCTCTCTCGGCGCAGATGCGCGAAGCCTTCCGCGACGGTCTGCCGATGCTTGTGGAGAGCCAATTCGTCCAGCTGTTCGGCAAGGCGCTCGAATCCGGCGAACCACAAATGCAGGACTGGGCGAAAGAAAAATTCACCTGCGCCCAGGCCGACCTCGATTCGTCGGGCGAGCATCCCGACTATGGCGCGAACGCGCTGCGCAAATCCCGATGGGACGGCAAGCTTTATTTCGGCGCGTCGGAAACAGCGCGCGAAGGCGGCGGCTATATCGAAGGAGCGATCAACGCCGCCATTCGCATCCGTGACCAATTGTTCAAGCCGCAAGAGGATTCCATGACAGCGCTGGCTCCGGCGTCGCCCGATTTCGACAACCAGAGATCTCTCGAACGCTTCGGCGAATGGGTGGCCTCGAGACAAGCGCCGACCTTCGCCAGCTATCGCCAAAGGCTCAACTACGCGCTCTCCCATGGCCAGAGGGAGCAGTTGACTCAGCGCGCGATGCTTGGCGCCATGGAGGCGGTGTTCGCCGACGCGTTGGCCGTTCTCGAGGAACTGCCGTTCAACCATGACGGCGTGGCCGTCGAGCGCGGTCGCTCCGATCTGACGCCCAAAGTCCAAGCGGCCTTCGATGGCTTCATTCAGGCGTTGCTGGACGCGATCATAGACTTCAACCGGACATCCTGCGCTCTTTCGAACTTCCCGGAGGAGCACCGCCTGGCGAAGGATTACATTTCAACGACGCTACGCGACATAGGCGCCGCCTGGCGGGAATTTTCGCTGTCCGCGAACCGGCTTCTGCTCGACAAGCGCGAGGCGCCGGCGACCGCCGACGCCTGAAACGCTGGTGAAATCTAACCTTCGGCCGGACACGCTATTTCCTTGATGACGGCCGCGGCGAAAGCCTTGACGCCCGCATTGGTGCGCAGCGGTTGCAGCTTCGCGCCCTTCGTCCAGGTTTGATAGGAGACGATGCCTCTGTTGATATGCAGCACTTTGTAGTTCTCGCTGCCCCCGGTGGCGTAGCACTTTCCCGGCTGTATGTCGGTCTCGGCCATAGGCATTGCAATTTCCCCTCGCGGCGTGAGGCTATTTTCCCGCAAGACTCATGCCGGCCGCGGCGCGGAACCCGACAAAACCAACAATCGCTTCGCGCGGCGAATCCCGCGAGATTATCGCGCGTCGCCGCGCCGACGCATTGGCCCATTACATGCTTCCACCCCTCCCGACTCAAGTCCTTGCCGCGAAATCTTCGCGCATGCGTTTTCGCCAGTTCTGAACATAGCCAACATTGTCCGGAGAATGACGCTCATGTCAGTGGATCTGAAGGGAAACTGGACGGATGCCGACATCGCCAAGCTGATTGGATCCGTGATCGACGATCGCGATTGGCGTTTGGAGGTCGATGCGAACGGCGTCGCGAATCTCTCGGACAAGTCGGCGAATCCCACCGGCGCCGATTACGACGAGACGTTGCATTGCTTCCTCGAAACCTGGATGCAGGGAACCGACTTTGTCGGCCCCTCGGCGGCGGGCGACAAGGGCCTCGTCGGCAAAATCGCCGCGGCGCTGCGCGAGAATTATCCCGCCCTCAAGGCGACGAAATTTGTCTACGTCCATTTGTAAAGCAATATCGGCCGGGACCGCGTTCATCGCGCTATTTCGGGCGCCGGACCGAGTTGGAAAGCAAATTAACAAAAGAGGAGAAACATGGCTCGCGCGCAAACAGCATATCTGAACCGCAAGGACGTTCCCGCGCGCGATTTGCTTCAGGCGGCGATCCGTCAACTCGGCTTCAAGCTCGCTCTCGACGACTCTTACGAGCCGTTCGAGACCAAGGGCTATTTGCCTTGCACGCTGGACGGCGAGGACGCGGGGTTTGATTTGCGCTTTCAGCATGTGGAGGAAGGGGTTTCGTCCAATCTCGCATCCGCCATTGGCGGCCGCGACACGGCCATGAAGTTCCGCTGGGCGGGAGATCCGCGAGAGCAGCTCGCGGCGCTGGCAGTCTGCGCCGCGCTGGCCGACAAATTCGGCGCGATCGTGCACGAGCCGGAGGGGGACAGGTTGCTAACCCTTGATGAGTTGCTCGAGAAGGCGCGGAAAGCGAGCGATTCTCTTTGAGTATCTTGGACGGGATCGTCTAGGAGCCAAAAGACGCGAGCCGCAGCGAAAGAGCGTCGACGTCGTTCCAATCCAACTGAACGTCGGCGCATCCATCGAGCATTACGACAATGCCCGTCTCCGCCACGCGCGCTTCGAAATCATGGTCGCTGGCGATGGGACTCATGTAAACCTGACGCTCCGCGCTTGTTCCTTGCGCGACCGCTTTCAGCGCGCGCGAGACAATGATAGCCTCCTGCCTCGTGAACGCCCGGGCCGGTTGACCCGAAAATTTGAGTATCGCCAAGACGCCAAATGCGCCATGCGGCCTTTCAGTGAGGCTGAACTTTTGGGACATCGCGGGTCTTTCAAAAAATAAGCGTGGCGCCATCCGTGAATTAATGGGCCTATGCCGGTTTGCGCAGCGCCCTCAGGCAAAAATCGACCATTTGCGCGCTGCTTGGCTCGGGCCGCTCGGCGCATTCCACCATCAGCCGCGGGTGGCAGTAGCGGACGCAGGCCGTGTGCGCCAGCCGGGCGGCGAGCTTGGCGTCGCCGGCCGCGAACTCTCCCGATTTCATGCCGGAAGCGATGACGATTTCGATCGTCAGGTCGATATTCTCGATATGCTCGGCGATAATCGGCCAATTCTCGTTCAGCGCCGCCTCAACCATATCGTGCAGCTTGCGATCGCTCAGATAGCGAGCCGCGTTCATCGTTTCAATCGTCATCACCAGGGCGCGCAGCCGCTCCGCGGCGCTGCCGGAGCCGAGCGCGATTTCGCGCGCCGCCTCCTCGACCTCGCTCATCATCTGGCGCGCGACCGCCTGATTGATCTCCGACTTGGCGGTGAAGAAGCGATAGATATTGGCCGGCGACATGCCAAGCGCGCGAGCGATGTCGGCGACGGTGGTTTTCTGATAACCGATTTCGCGGAACAATTTTTCCGCCGTGGCGATGATCTTGCAGCGTTGCGCGCCCTCGCGCTCCGACGACGGAATTGTAACGCGGATCATTCCAACGCCTCTCCAACATGATGGCCACCCTCATACGGCTTTGGCCCCGGACCATGCGTGTGCACGCCAGCGAGGCCCTTGTCTAGCGAGCGGCGGAACCACAGCGCGTAAAGCGCCGGCAAAAACAGCACGGTCAGGAAGGTCGCGACGAACAGCCCGCCCATGATGGTGAGCGCCATCGGGCCCCAGAAGGCCGAGCGGGTCAGCGGTATCATCGCGAATATCGCCGCCATGGCGGTCAGCGCCACCGGTCGCGCGCGGCGCACGGTCGCGCCGATGATCGCCTCGCGATAATTGGCGCCGGCTTCGAGATCCTGGCGCACCTGATCGACCAGAATGATCGAGTTGCGCATATCCATGCCGGAGAGCGCGATCAGCCCGAGCAGCGCGACGAAGCCAAACGGCGCGCCGGAGAGGTTGAGCGCCAGCGAGGCGCCGATGAGGCCGAGCGGCGCGCTCATCATCACAAGACCGAGCCGGGCGAAGTTCTGCAGCTGGAACATCACTATGGTCAGCATCAACAGGCCGACGACCGGAAACACCGCCGCGATGGAGGCGTTGGCCTTCGCCGATTCCTCGATGGCGCCCCCGACTTCCAGCCGATAACCGATCGGCAGTCCAGCCTTGATCTCGTCGAGCCTGGGCGCGAGGCGGGTGGTCACGTCCGGCGCCTGCACGCCGTCCTTGACATCGGCGCGCACGGTAATGGTCATGTCGCGGTTGCGCCGACGGAAAATTGGCTCCTCGTGCTCATATTGGATTCTGGCGATCTGCGAGACTTGAATGGGCGGCCCGCCATTCGAATAGATCACCATGTCGCCGAGGCGGCCGAGGTCGCCGCGTTCGCTTGCGACGGCGCGCGCGACGACATCGACCTGGTCGACGCCATCGCGCAAGGTGGTCACCGTGACGCCCGAAATCAGCATGCGCAGCCGCGTCGCGACATCTTGCGGCGTGAGATCGAGCAATCGCGCGCGATCTTGGTCTATGACCAGTTTCACGCCGGGAACCTGCTCGTTCCAGTCGAGATTGGGGTCGATGACGGCGTCGTCCGCGCGCATCACGTCGCGCACCTTATAGGCGATTTCGCGCACCTTCATCGGATCGTCGCCGATCACCCGGAACTGCACGGGAAAGCCCACGAGCGGCCCGAAATTGAAGCGGTCGACGCGCGCCCGCGCTTGCGCGAGAGCGCCCGCCGCGAGCGCGCCGTCCAGCTTTTTCTTCAGCCGCTCGCGCGCTTCTATATCCTTGGCGACGATTACGATTTCCGAATAGGCCTCATCGGGCAGGGTCGGGTTCATTCCAAGCCAGAAACGCGGCGGCCCACGGCCAATATAACTCGTGTAATAGGCCGCATCGCTGTCGCCCTTCAGCGCAGCCTCGGCCTGTTTCGCCGCCTCCAGCGAAGCGCCGATGGCGGAGCCCTCCGGCAGGCGCAACTGGAAGAATAGTTCCGGCCGTTCCGAAAGCGGGAAAAACTGCTTTTGCACATGGGTGAAGCCGAGCGCCGCCAGCACGAAGACGCCCACCGTCGTCGCGACCACCGCGCCGCGATGGTCGACGCTCCAGGCGATCACCCGCCGTAGTCTTGCGTATAAGGGCGAGCGATAGATTTCATCGGGGTCGTGATGCGGATGTAATTTGCCGAAATCGGGCAATAGTTTCACCCCGAGATAGGGTGTGAAAATCACCGCGACGAACCACGAAGCGATGAGCGCGATCACCAGCACCCAGAACATCGAACCGGTGTATTCGCCGGTCGAGGAATTGGCGAAGCCGACCGGCATGAACCCCGCCGCCGTGATCAGCGTGCCCGTAAGCATCGGAAAGGCGGTCGATTCCCAGGCGAAAGTCGCGGCTTTTACGCGGTCGACGCCTTGCTCCATCTTCACCATCATCATCTCGACCGCGATGATGGCGTCGTCGACCAGAAGTCCGAGGGCGATGATCAGCGCGCCAAGCGAAATGCGCTGCAAATCGACGCCGAGTATATTCATGAAAACGAAAACGACGGCCAGCACCAGCGGCACCGACAGCGCCACGACGATTCCGGTGCGGGCGCCCAGCGAGGCGAAGCTCACCAACAGCACGATAATCAGCGCCTCGACGAAAGAGCGGGTGAATTCGCCGACCGCTTCCTCGACCACTCTGGGCTGATCGGCGATTTGTTCGATCTCTATGCCGACTGGCGTCTTGGCGCGCACCTCGTCGATCGCGAGAGCGAGATTCTTGCCAAAGGTGAGCACATTGCCGCCCCGCGCCATCACCGCGCCGACGATGATCGCCGGGGCGCCGTTATGCCGCGCGACAAAGCTCGGCGGGTCTTCGTAGCCGGCTGATATAGCGGCGATGTCGCCAAGCCGCAGCACCTGCCCGCCAGCGGGGACGGGCAGCGCCGATATCGCGTCCACGCCCCGCAGCGAGTCCGTGACTTGCAGTCTGACCCGAGCGGAGGAAGTTTCGAACACGCCCGCGTCGTCGACGGCGTTCTGCTTGGCCACGGAATCGAAAATCGCCTGCGGCGCTATGCCGAGATTCGCCAGTTTGGCTTGGCTGAACTCGACGAAAATCTTGCGGTCCTGATCGCCGTAGACATTCACCTTAACCGCGTCGGGGGTCAACAGAAGCCGCTGCCGCAGAACCTCCACGACCTGATTGAGCTGGTGATAGTCGGCGCCATCACCGCTAACGGCGTAAAGCACGGAGTCGACGTCGCCATATTCGTCGTTGACAAAGGGGCCTTTCACGCCCCGCGGGAGATAGCCCTCGACGTCATGCAGCTTTTTGCGCAGTTGATAGAACAATCCGGGCACGTCGCGCGGCGGCGTCGTGTCCTTGAAAGTCACGGATATCGACATGAAACCCGGCTTCGTATAGGTCTCGATCTTATCGAGAAAGGGCAGTTCCTGGAGTTTCTTCTCCAGGAGATCCGCGACCTGATCGCGCGTCTCCTTGGCGGTCGCGCCAGGCCAGAAGGCGGTCACAATCGCGACTTTAATGGTGAAGGAGGGGTCTTCCGCGCGCCCGAGCTTCTGATAGGACATCAGGCCGCCGAGTCCGATGACCAGCATCAGGAACAGAATCAGAGTCGGGCGGCTCACGGCCCATCGCGAGAGGTTGAGTCCCTGCATGACCGCGCTTCCCTAAATCATTGCCGGGCGACGACGCGGACTTTCGCGCCGGCGTCGAGTTTTTGCGCCCCCAAAATGACGATGATGTCGCCCTCCTTGAGCGGGCCGGAGACAATGGCGGCATTGGCCTCGTATCGCAGCACGGTCACGGGAGTCTGCTCGAGCCGGCCGTCGGCGTCGACTTTCCAGAGCGAAGCCCCCTGCCCTTGGTTTAAGAGCGCCGACAGCGGCACGCCGATCACCGGCGCCGCATCGGTGCTGGCGATCCGCAACGTCGCGCTCATGCCCAGGGAAATGCCGGCGTCGGCGTCGAGAATGGAAAAGCGGGCGGCGAAATTGCGCGTCGCGGGGTCGGCCGAAGGACTGAGTTCGCGCAGCTTCGCGCGATAAATCTTGCCCGGATTGGACCACAGGAACAGGCTGGCCTCGCCGGCTCCGGCCGCGCTGGCGTAGGCCTCGGGCAAGGCGACGGACGCCTCCAACTCGCCGGCCCGGGCGATCCGTATGGCCGGCGCGCCGGCGGCGATCACCTGGCCGGGCTCTATCGACGTCTGCGTGACCACGCCATCCGTGTCGGCGCGCAGCACCGCGTAATCGAGGCTGTTCTTGGCGAGCTCCACCGCCCGGGCGGCTCTCTGGTTGCGGCCGCGCGCCTCCTGAGCCGCGGCGAGCGCGCGGTCGAGCGCCGCCTGAGCGGTCCAGCCGTCCTTCTTCAGCTTTATCGCGCGCGCTTCATCCGCGGTCGTCTGCATCAGCGCCACGTTGGAGGTGGCGAATTCTGCGTCCGCTTGTTCCTTCTGCAACTTGAGATCGGTGTCGTCGAGCATCGCGAGCGTGGCGCCCGCCTTGACGCGCTGGCCGACCTCCACGAAGCGCTTCACCACCTTGCCGGTGACGCGAAAACCAAGGTCCGACTCGACGCGCGGGCGGATGTTGGCGGCGAACTCGCGGGCTTGCGACTGCCGCGCATAATGCACCGCCATCGTGAGCACTGGCCGGCCGGCGGCGTGATCCTCGCCCCCCTTGGATTGTCCATCGCAGCCGCAAAGCATCAGCAGTAGAGGCGCGAGCAATAGGCTCCGAGTCCTCGAGAACGGTTTTCGCATGAGGAAGCCGCATTGGATCATGAGGAACCTATTTGGCATGAGGATTGAAGAAAATCAATATTCGTCATAAATCACCGAGTGTGTGGCGCCGGCATTGCGTGGTGGCGCGGCTGCGTATTTGGGGTTGCCCTGAAGGCTCCGCTGACCGAGAGTTGCGTTTCTCGACGCGGAAAGAGGTTGAAGCAGCCATACGTCGGCGTCTATCGTCGAAGAACCGCACGCCGGCCTTCACGCGCGGCGATCAAGAGCGCTTCGTGATCGCCGCGCCACAAACAAGGCTAATCATGCAGATCCGTGTAGGCTATGAACTGATCTACGAGTGCCCGCAGCCGACGCCGATGCTGCTGACGTTGAACACTCACTTCAGCCGCGTGGCGGATATCGTCACTCCCGACCATATCATCACCAGCCCCTTTGTCCCGATAACGCCCTATCGCGACGAGTTCGGGAATTTGTGCAGCCGCATCGTGGCGCCCGTCGGCGAGATTCGCATTTCGACGGACGCGGTGCTCAACGACAGCGGCCTGCCCGATGCGATCGAACCCAATGCATGGCAACACCCCGTGCAGGATCTTCCCGACGAGACCTTGGTGTTTCTTCTGGGAAGCCGTTACTGCGACACGGATCGGATGACCGAAATCGCCTGGGGCCTGTTCGACAAGGCGCCGACCGGCTGGGGACGGGTCCAGGCGATCTGCGATTTCGTCCACAATCACATAACCTTCGGTTATGAGCACGCGCGGTCGACGCGAACCGCCATGGAGGCGTTCCAGGAGCGACNNATGCCGCCGCCTTATGCGCCGGGCGATTTCGCGGCCTGGTTCGAGGTTTTTCTCGGCGGCCGCTGGCATATCTTCGATGCGCGCAACAACATTCCACGCATCGGACGGGTGCTGATTGGGCGCGGGCGCGACGCCACGGATGTGCCGCTCAGCACCACATTCGGACCAAACGTCCTGAAGAGCTTCAAGGTTTGGACAGATGAAGTGCAATCGTGACGCCGCCATCGGGGCGCGCCGCCGATGAACGAGACGGCCAACCGCCTGTTGGCGCCCGACGAGACGCCAGCGATCACCGTGCGCAACAAGGATGGCCAGTCGCCGTTCCTGATCGTGGTCGATCACGCGGGCAATGCGATCCCGCGCGCGCTCGGGCGGCTTGGCGTCGCGCGGTCAGAATTGGAGCGCCATATCGCCTGGGACATCGGCGTCGCCGCGGTTTCCCGATTGCTGGCGGACGCGCTCGACGCCGCCTTGGCGCGGCAGAACTATTCGCGTCTGGTCATCGATTGCAACCGCGCGCCGGGGTCGGAGACGTCGATTCCGGAAATCAGCGAGTTTACCCCGATCCCCGGGAACGCCGGCCTAAGCGAAAATCAAAAGCGCGCGCGCGTTCGCGAAATTTTCCGGCCCTACCATGATTGGATCGAGGCCGAACTCGACCTGAGGGGACAAGAGGGCCGACCGGTCGCGCTGATCGCGATGCACAGCTTTACGCCGGTTTTCAAGGGCGCGGCGCGGCCGTGGCACGCCGGCCTGCTCTACAACCGCGATCCTCGTTTCGCCGAAATTCTGATGGCGTTGCTGCAACGCGAAGAAGGGCTCCTCATCGGCGACAACGAGCCCTATAGCGTGTCCGATGCGTCGGACTACACCATTCCAGTGCATGGCGAGCGACGTGGCCTGCCGCACGTCGAGATCGAGATCCGCCAGGATCTGATCGCCGACACGAGCGGGCAGCGAGCGTGGGGCGCGCTCCTCGCGCGGTTATTGCCGCGGGCGTATCAAGAGTTTGTGGCGGCCGGAGCGCTCGGATCCGCGAGAGTTTCATAGGGATGGAGAGAGACCGGAGATCTGAGCGACAACCCATGTCCAATATGGTAAGCCGCGCTCATGACGATCAAAATCTACATCGACGCCGACGCTTGCCCGGTAAAGGAGGAAACTTACAAAGTCGCCGCACGCTATCGGTTGCAGACCATTGTTGTATCCAACAGCTTTATGCAAATCCCGCAATCACCGCTGATCTCAAGGATAATCGTTGGCGCCGGAGCCGACATCGCGGACGATTGGATCGCGGAGCAGATCGTTGCTGGAGACGTGGTCGTCACCAACGACATTCCATTGGCCGCGCGCGTATTGGCGAAGGAGGCCCACGCCATCGCGCCTTATGGTCGCGCCTTTACAGAGGACTCGATCGGCCTGGCTCTCGCGCAGCGCTCGCTCATGGAGCATATCCGCTCGACAGGCGAAATCACTGGCGGCCCACCGCCATTTTCGTCGGCCAACCGGTCCCGGTTCCTGCAAGCGTTGGATCAAACCATTGTCCGGGAGCAAAGACGACGGCTGTGAGCCTATTGGCGACCGCTATTTCGCCGTCGCATTCCATGTCGGAGACGCGGGAGACGCGAAATCCAATTCCCAATTTAGCGCCCTCACAAAATTATAGCCGAGTATGAACGGCGTCTCGCGACCGAGCGCCTCGCGCAAAACACCAAAATCATAGGCGATGGCATAGACGTTCCGCGAAACCAGCCCTTCCCCAAGATCAAGCGCTTTGATAATGTACATTTTATGCGAAAACTGTTTTCCTCCGGCTTCGCTGGCCTTGCCTTTACTCTTAACTGGCGTGAATAGCTTCTTGTGTTTACCCACGAACTGTTGATCGACGGCGCAAATCTCCGCTCCCGTGTCGAATAACCCGACGGTCGCCGTATTGCCTGCCCGCAATTCGATTCCCACCAGCCGGTGGTCGGGGCCGATCAACCGAAAAGGCTTGGGGCGACCAGTCGCGTGGGCTTCTCCAAAAAACACCATCTCGCCGCGCTCGAAATCCAGCGTGAAACGCGTTTCCTTGAAAAAGTCCAGCCCCAGAAGGTCATCTCCATCGCCTGTCGCGCAGCGCGTCACTTCATATTTCGCACGCGCGATGTTGTTTCCCTGCGAGGCTTTAAGCTCCACATTCCTGGCTTCAACATCGTCGCAGGCCATAGTCCGCCCCGACGCCCCGGTGGAAGCGCTTTGACCTATGGTCGGCAGATCCTTGTTCCAAGGCGCGTGCGTGACGCGTGTCGTGGAGGCCCCCGTATCGAGACGCATGGACCCCATGACATTTCCGAATCGGACCGGAAGGTAGATGCGGCCTCCGCCGTAATCGCCTTGGGTCAAAGTCATCGGAATCGTGGAGCTGATGTCGCCGCCAGTCGCACAAGTCGTCGCTAGGAGCACGGCGACCATGGGAAGGGCTATGTATCGAAAAACTGTCATTGGCCCATTTACAACCGGAGTATCCGTTCAGATCAAGCGGCTTTTGGGCTCCGAGACCGCCGGGCGGCGAATCGATCCGCGCGACGTAGGCTCCGTCTCTTATGACGCGCCTGATTTACTCGGGTGGAAAGGTCAGAATTCGACCTCCAGTTCCTCGATTTCGTCTTTCTCGAGCTGCGCCTCCGCTATCCATTCCTGCATCGCCGGCCATGCGAAGATTCGGTCGCAATAGGCTTGACTCGTTTCGTCGAGTTGCACGTCATAGGTGCGAAAGCGCGTCGCGACCGGCGCATACATCGCATCGGCCATGGAAATCGCGCCGAACAGATACGGGCCGCCGTATGCGTCGAGACATTCGCGCCAGATTTGCGTGACGCGGGCGATGTCGCCGCGCGCCTTCGACCAAACCTTGAAGTTGGGGAAATGCGCCTTGAGGTTCATCGGCAGCGCGGAGCGCAGCGAGGTGAAGCCCGAATGAATCTCGCCGCAGATCGAGCGACTGCGGGCGCGGCGCATGCGGTCGGCTGGCAGCAGCCCGGCGTTCGGCGCGACTTCGTTCAGGAACTCGCCGATCGCCAGCGTGTCCCAAATTTTGGTTCCCTCATACGAGAGGCAGGGAACGAGGATCGATGGCGACAGCAGCAGGATTTCCGCGCGCGCCACGGCGTCGTCCGGATCGACCGCGATCTCCTCGAACTCGATGCCGGAGAGTTTGGCCATCAGCCATCCGCGTAGGGACCATGAAGAATAGTTCTTGCTGCTGATGGTGAGCGTCGTCGGCTGCATTGCTGGAACCCGCTAATCCCTGGATAATTCGCTAAAACGGAGCAAATGACGTGCCATCGAAAATCAGTCGTGGCATGGGCCTTGCTGCAAATCAATCGGCCCCAAAGGAAAGTCTCGCGACGGCATGATGTACGACGCTTATCAACGCTACGCCGATTTGAGCCATCCGGCTCGCACGCTGGCCTTGAGCAGCGAACGCATTCTTCAACTATGGAGCACGATGCAATTCGCCTCGCCATTGCGGCGCATGGCGGCCTATTACGAACTTGTGGCGCTTTCGGGCTTCACCCATACCAGGCCAGACTACAAGATCGGGCCTGTCGCGGCGCACGGCGGCGATCTCGCTGAGGTCGCGGAGAAAGCGGTGCTGAGCACGCCATTTTGCACGCTATTGCGCTTTTCGCGCGAGGGCGGCGAGAATGAGCCGCGCGTGTTGCTTGTCGCGCCGATGTCCGGTCATTTCGCGACGCTCTTGCGAGGCACGATCCGCACGCTGCTACGCGACCACGTCGTCTATGTGACGGATTGGCGCAACAGCCGCGACATCCCGATGGATAAAGGCGTTTTCGGCCTCGATGACTTTGTCCAGCACCTCATCGATTTCATCAAATTCTTGGGGCCAGCGTCACATGTCGTCGCCGTGTGCCAGCCCGTCGTGGCGGCGCTCGCCGCCGTCGCCGTGATGGCGCAAAACAACGACCCCGATCAACCCTCCAGCCTGACGCTGATGGCGGGGCCGATCGACACGAGCGTCTCGCCAACGAAAGTCAATGAACTCGCCACGTCAAAGCCGATCGAATGGTTTCGCGAGAAGCTGATCGGCGTCGTGCCGCGAACGCTTCCAGGCGCCGGGCGGCGCGTCTATCCGGGCTTCCTCCAGCTCGCCGCCTTCATGAGCATGAACATCGATCGCCATTCGAAAGCCTTCGTCGATCTGTTCAAAAGCCGCCTCGAAGGGGATTTCGAGAAGGCGGATCAGATCCGCGCCTTCTACGAGGAATATTTCGCGATCATGGACCTCGACGCGGAATTCTATCTCCAAACCATCGATATCATATTCCAGAAAAACGCCCTTTCTGGAGGCAAATTGCTCTTTAAAGGGCAGCCCGTGACGCCTGGGGCGATCAAGAAGACATTTCTGCTGACGGTCGAAGGCGAGAAGGACGACATCTGCGCCGTCGGCCAGACTCTCGCCGCGCAGGATCTGTGCACCGGGCTGCGCCCCTATATGAAATCGCACCATATGCAGCCTGGAGTGGGCCATTACGGCGTTTTCAACGGGCGGCGCTGGGACAGTCAGGTCTATCCGGTCGTGCGCGACCACATCCAGTCGAGCGTCTGAAGGCGCGGCGCCACTCATTGACTGGATCAGAGGAACCCACCGCGCGGGCGCTCGCCCGCTCGAAGCCACCACCGCCACTCCGACCGCTTTGCCAAAAAGCCCCTTTGTTGGTTAGATGCCCGCCGGTTCACGCCGGAATTCCAGCCACGGACCGCGACTCCGCGATGCAACATGGCAGGGAGATCATCAAGGCATGACCGAGGCGGAACCTAGGGCTATCTCTTGTAGCGCGCTCGGCGACGCCTCCGGGCCGCGTCACCGCGTGCCGCTCGTTATCGGCGTGACCGGACATCGCGACCCGCGGGGCGAAGACATCGAGGCGCTTAAACGCAGGGTTGGCCAAGTCTTCGACGGTCTCGCCAGGGACTATCTCACCGCCGACGGCGCGACTCCAATCGTGGTTCTGTCGTCGCTCGCGGAAGGCGCCGATCAATTGGTCGCGAGCGTCGCGTTGGAGCGCGGCGCTATTCTCATCGCGCCATTGCCGATGCCTCTCGAAGAGTATCGCAAGGATTTCCAGTTCGGCCTTACGCCGAACGCGCTGAGCGAATTCGACCGGCTGCTGGCGCGCGCCGCCGCGGCGCCGGAAATACCCCTCCTCGATGGCGCCACCATCGAAGCGCTTCGCGACGACGCGCGGCGCCGCGCCATGCAGTATCGCGAAGCCGGCCTCTACATTGTTCGCCATTGCCAAATATTGCTGGCGTTGTGGGACGGCGACCAGAGCGACGTCAAAACCGGCGGGACGGCCGAAATCGTGCGGCGACAGCGCGAGGGGGCGCCCCTTGCGAACGCGGCGTCGGTCCGCGCTTGCATCGACGGGACGGAGAGCGGGCCGATTGTGACAATCGTCACGCCGCGCCGCGACACGCCGGGGAGCATGAAGATCGCCACGAAGCCCTGGGGTCGCGCGCTAACGGCGAGCGCTTCGGATAGTGATGCGAAGCTTTGGCGCGATTTCGAAACCTGGATACAACTAACAACGAGTTTCAACGCGGACGCGACGGGGCTTCTCCCCTCTAAAGAGGGAGAAGCTAAGATCGACCAAAGCTTCGACCGTCTTTTCGACGCGCCCGACGCGCCGGCGCTGGGCGCGAGTGCTCGCGCCCACGCTTTGGCCGAAGCGCCGCTTTTTTGCTCGCTTTACGCGGTCGCCGATGCGTTGGCGCAAGAATATCAACAGCGCTTTACGCGCGTGTGGACCTGGCTTTTCAGTTTTGGCTTTCTGATGGTCGCGGCGTTAAGTTTCATCTCTAACGCGCCCTCCCACAAAATATATGCTCTTTGCGCCTATCAGGCGCTGATCGTCGGCTCGCTCGGCGTATATTGGTTAGCGCGGCGGCGGCGCCTTCAGGCGAAGTTTCTCGATTACCGCGCCTTATCGGAGGCGCTGCGCGTCGCGATTTTCTGGAAAATCGCGGGGGTCGATAAATCCGTCGCCGAAATTTACCCGATTTGTCAGTCGCCGGAACTTTCCTGGATCAAAAGCGCGCTTCTGTCGCTCGAATGTTTCGACGCCCAGAAACCGTCCACCGCGCCCTTCGACGATGCGCGCTATCGCATTTGCCGCGACCTTTGGGCCGAGGGGCAACTTCATTACTTCAGACGCCGAGGCAAGAGCCACGAACAAGTCGTGGCGCGCCGCAAGCAATTCTCCATAGCCGCCGTTGGCCTCGCGACCACGGGAACCGGCCTCGCCGCGCTCGCCGACTACCTCGGTTTCGATTGTCGCGGCCGCGCGCCGTTTAATGCCGCGGTTTTCGCGCCAATCGCGCTCGCGATGCTGCCGGCGGCCGCCGCCGCGCTGAAGGGGCACGCCGAGCAGTTGGGCCGAACCGCGCAGGCGCTTCAGTATGATCGAATGCGCTCGCTTTACGAACGCGCCCTGAGCGTATTGCCAGCGTCGATCGATCAACTCGGCGAGGAAGCCGCGCGGGAAGTTTTTGTCGAACTCGGCCGCGAGGCGTTGCACGAAACAACTTCCTGGACCTCGATCTTCCGCCTGCGTCCGCTGCGCCCATTCTGATTGACGCGCCCCGCGCTTTTGCATCATTGCGCTCCTTCGAACCGGCGCCTGGGTCAAGCTCCGTACTGCTCGTCGCTGACCGGCTCCATCCAGTCGACGGTCTTGCCGTCGAGTTTTTCCTGAATGGCGATATGCGTCATGGCCGTGGTCGGCGCGGCGCCGTGCCAGTGCTTTTCGCCCGGCGGGATCCATACCACATCGCCCGGACGAATCTCCTCCACCGGGCCGCCCTCGCGCTGAACCCGCCCGCACCCGGCGGTCACGATCAGCGTCTGGCCGAGTGGATGGGTATGCCAGGCCGTGCGCGCGCCCGGCTCGAAAGTGACGCTCGCGCCGACGACACGCGCCGGATCGGGAGCGTCGAACAACGGGTCGACACGGACCACGCCGGTGAAATATTGCGGCGAACCCTTGCCGGAGGGCCGAGAGCCGATTCTCTTGATTTCCATGACGGTCTCCTTCCGAGCCAAAGGCTTCGCAGGGTCAGTCCCTCAGCGAGGCCATATCGATCACGAAGCGGTATTTCACGTCGCTCTTTAGCAGCCGCTCGTAGGCTTCGTTGACGTCCCGCATCTTGATCACCTCGATGTCCGAGACGATCCCGTGCTTGCCGCAGAAATCAAACATCTCCTGCGTCTCTTTGATCCCGCCGATCAGCGAACCCGCGACGGATTTGCGGCCCATGATCATCGGAACGGTGTTCAGGGCTGGCTCGAGGCCGCCCAGATAGCCGACGAGGACCAACGTCCCATTGATCGTCAGAGTCGGCATGTACGGATTGACGTCGTGAATATACGGAACTGTGTCGATGATCAGATCGAATTTGCCGATTACGCCTGCCATTTGCGACTCGTCGGCGGAGAGCACGATCTCGTCCGCGCCAAGGCGCCTGGCGTCTTGCGTTTTGCCGGGCGAGCGGGTGAACAGCGTGACATGCGCGCCCAGCGCTTTCGCCAGCTTGATCGCCATGTGCCCGAGGCCGCCGAGGCCGACGACGGCCACCTTGCTGTCCTCGCCGACGTTCCAATGGCGCAGGGGAGACCATGTGGTGATCCCCGCGCAGAGAAGCGGCGCCGCGGCCTTGAGATCCAGCCTGTCAGGGATTTTCACGACGAATTTTTCCTTCACGACGATGCGGTCGGAATAGCCGCCATAGGTCGGCGCGCCGTCCCGGTCGAGGGCGTTGTATGTGTAAGTCGCCCCGCAGCGGCAGTATTGCTCCAGACCGTCTTCGCAGGCGTCGCATTCGAGGCAGGAGTCGACCATGCAGCCGACGCCGACGTGATCGCCCTGCCTGAAGCGGGTCACTTCCGGCCCCACGGCGATAACGCGCCCGATGATTTCGTGACCGGGGACCATGGGATAGATCGAGTTGCTCCAGTTGTCCCGCGCCTGATGCAGGTCGGAATGGCAGACGCCGCAGAAGAGGATCTCGATCGTCACATCGTCGGGGCGCGGATCGCGGCGTTCGAACTGAAATGGAATTAATGGCGACGTAGCCGAATGCGTCGCGTAGCCGTGGGCTTTCATTGTCATCAGCGATTCTCCGATTAAAGGCCGCGAGAAATGGCGCGCGGGCGCTCCAAGGTCTCGAGTGAAAGGATAGTAGCTCGGCTCCCATGAGACCAGAGGGAGCGAATTCGTGCGCGCTGACGAACGGTGCTCACTAATGTTTCGGGAACAGCGCGAACTTCGGCTTCGCGTCACCCGCCGGCGTTATGACGACCGTCGCCGTGCGGCCGGCGATGAGTTTGACGCCGGCGGGCACGCTATCCAGCGCGATGCGCACCGGCATGCGCTGGGCGAGCCGCGCCCAACTAAACGTCGGATTGACATTGGCGAGCAGGCTGGCGCCCGAGCTGCGGTCGTGGTCTTCGATGCCGCCGGCTATACCCTCGACATGGCCGATGAGATCCGCGCTCTCCCCCATCAAATGAACCGCGGCGCGGTCGCCGACCTGGATCATCGAGAGCTTGGTCTCCTCGAAATAGCCGTCGACATGGAGACTGTCCGTGTCGATCAGCGCCGCGACGCCCTTGCCCGCGGTCACATAGACGCCCGGCCTGAGTTCAAAATTCGTCATGGGGCCATTGACGGAAGCGCGCACCTCGGAGCGATCGAGATTCAGCTTGGCGATATCCCGTTCGACGATCGCCTGCTGATAAGCGGCCTTGGCCTGAGCCTGCGCCGAGGTCGCCGCGTCCACCTGCTGCTTCGACACCGCGAGGGTGTTGCCGGCGTCAAGCGCGCGATAGCGGGCGAGATCCCGCGACGCCGCGTCGAGCGCGGCCGCGCGGCCGACCACCGTCGCTTCCGATTGGCGTAGCGCCAACGTGAACCGTTCAGGATCGATCCGAAACAGCACGTCGCCCTTGCGGACAATTTGATTGTCATGCGCCAGAACTTCGCTGACGAGACCGGAGACATCCGGCGCCACCGCCACGATATCGGCGCGCACGCGCGCATCGCGGGTCCAGGGCTCCATTTCGTAATGAACCCATAGTCTCCAGCCGATGAAAGCGGCGATGGACGCCATCGCCGCGGTGGTCGTGAAGCGGATGAGATTTAAAGCGACGGCTTTCATGACGAAACTTTCGACAGAAGGAGCTCGATGGCGCCCAGCAAGCAAACGAACATGGCGAAGTTGAACAGCGGCCGATGCCAGACGAGGCGGTAGAAGCCGACGGCGCCAAGCATCTGCTTGATCCCAGCGGCTAAGAGATAGGCGATGGGAGCGCATAGCAAGAGCGATGGCGTAAAAACGCCGAAGATGCTGACTTCCGCGTTCATGCGACCACCTCCGCGCGAAGAGGAAACACAAGCGGCGGCGCGTCTGGAAAGAGCGCCCGCCTCAAACCCGCGAGCGCAAGCAAGGCTGGCGCGTCGCCCTCAGCGCCGACAATGCGCAGCACGCGATGAATTGCTCTCAATATCTTTTCCGTCGGCGGCGCGGCGCCCTGGCGGTAATGACGCGCGAGGCGCATCAGCAATGCGTCGAGCTTGCGGCGCGCCGACGGCGACATTCTTCCGCGCGCCCGATGCGCTTCGAGTATGTTGAACCCCACTCGCAATTGCCGCAGCGCGTCGGGCATCTGATGGTCGATCGCGTGTGCGATGGGCGCCAGGAGAGCCAATCTGTCGAACATGAGACCCATGACGCGCGCCTCGTCATTGGGGCTGTGAACCTCGGCGGCCTCGGCGAGCGCCAATTCGTTGGCGCGCATGAAGCGGTTGGCCCGCCAAAGCGCGCCGGCGGGACGGATCAGCGCCGTCGCCGCCACCGTGAACCCCATCCCCAGGACGGTCGCAAGGCCGGAATTGATAAAGCCTTCGGCGTCGGCGGAAAAAGGCTGCTGCAACGCCATCGAGGTCGACGTGAATAACGCCAGAGGAACGCCGATCTGGGCTGTCGTCGGCGATGTCATCAGCAGGCCGAAACACAGATAAGTCGGCGCGAGCGCGAGCACGAGCGTCTCGACGCCGTGCACGTTCGGCAGCACGAGGAAAACATAAAGGCCCGCGATAACTATCGCCGCGGCGGTCCATTTGGTGAAATTCTTGACCGAAGGCGCGGGATCGTCCTGCGCGGCGAACAGCCCTCCCGTGATAGCGGTCATCGTCGCCGCGGTGGCGCCTTCCGGCCAGGCGGAGACGATCCAGAAGGCGCAACACGCGACAATGGCGGCAACCGTGGCGAATACGCTGATAAGCGCGGCTCCGTGATCGTCGTGACGCGTGCGTTCGACACGCGCTTCGATCTGGAAGAGCAATGGCGCGGACAGCGACCCGGAGTCCATTGCGAGCGCCGCGGCGAGCACGCGGCAATCCGCATGTAGTTCCAATAGTTCGCGAAGCCTGACGAACAAGCCCATCTCCATGAGGTCTCGCCACGAAGCGGTATTGAGAGGCGCCAATGCGCGGGCGTCGATGTCGCGTCGGAGCCTCGCGCCTTCCGCGGGATCTCCGGCATGTTCGGGATTTAGCCAGTCGCTCGCACGCTGGAGCAAGGTCCCGATGTCAGGGGAAACGCCGCCGAGCGAGGCGAGTTCGCCGAGCCGGTCCGAAATCGCCGACAGCACTGGCAAAAGCATCAGCATCCGCGGAACCAGTCTCTGAATATGGGAAACCGCGCGGGGGGCCGCCATCATGTCGAAAGCGAGATGAGCGGCCATGTTCTCGATTTCAGTCGCATCAGCCGCGAGACGGAGCCAGTGGGCCTCATCCGTTGGCCGTCCTGCGAGATCGAGCGCGTCGCGACTGCTCGCCTCGGCGTGGCGCAACCATGCCTCGATGCGCTCCGCGACGACCGGGCCCACCGCTCGGGGGAACACGAGGTTTGAGACGAGCGCGGCGCAGGCGATGCCGACGAGGATTTCCTCCGTTCGCGCGAGCGCGAGATCGAAAATCGTGTCCGGCGCGCCGACCGCCGGAAATCCGACGATCGCGGTCGTGTATCCCGCGAGCATGAAAACATAACTGCGCGGGGTGCGGTCGAGCAGCGACAGATAAAGACACAGACCGGACCAAAGCGAAATCGCCGCGACAAGCAAAGGCGGAGCATTGACGAGATTGGGAACCAAGGCGACCGCGGCCGCCGACCCAACAAGCGTTCCGATGGCGCGAAATACCGCCTTCGAGCGGGTCGCGCCCGAGAGCGGCTGGGAAGCGATATAGACCGTCGCCAGCGCCCAATAGGGCTTCGGCAGATCGAGCCAAAAGCCGATCGACAGCGCCAACATGCCGGCGGCGAAGGTTTTGATTGAAAACAGCCAGTGTGGAGCGACAAAGAGTCTCATTGGAGCCCCGTGGGCGCGCGGGCTTCGCGCCGCGCCGCGCAGGCAGCCTCCGGCGGTTGCCGATCACATAAATGACTATTTGGTCATTTAATGTCAAGACATGAGAGCGAAAAGGAGCGCGAAAACAATGAATTCAACAACGACGCCCGCCCCGGCGCGCGCCGGAAAGGACCGGACGCGCGGGCCAAGCCCAGAAAAAACCGCGCAGACGCGCTGCGCGATCATCGGCGCCGCATTGAGCGAACTGCTCGAAAAAGGCTTCGCAAACACGACGATGGAAGCCGTCGCCAAGCGCGCCGACGTCGCGAAAGGCACGCCCTATCGCTATTTCCCGACCAAGGAGGCGCTGTTCGAAGGCGTCGTGCGCGAGAAAATCGCGGGCGCGTTGGTCGACATGAACCCCGCGAACCGGGCGCCGGAAGAATCGGTCGAGACGTTTTTGCGTCGCACGTTGCTCGTCGCCATGCACAATATCGAACGCAACGGTCGCGCGGCGATCGCCCGGCTTGTCCTAGCCGAGGGCGGCAGGTTTCCCGCGCTTGTCGAAATTTATCGCCGCGAGATGTTCGACCCGCTTCTTGACCAGGTTAAGGAGCTGGCGCTGGCCGCGCGAGAACGGGGTGAATTGAGGAACGACAAGCTAATCGAATATCCCCAGTTGCTTATCGCGCCGATCTGGTTTGGAATTATTCAAAACGGTCTTCTGGACCGCTCTCATCCATTGGACATTGGCGATTTGTTCGACGCTCATCTCCAAATGATTTTCGATCATGAAAAAATTTAACCTGCCGCCGCGCGCCCGTTTCGATCGAACGTCGATTAGCGAGCGAGATAGTGAACGTCGGGCAATTCGCGCAACCGATCGGCGGCGCTTTCGGGCGTGATGTCGCGCTGCGGCGATCCCAGCATTTCGAAACCGACCATGAATTTGCGCACCGTGGCCGAGCGCAGCAGCGGCGGATAGAAATGACCATGGAAGTGCCAATGAGGATCGGACGCGCCGTCGGTCGGACTCTGATGAAAGCCCATCGTATAGGGAAAGGGCGTCTCGAACAGATTGTCGTAGCGCAGCGTAAGCCGGCTCAGCAAGTCCGCCAGCAGGGCGTTATCGCCCGGACGAAAATCGTCCAACGAACCAATGTGGCGTTTGGCGAGCACCATTGTTTCGAACGGCCATGTCGCCCAAAACGGAACCAGAGCGACGAAGGCGACGTTCTCGCAAACGATGCGTTCGCCGATAGTCTCCTCTCGCGCGAGATAGTCGCATAACAGGCACGAACCGCGCCGCGCCATATAGTCGCGCTGGGCGCGCGATTCCTTTTCGGCCTCGTTGGGCAGGCTCTCGCTCGCCCAGATCTGGCAGTGCGGATGGGGGTTGCTCGCGCCCATCGCCGCGCCCCTGTTCTCGAATATCTGCACATAATTCACGGCGCCCAGAGCGCCTAATGTTCGATACTCGTCGCACCAACAGCCGACGACGCTGGCGATGTCGGGGATCGCCATGCGCGACAGCGTCAGATCGTGGCGGGGCGAGAAACAGATCACCCGGCAAAGGCCGGCTTCGCCGCGCGCGACAAGGAGTCCGTCGTCGATCTCGCCGCGCGCGGCGTCGAGTCTCAGCGCCGGGAAATCATTGTCGAAAGCGAAGACGCCGTCATAGAGCGGATTGATCTGTCCATTGGCGCGGGCGGAGCCGGGGCACAAATAGCAATTGGGGTCGTACGAGGGACTTATTGTATTGGCGGACTTCTCCATCTCGCCCCGCCAGGGACGTTTCGTGCGGTGAGGCGAGACCAGAACCCACTCCCCGGTGAGCGGATTGAGCCGACGGTGAGGCGAGTCTTGGAGAAATAGCAATGCCGGGCTCCTTCCACGTCGCGGCGCGCGCGCTCAAAATTCCAGCTCACCGACGCCAGCTCCAGGCGCGCAAACAAAAATCCGCGGCGTCAGTTTGGTCGCGTCTTTGTATGCTTCGCCGACGATCTCCTTGAAACTTTCGACGCGGTTCGCTTCCACCAAATTGACAGTGCAGCCGCCAAAACCGCCTCCGGTCATGCGCGCGCCATAGACGCCCGGCGCGCCACGCGCCAGTTCGACCATCAGATCGAGTTCGGGGCAACTCACTTGGTAATCGTCGCGAAGGCTGCGATGCGACTCGTTCATCAGCCAACCGAATTCGGCGAGATCGCCGGCCGCGAGCGCCGTCGCCGCCTGCAACACGCGCGCGTTTTCACTAACGATATGGCGCGCGCGGCGCAAGATCGGATCGGGCAGCAGCGCGGCGAAATGCTTGAGCTGGTCTTGCGTCACATCGCGCAACGCCCGGGCGCCGTCGAGCGGTCCAGACAGCAACGCGACCGCGCGCTCGCACGCCTCGCGCCTCTCATTATACGCGCTGCTCGCCAATTCGTGATGGACCATCGTATTGCAAATCACCAGCCGCGCGCGGGGGTCTATCCGCAGGCGTCGCGCCTCCAAACTTCGGCAATCGAGCAACAGCGCGCAGCCGGCGACGGCGCGGCACGAGATGAATTGATCCATGACGCCGCAACGCATGCCCACGAATTCGTTTTCCGCGCGCTGGCAATAAAGAGCGAGATCCGTAAGGTCGATCGTCACGTCCGAGACGCGGCAAAGCGCGAGGCCCGCCGCCACTTCCAACGCGGCGGAGGCGGAGAGACCTGATCCCATCGGCAGGTCGCCGTGCACCATGAGATCCGCCCCACCCAGACGGAGACCGGCGCTCTCGATGGAAAGCGCCACGCCGCGAACATAGTCGCTCCAGTCGCCGCGCGGACTGGGCGAAGGATCGTCGAGATCGAATTCAATGGTCTGCTCGAAGGCCATGGAGTGGACGCGAAGCTTTCTGTCGCCTCGAGGCGCGATGGCGGCGATCGTCGACAGATCGATCGCGGCGGGCATGACGAAGCCATCGTTGTAATCGGTGTGTTCGCCAATCAGATTGACGCGTCCCGGCGCGCGAAACAGGCGCGGCGCCGCGCCAAAAAGCGTCTTGAACTTCGAAACGAGCTCCTTTGCGATGCGCAATTGCGTTCCCTTCGAAAAGCGTCAGGCGGGGCTTGCCGTGAAGGCCGCGACGCCACGAGGCGGAAGGCAAGTCTCTCCAAGACAAAGCGGCGCGTCGCCAATGATCGAGGAAATATCCACGGCCGTGTCGCCATAATTGAAGACAAAGCGCGTGGCGCCATTGTCGCGAACGCGAATGTCGCGCGGCAAATCGAGCGTGGCCAACCCAGCGCAAGCCAAAACGTCGCGCAAGACGGTCTCCAGCAACACATCGTCCGGACGCCCAGCGAGGTAAAAGGCGCGCGCGCCGCGAGCGAGAATGGTCTCGCCGTCGGTCGAACACAGCCGCGCCGCCCCGCCCTCCCCCAGCGTCAGGAACTCGCGCCATCCTTCCAAATGCCCCGCGGCGCCCTCGACGGGAACCGTGACGCCTGGGCGCAGACTCTCGACGCGGCGGACCTTCACGTCGACAAGCGAACGAAAAGCTCCCGGCGGAAGCTCGTCCGGAATATGAAAATCCGGCGTCTTGGAGCCGCTTCGCGGCCCCAGCAGCACTGCGGCGCCGCCCCGCGCGAGCGCTTGCGCCAATTCGGGGCGCGCGGTGAAGAGCCCCGGCGCCACGACAAGTTTCCGGTCCGCGACGGCGTCAGGCGTCGGAGGGATAATGTCGACCGAAAGTCCAAGGCGGCGCAGACCGCGATAAAAGGCGAACACCAGTTCGAAATAGGAAAAATCCTGGCCTTGCGGTTCTATGCTCCAGGCCCATGCGCTTTCATAGTCGAAGACCAGAGCGACGGCCGATCGGGCCGTCCGCGCTTCGGCGCCCAGCGCCGCGAGTTCGCCAGAGAGCTCCGCGACGATGTGATAGGCTTCATTAGGCTCGGCGTTTGGCAGCAATAGCGCCTCGTGCATCTGCTCTTGCGCGAAAGGCGCCTGTCGCCAACGGAAATAGCTGACGACCTCCGCGCCGGCGGCGAAGGCCTCATAGGTCCAAAGCCGCACAGCGCCCCGCGCCGGCGCCGGATTCCACGGCGCCCAATTCACGGCGCCGGGCTGTTGCTCCATCACCCACCAGCGGCCGCGCCCGCAGGCGCGATAGAGATCGTGATGGAACGCCTGAAAATCAGGATCGCCAACGCGCATATAGCGCGTCTTGAACGCTTCGTCGCGCGGGCCGCGCTCCAGGAAGCCGAGCGGATAGCTGTCCCACGCGGCGGCGTCGAGGTCTTGTCCCACCGCGTAATGATCGAAGGCGGTGAAGGCCCCCATGAAATTGTGCAAAATCGCGCGGCCCGGCGAATGGCGCCGGATGATCTCGACCTGGCGCCTGTTGAAAAGGACCACTTGATCCGACGAGAAGCGCTGAAAGTCCATCAAATGCGACGGATTCGCCTCGGTCACGGTGAGGTTGGGAAGCTCGATGTCGTCGAAGCCGCGCAATTCCATCGACCAGAAGACATTGCCCCAGGCCCGGTTCAACCTGTCTATGTCGGCGTATTTGTCGCGACACCACCGCCAGAACGCCTCGCGCGCCGCGTTCGAATAGCTCTCGACGGTGTCATGACAGCCGTATTCATTGTCGGTTTGCCACGCCTTGACCCCAGGATGTTCCCCGAACGCCTCCACCAAAGCGGCGACGATACGGTCGCACTCTCGCGCATAACCAGCGTGACTGAAGCAATAATGGCGGCGCGATCCGAATTTGCGGGGCTGGCCCCTGGCGTCCAGCGCCAGCATATCAGGCATTTTGTCGACGAGCCATTTGGGCGGCGTCGCGGTCGGCGTTCCCAGCACGATGTCGAGGCCGGCGCCGTGGAACGTGTCGATCGCGCGCCTCAGCCATTCGAAATCATAACGCCCATCGCGGGGCTCCAGTCGCGACCAGGCGAATTCGCCCATGCGGACCAATTGAAGGCCGATCTCGACCATCCCGCGCGCGTCCTCGGCCCAGCGGCTTTCAGGCCAATGTTCCGGATAATAACAAACGCCCAGTCGCTGCTCGGTCGCCATCGCCCGCCCTATTCCTCAAACCGTCTCTCCGCAGTGATACAGCGTTCTGACAAATTGATGACGGCTTATCTCGAAGGAGACAATCGCGAAGCGTCGCGCGGGCCGCCGGTAACATTATTGTTGCCTGTCGCGGTTACGCTGTCCATCCTACATGGTCGCGATGCGATTTCCGTCCGTGCGCCTGCCGCCGCGCTGGGGAGCTAACAATGAAACACCGGGTCTTCTTATGCGGCCTCGCGGCCATGATGACGATCTCCTCGGCCAGCGTCGCCGAGGATCGCATCAGGACCGCGACGCCGATCAAGCATCTCGTGGTCATCTTCCAGGAAAATGTTTCCTTCGATCATTATTTCGGCTCCTATCCGAACGCGCTGAACGATGCCGGAGAAACTCCGTTCGTGGCGTTGGCGACGACTTCAAAAAGCATCAATAATTTGCTCACGCCGCTCGATGTAAACAACGGCTTCGTCCTGCTCGAAGGCGTCGACCTGATGAACAGAAATCCCAACGGGCCGCTTGGAAGCGGAGCGCCAATCAACGAAAGCGACGCTTCCAACCCGTTTCGCCTCTCGCCCGCGCAGGCGCGCACGTCGGATCAAGATCACGAGGATCTGGCCGAACAGATCGCGTACGACAACGGAAAAATGGACTCCTTCCCGAGTTCCACCGGCCGCGGGGGCGTGCCGAAGGGCTATGGAAAAAACATCGTCATGGGCTATTACGACGGCAATACCGTCACGGCGCTGTGGAACTATGCGCAACATTTCGCGCTGAACGACAATAGCTGGACGAGCACCTTCGGCCCCTCGACGCCAGGGGCGATCAATCTGATCTCGGGACAGACCAACGGGATTGACGCGACGCTAAACGTCTTCGACGATCGGGGCAATCTTCTGCATCCAAGCAATGAAATGAAAGACGGCAATGGCAATTATACGGTGATCGGCGACGTCGATCCCTTGCTCGACGCCTGCTCCAAATCCACGCGCGATCAAGTGACGCTGCACGGCCCGAACATCGGCGATCTGCTCAACGCCAAGGATATCTCCTGGGGCTCCTTCATGGGCGGGTTCGATCTGACGATCAAGGGTTCCAATGGCGTAAGCGGTTGCGGGCGGTCGAGCGCGACGCGGACGCCGGGAGCGTCCCAGATCGTCATGCCCGATTACATCCCGCATCACGCATGGTTTCAGTATTACGCCTCGACGCGAAACGCCGCCCATGCGCGTCCAAAGTCCGTGACGGCCATCGGCCATGGCCGCGATCCGCTCACCGGGGAGGTGGATCCGGCGAACCACGCCTATGACATCCATGACTTTTTCGAAGCGCTCGACGCGGGAAACCTGCCGGCCGTGAGCTTCCTCAAGGCGCCGGCCTTTCAGGATGGACATCCCGGCTATTCCAATCCCATTGACGAGCAGACTTTCATCGTGAGCGTCGTCAATGCGCTGCAAAAGCGCGCCGAATGGGCGAACACGGCGGTAATCATCGCCTATGACGATTCCGACGGCTGGTACGACCACCAAATGCCGCCCATCGTCAATCCGTCGTTCACCGCCGCCGACGGCCTGAACGGCCCCGGCGTTTGCCAGCATGGCCTACAACAGGGACGCCCCTCCCCGACTGCGCCGCTCGACGGCGCTTTCGGCCGGCCGGCGCAAGGCCGCTGCGGATATGGAACGCGCATGCCGCTGCTCGTGATTTCCCGCTTCGCCAAAGTCAATTTTGTCGACCACACGCTCTCCGACCAAAGTTCGGTGCTGCGGTTCATCGAGGACAATTGGCTCGCCGGCCAGCGCATCCAACCCGGGGGCTCGTTCGACGCGATCGCGGGATCGCTGACCAATATGTTCGATTTCGACAGGCGCGAGAACGACAAGGCTCACGATTTGTTTCTCGACCCCGCCACTGGCGCCGTCGTCTCCACTCCCTGACGACGGCGCGCGGCGACGCTTATCATCGCTTTTCCGTGCTCAAAGCCTCAAAGCCGGAGATGACATCGAAAAGCTCCTCGTCGATCCCGCTCTGGCGCAAACGATGGAATGCGCCTTTGAACGTCTCCAGCAATTCGTCGATGTTTTTATCGGCGCGCTGCATCGCCGCCAATCGGCTTGCGTTTTCGCTGGCAAGGGATTCGGCGCAGGCGCGGAACAGTGAAACGAAGAGATATTCGCGGATAAGCCCGCGCAAGGTCGTGGCGCCGACGCCCATGACTTCGGGCAGGTTTCCGGTAGGCCACGCAAGTCCGGCGAGTTCGCGCCGCCAGCTTTCGTCCAACGGCAGCAATCGTTCGCCCGCGGGCTCATAACCTGCCCCGGACGTCGGGCGGTTGTGGAAGATGTAAAGTTCCGTGACCGCGCCATGGCTGTCGCGCGCCTCGCTCTCCATCAGAATCCGCCCGACGAGCGGGGTGATGGCCTTGATGGAATTCGGCACCGCGTAAAGACCCACCGGCTTCAGGCCCGCATCCTCAAGACGCGCATGAGCGCGCTCGCCGACGGCCCAGACCTGGGGCGCGCCCGGCAGTTTCGCGAGAGCGCTCGCCGCGTAATCGGTGATGACATCGTTAAATCGCCCCACCAGGCCCTGATCCGAGCCGAACACCACGACGCCAACGACTCCTCCGGCGCGTCCGCCTCGTTCCGTCATGAGCGCGTTGGACGCACCCCGGAAACAAATGCTCAGCCCCATCTCCACGGCGCGATGATAGTCGCCTAACGCGCGCACCGCTTTTTCGTATTGACCGATATTCGAGGCGGCCAAAGCTTTCATCGTGCGCACGACCGATTGAAGATCGCCGGCGCTTCTGATCTTGCGTTGCAGGCCCGCCGCGGTTTCGCTCACGGCGTTGCTCCACTGGGCGCCTGATCGGGCTTGTTGATCGCGATCCGGATCGTCGCGCGCATGCCTGGCTTGAGCGACAAATCGGCGTTGGGCGCGCTGATGACGACGCTATGGCTCGCGGCGTTTTGGCTCGCCTCTGGCGAACGGTCTATTCGCGTCACCTCGCCGGTGAAGGCGCGGTTCGGAAAGGCCTCGATCTCGAAGGAAACCTTGTCGCCGGGCTTGATGTCGCCGATGTCTTTCTCGCCGACATTGGCGCTGACGCGCAAGACCTTGAGATCCGCCGCGACGAGAAAGAGCGGCGTCGTGTCCGCCGCGACCGTCTGGCCTGCTTCGATATTCCGCGCGACCACCACGCCATCGATCGGCGAAATAATATTCGTTTCGGCGAGGTTGATCCGCGACGTGTTCAGCGCCGCCTGGCGCTGAACGGATGTCTCCTCGTCGCGCTTCCTTCGCGCTTCGGCCCGCTCATATGTCCGTCGGGGCGCGTCCGCCTCTTTGGATCGATTCTTCGCCACGGCCGGATGACGCTCCAAACTCGCCTTGGCGCGAGCCAAATCGGCGTCATCCCTTTGCAACTGCGCTTCGGCCGCTTTCAGTTCGGTCTCATCCCGATCCAACGCCGCCTGATAGGGGCGCGAGTCGATTTTCGCGCAAATTTGGCCCGATTTGACTTGCGTGTCGATGGCGCAATGGACCTCCGAGACGACGCCCGAAACGCCTGCCCGGACTGGCGTCGTCGCCGTGGCGCCCAAGACGCCGGTCACGCTCAGCGTGCGAGCGGCGGGCTCGCGACTCCGTTCAACGCGCGACAGGACGAACCAGCCGCCCGCGCCAGCCAAAATGACGAGAACCGCCACCCCCGTTCGCCAAAGGCCGGACGTCCGCCAGTCGGCCTCGCGATTCGCCGTCTCGCTCGCCGCTTCGGCGCGACGCGGCTTTGGCTTGATCTCCGCCGGACGTTCCGGCCCGCGCCCGTTCACGGGGCTCGGCCCAGCTTTAGTTTCGGTTTTGGAGATAATTCCCGCGTCGGCTTTGACCTCGGGAGTGGACTGAAACGGCGTCAACGTCTCACCGGCGATTTGCAGGATCGTGGCCCGATCTTGCTCGGTCAATTTATCGGCCGTGTCGAAACGCGCGCGGACTTCCGCCGGTATCTTTTCCGCGGCCGCGGTAACGGCGCGTTCGGCGTCGGCCATCCGCTCGATCGGCGTGGAATCGAACAGGCCCGTGGTCAGCGCCATTAGAACGGCGATTTGTCCGGGCACGGAAACCGGGGCGAATTCCGCCTGGTTCAGACAGGCGCGAATGCGTCGCCCATGTTCGATAGTCTTGCGCGTGTCATCGTCCAGGCGGGCGCCGAAACGGGCGAAGGTTTCAAGCTCCTCGAACTGCGCGTAAGCGAGCTTTAGGTCGCCCGCCACCGCGCGATAGGCCGCCCGCTGCGCCTTGCCGCCAACGCGCGAAACGGATTTGCCGACATCGACCGCCGGCAGCACGCCCAATTCGAACAGCGACGGCGAAAGATAGATTTGGCCATCCGTGATGGAAATGAGGTTGGTCGGAATATAGGCGGAGATATTCTGCGCTTCGGTCTCGACGATCGGCAGAGCGGTTAGCGAACCGCCGCCAAGTTCCGCGCGCAGCCTCGTCGCGCGTTCGAGCAGACGCGAGTGGACGTAGAAGATATCGCCGGGAAACGCCTCGCGTCCCGGCGGCCGGCGCAGCAGCAAGGAAAGTTCGCGATAAGCTTGAGCATGCTGTGTGAGATCGTCATAGACGATCAGCACGTCGCGACCCGCTTCCATGAAGCGCTCGGCGATGCTGGTCGCGGCGTAAGGAGCGATATAGGCGAGACCGGGCGGATCGTCGCCTTCCGTCACGACAACGACGGTGTAATCCATCGCGCCGTTTTCGCGCAAAACGGCCACGGCCTTCGCGACGGCCGACGCGCGCTGGCCGATGGCGCAATAGACGCACACGACGTTCTGGCCGCGCTGGTTGAGAATGGCGCCAAGCGCTATGGCGGTTTTGCCGGTCTGGCGGTCGCCCAGAATCAGTTCGCGCTGGCCGCGTCCGATAGGGATCAGCGCATCGATGACTTTTATGCCGGTCTGGAGCGGTTCGGTCACCGGCGCCCGGTCCATGATCGCGACGGCGGGACGTTCAATGGGCAGGCGCCCACGCGCGGCGAGCGGCTCGCCGCCGTCGAGCGGCCGGCCGAGCGGGTCGATGACGCGGCCCAGCACGCCGTCGCCCACCGCCACGTCCATCACCCGGCCCGTGCGCTCGACTTGATCGCCGGCGCGCAAACGCACGTAATCGCCGAGCAGCACGACGCCGAGATCGTCCTCGTCCACGTTGAACGCGATGCCCAGTATGTCTCCGGGAAAGGTCACCAACTCCTCGAAGCCCACGCCCGGGAGGCCGGAAACCTTGGCGACGCCAGTGGCGATGCTGGTGATCACGCCGACTTCGCGCGGCCGCAGACGCGGCTCGAATGATTCCCGCGCCTGGCTTATTCCCGCGAACACAGTGTCGAAAGTCGTTTGGAGGCCCTCGTCGGGGTCCATGTTCACGGGCTCCCTGCTTCAGGCTGGGCTTTCTCGTTGAGAAGCTCGGCGACGCGCTCTTGCAGCGACGCGAGATAGTCCGAGATGCTCCAGCCGATCTTCTGTCCGTTCCCGACGAGTTCGATCCCCGCGACCAGTTCCGGCGCGATCTCGAAGCGGAGATGGACTTCGGCCCCGATAATTTCGTCCAGCGCCTTTTGTATCGCGGCGCGTTGCTCCGCTGGCAGGGCGAACGCGCTGCGAACAACGGCGGGCTCGGATGCCGTCTTCAGGGATTCGGCGAGGCCAGCCTTGGCCGGACCTTCCATTTCCCGCAACCGGTGAACGAACACGTCGCACACGCGCGCTTCAAGGGTCGTCGTCGCGAGATCCATCAGCGCCTTTCGCGAAATGGCGAACACCTCGTTTTGCGTTCGCTCGCCGATCGCCCGACTCAAATCGCGCGCGTCGCTTCGCAGAGCTTGCCGGCGCTTGGCGCTCAAGGCGTCGGCCGCCCGCCGGGCCTCGTCCAGAAGCCGCCGACGTTCGGTGTTCGCCTCCGCTTCCGCCACGCTCAAAAGCGCGGCGCGCTGCCCGTCGAACGCCTCGTTCTTGCGTAGAAACGCGTCGCGCTCCCCTAGTGCTTCGGCTTTCTTGGCGTCGGCGTCCGCCAGTTCCACCTCGATCCGCTTTTCGCGCGCGTCGATGGCGTCGAGGATCGGCTTGTAAAGAAAACGCTTCAGCAACCACACCAGGATGATGAAGTTGACAGCCTGCGCGACGACGGTGAACCAATCGATGAGCATGGGCTATTTTCCGGCTGCTTCGGCGACGAAGTGAGTCCAGAACGGATTGGCGAAAATAAGAATCATCGAGACCACGAAGCAGTAGATCGCGATGGACTCGATCATCGCCAGCCCAACGAACAGGGTGCGCGTGATCGTCGTGGCGGCGTCGGGCTGCTGCGCGAGCGAACTCAACGCCGTCGCGACGGCGCGACCTTCCCCCAGCGCGGGTCCGATACTACCCAACGCGATCGTCAGGCCGGCGGTGACAATTGAAGCAATGGCGATGAGCGTCGCATTATCCATGATGGCGCCTCTTGTTGTCGTGATTCACGCGTCGATTGTCGTGTCTGCTTCGCCTCGCGGCTCGCGCCCGCGCGTGGCGGCCGCGATATAGACGGCGGCCAGGATCGTGAAGATATAGGCTTGCACCATTCCGGTCAGCAGACCGAGCGCGCTCATCACGATCGGGAAAATGAAGGGCGTGATGGTCAGCAAAATGGCGAGAATCATTGCCCCGCTCATCATGTTGCCGAACAGGCGCACCGCCAGGGCGAGCGTGCGCGAAAGTTCGCTAATGATGTTGAACGGCAGCATGATGATTGTCGGCTCCGTGTAAGTCTTGAGATATTCCCCAAGCCCTTGTTCCTCGATACCGAACAGCGGCACCGCCACGAAAACGCATAGCGCCAGCGCCGCCGTGGTCGAAAGCGATCCAGTCGGCGGATCATAGCCGGGAATGATCGTGCAAAGATTGGCGCTGGCGACGAATAGAAACAGCGTCCCAAGAAAGCCAAGGTATTTCTTGGGGTGGCGGAGGCCGACGTCCTCGATCTGTTTAGCGATGCCGGTGACGATGATCTCCAGCAGGTTCTGCCAGCGCGAACGCGTCAGGCCGAGGGAAAGATTGCGCGTGACGAGCATCGAGCCGACCGTCAACGCCAGCATCAACGCCCAAGTGTAGACGATAGTGGCGTTGAGTTTGAAAAATCCATCCCGCCAGAAAATCATCTCATCCGGACTAAGGCGCATAACGGGCCTCCTCCTTGGCGAGGGGTGGTTTACTCAGTCGCGTGACGACAAGGCGCGCTACGACAAATCCGAGCAGACACGCCAGCAGGCGGTCCCAGCGACCGCCGGAAACAAGGTTAAACCCCGCCAAAGCGACGCTCATCCGCAGCAGCAGGCTGAAAAGAAACCAAAGCGCGGGCCGTTGCGACGAAACGCCTTTGCGAACCGTGAACCACAGGCCGCCAAAGAAAATCGCGCCCAGCAACAGGCCCGCCGCCGACGCCGCGGCGAGAAGCAACAGCTCACGCATCGCCATCCTCCCGTTCGTCGCGCATTTGCCGGTCCTCGTCGGCCACCCAACGCCACGCGGTCAGACAGCCGATGATCAGGCCGATGATCAAGAGCGTCAGCGTCCACGAGTGGGGTCCGGGATATCGCTTGTCCAACCAAAGACCCAGCGCGGCGCCGAGCACCGTCGGCGTCGCCACCGACCAGCCGATCAGGCCCATCATTCCCAAGCCATACCAGACCCCATGCGTGGCGTTGCGTCGCGCCTTGAGCTTTCGCGTCGCCTTGGCGCCGACCTCTTCCCCGAGGGTCGGTTGCGGCCTCGAGGGCTTGTCCTGGGGATCATCGGCCATAGCGGAACGTCGCCATGCGATGAATGATCTCGCCTTCCATTTTCGCCAGCGCCAAACGCACGCTTCGCTCCTGCTCGTCCAAGGATAGGAACTCCCGCTCCACCGCCGCCCGCAATTGGCCAAGGTCCGTACCGGGAATGGCGTTGCGCACGGAAACGAGCACGTCCTGCCCGGCCTTGATCAACACCCCCTCGTCAACCGCGAGGCACTTTTCGCCGCCGGTTTCGGTCTCGTAGATCAAAATTCCCGGCGCCAGCGCCGCCACGCAATCGAGCCGGCGCGGCAAGAGTCCGAACGAACCGTCGGGAGTCTCGGCGACGATGCGCGCCACGTCGTTTTCCTCGACGAAAATCTGGAAAGGCAAGAGAACCGTCAGTTTCATATACCTTTGCGCCATCTTCAACCCGCCCTCTCCGCTTTGATCCCGGACTCGGGGTTGGGCGCGGCTTCGGTCTGACCCGCGCTCTCGCCAGGATTGGCCTTCGCCTTCGCTTCGTCAATCGCCCCGATCATATAAAGCGCGTTCTCCGGGTAGTCCTTGAATTCGTCACGCAGGATACGCTCGCAGCCGTTCAGCGCGTCCTCCAGAGAAACGAATCGGCCTTCCAGTCCGGTGAACTGCGTTGTCGTGAAAAACGGCTGAGTCAGGAAGCGCTCCAGCCGCCGGGCGCGAGCGACCACATTGCGGTCCTCCCGCGAAAGCTGCTCCAGGCCGAGCATGGCGATGATGTCCCTGAGCTGGGCGTATTGCGCGAGGGTGCTCCGGATTTCCTGCGCCAGCGCGTAATGCCGCGCGCCTACGATGCCCGGCGTCGCCATTTTCGAACTGGATTGAAGGGGATCGATAGCGGGGAAAAGCCCTTCGCTCGCCCGCGTGCGCGAGAGCACGATGGAAGCGGAGAGATGCGAGAAGGTATGCACGGCCGCGGGATCGGTGAAATCGTCCGCCGGCACATAGACCGCCTGGATCGAAGTGATGGCGCCGGTGTCAGTGTTGGCGATGCGCTCTTCCACTTGCGACAATTCCGTGCCCATGGTCGGCTGATAGCCTAACCGCGACGGCATCTGCCCCATCAGTCCAGATACTTCCATGCCTGCCTGAATGAAGCGAAAAATATTGTCGATGAGCAGCAGCACATCGCGACGCTCGTCGTCGCGGAAATATTCGGCCATTGTCAGCGCGGCGTGGGCGACCCGAAAGCGGGCGCCTGGAGGTTCGTTCATTTGGCCAAACACCATCACCATATTCGCCAGAACATCGGCCGCCTTCATGTCGCGGTAAAGTTCCTCTCCCTCGCGACAGCGTTCTCCAATGCCGCAAAAAATACTCACGCCTTCCTGTTGTTTGACGAGATTGTGAATCATTTCGGTGAGCAGCACGGTTTTGCCCACGCCCGCCCCGCCGAATAGGCCCGCCTTGCCGCCTCGCTCCAAGGGCACGAGCACGTCGATGACCTTGATGCCGGTTTCAAAAACTTCGGATTTGGTGGAGCGCCGCGCCAGCGACGGCGGAGCCTGATGCACGGAACGCCACTCGACATCGGACAACGCGGCTTGCCGGTCGATGACATTGCCAAACACATCAAACATGCGCGAGAGAATTTCCTTGCCCACTGGCGCCTTTAGCGGCCCTCCGGCGTCTTCCACCGCCATGCCGCGCGCGAGACCTTGCGTGGGCGTTAACGCGATCCCGCGCACATGGCGCGCATCCAGTTGGGCGAGCACTTCGATGACGATGCGCCCTTCGCTTCCCGCCCGCAGAATCGAATGGATGGGCGGCAAATCCTTGTCGAAGCGCACGTCCACGACACTGCCGCGCACCGAGGCGACCGCCCCTCGGCCCGACATATTCGTGGTTTGTTGTCCGAGCATATTCACCCTTTCGGAACGGTTGGAGTTGGCCGAGGTGGATTTCAAAGGGCGTGGTCACTTGTCCGACGTTATTCTATCTCCGTCACCGAGGAAGAACGTCGCGGACTCGGCTCGCTCCCTCGCATAGCTAAAAAATGGAAAAAACCCCTTCGCGCTTCTTTTACGATCATTGCGATGAAGCAGCTAAGGGAAAGTACGGAATTGACCCTACCGCGCTCCCCGGGCTCAATCCCCCGCGCCCTGCTACGTGCTTCCGCATGAACGGTACCATCGGTTAAGTCGAGATCCGGGCGACCGAGCCGAGCCCCGCGGAAATCATGTAGCAGGGCGCGCACGCGCCGTTCAGCAATCTTACAACTGATTGCAGTCTGAGCGCCCGGACCCGGGAGGAGGTTTCATGTTCATCAACTCCGAAGAAATAATGACGCTCGGCCTGAGTCAGGTCGACGTGTTCACGGCGGCGGCGACCTCGACGGCCAAAGGCCTGTTGGCCATCACCACGGAGGCGACGGGCTATTCGAAGAAGAGCGTCGAGAACGGCTTCGCGCTCTGGGAAAGCCTTCTGCACGCCCGCAAGCCGGACGAAATTGTCCAACTTCAATCCGATTTCGGCAAGACGGCCTATGACGATTTCATCGCCGGCGCGACCAAGATCAGCAACATATACGCTGATTTGGCCAAGGAGGCCTTTAGCTCCTCCAAAGCTGGGTTGAACGCGCAATCGTCGGATGCCTCATCGTCGAGCACATCGAAGCGGGGGTCGACGCCGAAGCTGGATGCGATAGCAGCGTAATTCCGACGACAAGATGACCGCCGCGACGAGCAACGGAGCAGCTCGGATGCGGCGGTCGTCCGGTTGAGATTGTGAACCACGCGGCGACGCCGCAGGGATGTATTTCGGGAACGCCGCTTAAATTTCAAATCGCCGTCGCGACGCTTTTTTGACGGTGGTTCACCACGCCACCATCAAGGATGATCTCGATCTGGTCGGATGTTAGACCGTGCCGCGTTTCCACCGCGGCGTTCGAGGATTCCAACAGGATTCTCCCGCCGCTTTCGAGCTTTTGGCGCAAATCCCGGACCCGAAGCGTATCGTTCATTTCCAGCCGATCATAGTCCGTCGGATCGACGAACAGCAGCGGCAGAATTCCGTAGTTGACGAGGTTTTGCCGATGGATTCGGGCGAAGCTTTTCGCGACCACCATTCTTAGACCGAGATAGCGCGGCGCGGCGGCGGCATGCTCGCGCGAGGAGCCCTGGCCATAGTTCCTGCCGGCGATCACCGCATGCCCTGCCCGCCGAGCAATCGCGCGAGCGCGGGCGACATAGGTCGGATCGATGCGCTCGAATGAAAATTCGGCGATCTTCTGAAGGTTGGAGCGATAAGGCAGCACCCTCGCTCCCGCCGGCATGATCTCGTCAGTCGAGACATCATCTGGCATCTTGAGCAGAATAGGAAGATCCAGGCCGTCCGGAAGTGCGTCGAATTCAGGCAGCGACTTGATGTTCGATCCCTTCACCAGCGCGACCTCTCGCGCCTGTTCGATCGGAAGCGGCGGCACGAACAGCGAGGCCGACATCGGTGGGATCGCCGGTTGTGAGAGTTTCGGATATGGGACGTCCAGCCTCCTCGGGTCCGTGATCTTGCCGAACAGAGCGGACGCCGCGGCGGTTTCGGGCGAGCATAGAAAGACCGAGTCTTCTTCGGTTCCCGAGCGTCCCGGGAAGTTGCGCGGCGTGGTGCGAAGCGAATTCCGCCCGATCGCCGGAGCCTGCCCCATGCCAATGCAGCCATTGCATCCCGTTTGATGAATCCGCGCGCCCGCCGCGACGAGGGCGGCAAGCCGGCCATCAGCAATCAGCATCTCCAGCACTTGCCGCGACGTCGGATTTACATCGAGGGAGACGCCGGGCGGGACCGTTCGACCCCGGACGATTTCCGCGACCACGGCGAAGTCCCGCCATCCCGGATTGGCGGAGGAGCCAATGTAAGACTGGGCGATTTCCGCGCCCTGGACTTCTCGGACGGCGACGACCTTGCCTGGACTTGACGGCTTGGCGATAAGCGGTTCGAGTTTGGAAAGATCGATGTGATCATGCTGGTCGTAGTCGCAGCCCGGGTCCGCCTTCAGTTCGCGCCAGTCTTGCCCCCTTCCCTGCGATTCCAGAAACGCCCGCGTCATTTCGTCGGACGGAAAAACCGAAGTGGTCGCGCCAAGCTCCGCGCCCATATTGGCGATCACATGCCTGTCCATCGCCGTTAGGCGAAGCAATCCCGCGCCATGGTATTCGATAATCTTGCCGACTCCGCCGGAGACGCCGTAGCGGCGCAACATTTCGAGAATCACGTCCTTGGCGCTAACCCAGTCCGGCGGCGCGCCAGTCAATTCCACTCCGAACACCGCAGGCATTGTCGTCGAATAGGGATCGCCGGCCATCGCGAGAGCGACATCGAGCCCGCCGGCGCCGATCGCCAACATGCCCAGAGAACCGGCGGCGGGCGTGTGACTGTCGGACCCAAGCAGCGATTTGCCGGGGCGCCCGAAGCGTTCCATGTGAACGACGTGACTGATGCCGTTGCCCGGCCGCGAATACCATATCCCGTATCTTCGACAGGCGCTTTCGAGGAAGAGGTGGTCCTCCGCGTTCAGATTATCGATCTGCAACAGGTTGTGGTCGACGTATTGAACGCTGACCTCGGTTTTGACACGATCCAGCTTCATCGCCTCGAGCGATAGCATGGCGAGAGTGCCGGTCGCATCCTGTGTGAGGGTTTGATCGATCCGCAGCGCGAGCGGCGCGCCAACTTCGCCTCCGCCGCTCATGCGATGGCTTTCGATCAGCTTTCGGGTAAGGTTCGAAGCCATTGTGCACGATCATTTAGGGCTCAGCCGGAACGATTCCCTTCTTCCCGGCGAAATTTACGTATGGGTCTTGGACGCGTCGCCTCCGATCACGTTGAACCGCGCCTTTTGCTCGTCGCTCAACGAATTGTAGAAGTCCGAGAGCGCGGGTTTCACCGTGGCCAACGCATTGGTCAGCGCGTCAAGCCGCTTCGCAACCATGTCAAACCGCTCCGTCACGGTCTTGGCCGTCTCGGCTGGGCAGGAAGCTTCCAGGTCCTTGGCGGCCGTGGTCGAGACTTTTTTCAACTCGTCGAAGGCGCTCTTTTGCTGTTCGGTCGGTTTGATCGTCTCCTCGATGCGCTGCGCCGGCGGCGTCGCGAAGTTCTCCGTTTGGCGACCGCACAGACCATTGAGTGCGTTCGTCGAGTTGGCTTGGCCGGCCGCGGCGCGCCGCGAGGCGCCGATGGCGGCGAAGCGCTCCTTCTGTCGCGGATCGAGCGCGTCGTAAAACTTCGCGAGCGGATCCCGCACCATCCGCACGGCTTTCTTCATCGCCTCGATTCGCTTCGTCATCGCGTCAAGGCGCCCGACCGGCGTAAGCGGAATCTCCGTCACGCAGGAAGCCCGCAGCACGTTGTCGGCCTGCGCCAGCGCCGATCTCAAGTCGTTCAACGGCGCGATCTGCGCGTCGCTGGGGCGCGTCGCCTTCTCGATCTGGTCGATTGGCAAACTGGCGACGCCGGGGGCCATCCCGCCGCAAGCCGCCTCGACCGTCGTCGCCGGCGTAACCGAGCGCGATGCGTCGTGGGAGGCGTAACGTGCGTGGACGCGATGATGGCGGTGATGGCGGTGGTGACCTCCGCGGTAACGGGAGACAAAGCCGCGCTCATCGGCGCCGGGAGCCTCGCCATAAACGTCCCAGAAATTTGAGTCTCCCCCAATGTAGGGCGCGCTCATCGGGCCCGGCCAGAACACGCTGGCGAGCAGCGCGTCATAACCGTACGCGAAGAACGGATCGTAATAGTCATAAGGCCAAAGCGCATAGGTCAGCGCATCGCCATAAAGGAACGGCCAATAGACGCCATAGGCCCAATAGCCCCACCCGTCGCCCCAATCGTACCAACCTCCGCCCCAATAATTGCCATCCCAATCGTTCCACGCCTCTGCCGAGCCGAAGGCGTTGCCGTTGAAGCCGCGATTCTCGAAGCCGCGCCCGCCATGCATATGCGAACCGCCCCGACCGCCCAGCGCATTATGCGCCAGAGCCGCATAGTGGCCTCCGGCGTGGGCGAACCCATGTCCGTGGAACCCATGTCCGTGGAAGTGACCCCCGGCGAAATGGCGCCCGCCGAAATGCCTGGCCGCATGACGCCCTCCGCCATAATGCCTGGCGAAATGTCGACCGACGTGACCGTAGTGGCCGTAGTGGCCGTAGTGGCCGAAATGGCCGCCGTGGAAGCCCCCGAAATGTCCAAAGCCGCGAAAACCGTGAAAGCCGCCAAAACCATGGAAACCGTGAAAGCCGCCGCCAAAGCCATGAAAGCCGCCCCCGCCAAAGCCGTGAAAACCACCGCCAAGGCCGTNNCCCCCGCCGCCACCGTGAAAACCGCCCCCGCCGCCGCCGTGGAATCCCCCGCCGCCGCGCCCAAAGGCCGAGGCTTCACTCATGATCCCCGGCGCGACTCCCGGTGAGAAAGAGGTTTCGAGCACGAATCCGAAAGCGATCGCCGCCGGCATGACTTTCGCCCATTTGCGAGTCATGACGCCCTACTCCCGCGCCCCCCCTTCGCTGAACCATCATTTGCCCGAAACCGCGCCGAATCCCCTTCATTCGCAGTTCTTTCGCCGCCTCGGTGATTACTTGGCGGAGCGGCCGATATCGTCAATGCGGATGACAAAAATGTAACGGACCGTTCGAGAATGATTGAGGGCGCCCGCGATCGAGGTTTTCCGCCTTTCTTCACGCCCAGCAAAGCCACGCTGTCGTGACCGGGCCAAGACTTATAACGTCGAAAGGAAAGCCATGAGCGCTCGTCGCTCGTCGGCGCTGAGTCCGAGCGGCTTGATTTTCGAATCGAGCGCCGGGTTTGGGCCGCCGCCGCGATCGTAGAAATCGACGACTTCTTCCAGAGTCTTGAGGCTGCCGTCATGCATGTAGGGCCAAGTTTCTTTCAAGCCCCGCAGCGTCGGCGTCGTATAGGCCCAGCGATCTTCCGGCTTGCCGCTGATTTCGAAGCGTCCGAGATCGTTTTTGACCGTAGGCGCGGACAGGCCGACATCGGACAGTCGAACATTTTGAAAGACGCCGGGCGCCAATTCGATCCGCGTCGTCGCGAAGGCTCGAGCCGCGAAAGCGACGCCGGTGTTGTGCCAGGCCTGATCGGTGAACAACGCGGCGTCCTCGCCGATCACGTGGCAGGAAACGCAGCCTCCCTTGTGGACGAAAACATCATAACCGCGCCATTCGAGCGGCGTGAGCGCGTTTTTCTCGCCCGCGAACAGCGCGCGGTCGAATCGACTGTCGCCCTTGAGCAGCGTCGCTTCGTACGCGGCGATGGCGCGGCCGAGCGTCGTCATCGAGACGCCTTCGCCGGGGAAGGCGGCGGAGAAGGCCGGTCCGTAAACGGCGTCGGCGCGCAAGCGATCGAGCAGTGGCCCGATCGCGCGATTGCCCATTTCGTCGGGGCTAAGCAATGGCCCCCACACTTGCGCCGCGACGTCCGTCTCGCGACCATCGTGAAAGAGGAATTTCTTGAACACGACATTGTAGAGCGTCGGCGCGTTGCGTCGTAGCGAATGGCCCTCCATGCCTATGGAGAGCGCGCTTTGGTTGGATGCATAGCCCTGCGTGGGTATGTGGCACATGGCGCAAGAGAGCGTGTTGTTGGCCGAAAGTCCGCGGTCGAAAAAGAGGCGCTCGCCGAGGCGTTGCATCGGCGCCGATCCGGCGATGGCGGCCGGAACCGGCGGCAAGCCGAGCGGCGACTTTGCTTGCTCCCCCGCTAGCGTCGCTCCAAACGCTGATAACGCCGAGGCGAGCGCCAAGGCGGTCGCCGCTCGCGTCGCCGCCGCGCGCATGTCAACGAGCCTCGTTTCGATTGCTCGCCTCGGGATGCGCCATGGCGAGCGTGCGGGCGTCGTTTATCAAATTGTCCGGACTGAGGAAGGCGGTCGTGTAGATTTCGCGCGCCCATCCTTCGGGGTCGATCAGAAACACCTTCAGCATGTGATTGACGACACCCGTGGGTCTTCCGGTTGCGTCGGTTTCGAAGCCGATGTCCTGGCCCATGCTCGCCAGCAGTGGCGCGAGATCGCTCTGCGAACGGCTCGTCAAAAATCGCCATGGCGGCAGCGTCTCGGCGTTCTCGGATTTTTGCAACAAGCGCATCACTGTCGGCGTGTCATGCGCCGGATCGAGGCTGACGAAAACCAGTCTCAGCCGGTCACGCAAAAGCGGATCGCTCGCCGCTTCCTTTTGCAATGCTTCGAACGCCGACCACGCGACGGGACAGCCCGCGGGGTCGACGCAATGGCCATAGAAGAATGCGAGCGCGGTTATCGCGCCGCGCGTGGCGACGGCGAGCGCCGTCGGCCTATCGTCCGCGTCCAACAATTGCGCATCGGGAACGCGTTGGATGCGTTGGAGCGCGTATGTTCCGGGCGCCGGCAGGTTCGAGACCGTCGGAGTCGCCGTTTGCGCGCCCCAAACCGGCGCGCTGGCGAGCGTCAGCGCGAGGGAGAAAGCGGCGAAAGGCGCGAACGCGCCCTTCGTTTTCATGCGTCGCGCGGTCAATTCGACTCCGCTTTTTGCGAGCGGGCGGTGAATTTCATGTGATGCGCGCGTCCGAGCCCTTCCTTATGGAAGTCGACGACGAAATCCTCCTTCAACTCCTTGCCGTCCCATGAATAGCCTTTCAAGAACTGTTCGTTGTCGACGCCTTTCTTGTCCCAGTTGGCGAGCAGCGAGGAGGTGAAATAGACTCGTTTCCCGTCCCAGCTTTGCGAGACCATATTGACCTGCGCGCCGATTTTCTTCGAATAGACCTGCTTGGGCGCTTCGGGATTCGTCAAATCGAACAGCCGCGCCGTTCCATCCATGAAGGTGTTGACCCACAGGGACGACGCGTCCGAGGAGATCGAAATGTCGACGGGCAGCGGAATCTTCGACGGATCGCCGATATCGGCCACCGCCTTCGCCTGCCACTGATGCTTGTCGTCCTCCTTCACCAGATAGAGCTTCGACGTAAGCGCGCCGGCGGTGATCGCCCAATCGGCGCCGGGCTTTAGCGCCCAACGGATTTCCAAGGGCGCGCCGGGAACGGAAAACACCTTTTCCGGCTTCATCGCCTTCAGGTCCCACATGACCATCGTGTTGCCGAAATTCTTCATCGCCGAGCTGTCTTGGATGAGTTGCGACATATCCATCATGTAATTGGTCCAGCCGGTGAAGCTCGATGTGAGCATCCGGTTCCGTCCAGGGTTGATCGCGATGTCGTAGCCATAGCCATCGCCGCCGTTATCGAGCGGCATCGGCGTGGCGGCGACGAGATCGCCGGCGTTGTTGTATGTGATCAAGCCTGTCATGCCGCCATGATCCAGCTTGTTCGACAGCGCCTGCACGAGCACGCGACCCGGCAAGGCGTAGAACGTGTGCGGCCCGACGAAGCCCGTGCTTTCCGCTAAATCGTCGATGGTTTTGACGAGCTTGGGCGTCGACGGGTCGGAGCCGACGTCGAAGATGAAAATCTTGTTGTCGTCGAGGCGGCCGGCCCAAAGATATTTGCGATCATCGGTGAAGCCCATATGATGCGCCTCGCCGCGTCCACCGACGGACAGTGTGTGAATCATTTTTCCATAGGTCGGCGAGCCCGGAATGACGTCGATCGTCACCAACTTGTCGGACTCGTCACCGACGCCTTTTTCGCCAAGCGTCCAGACATGAAGATATTGCTCCTGCCCTTTGATCAGTCCGGTCATGAAGGGCGAGTTGCAGGTCTCGTCGGCCCGCGCGGGCGCCAGGGAGGCGCAGGAAGAAGCGCCCGCGAGAAGGCATAGGCCGAGCGCAAAGCGCGCTTTCGATCCACTATTCGAGTTCATATTTCGCATGTCTCTCCCCTATTTTCTTTGATCAGGCGGTCGCGGGGTCGATGATGCCCTTGATCTCGCTGATCCGATTGGCCGGAAAACCGCCCTGCTCCGCGTGCTTTCGGATGAGTTCCGCGTCCGGGGCGATGTAGATGCAATAGACCTTGTCCTCGGTGACGAAGCTCTCGACCCAATATAGGTCACGTCCAAGATTTCCGATGACCTCGCAGGAGCGTTGCGACATCGCCCGCAAGTCCGAAGCGGACAATTGGCCCGCGCCGGGTATTTCGCGTTCGATGAGGTATTTCGGCATTTTCTCCCTCGTTCGTTTGTGGACGCCACAATATGACCGGTCGTCTTGAAAACAGCCAAATAAACTCACGCCTTGAAATATCCGTCGAGCAGCATCTCGCAAAACTGCGCAAGCGGGCGCACGGATCGTTCGATTTTCATGCGCAACAGCGCGCCCTGCCAGACATTGACGAGAAAATCAGCCATGTCTTTCGCGTCCAGGTCTTTGCGGAAACTGCCCTCCTGCTGTGCGCGCGCCAGAGCTTCCTCCAGCTTGTCGCGATACCGGCGCACGGCTTCGCGCAGGGAAAGCTGGCAAAGATCGCTCGTGTCGCCGATTTCGCCGATCAGATTGCCGAGCAGACAGCCCCCCTTGAAGTCGCGTTGCTCGGTTTCCTCGATGAGTTCGTTGAAATAGGCCTTCAACGCCGTTTCGGCGCTCACGTCCGGGCGCTGCAAATGACCGTCGAGCTGCCTGATGAACGGCTCGATGTAGTGCTTGACCACCTCCGCGCTGAACGCCTCCTTGCTCGGGAAGTAATTGTAAAACGAGCCCTTCGGCACGCCGACGTTCCGCACCAGCTCCTGAAGACCCGTGCCGTGATAGCCCTGCTCCATCAGGAGGGCCACCCCTTGATCCAGCAGCTTTTCTCGAAGTTCCTTGATGTCGCGCCTGCTCATGTTTTGACAATACGACCGGTCGTCTCATTTTGCAAGCCGATAAAGCGCTCGAACAGGCCGCCTACCGCGGCACGAGCGCGATAATCCGCGCCGGGCCGCCCGATCCGCCGGCGATCTTGATCGGCAGCGCGACGACGATGCTGCCGGTCGGCGGGAGCTGATCGAGGTTTGTCAGATTTTCCAGGCCGCTGGCGTTCGCCTCGGCCACGATGCGGTGGACGAGAAAGTTCTGGGACGGACCATAATCCACGCTGGCGGTGTCGACGCCGATCATATGGGCGTGGCGCTCGTTCACGAGCAGCGCCGCGGCCTCCGGCCCAAAGGAAGGAAAATGCAGGTGGGACGCGTCGCCTGGCGTGTCGTCGCCCAGATAGGTTTTCTTGTCGGGCCAGCGCGCGCTCCACCCCGTCCGCAGCAGCACGATGGCGCCATCGGCGATTCGGCCATGCGCGGCTTCCCAAGCCGCGATATCGCCGGGGGTCAACATATAGTCCGAATTGACGGCGGTCTTGTCCGAGACGTCGATCACCACCGCGGGGCCGATGAAGCGCTCGGGCGGGATGTCGGAACTCGTCCAATGACCTTCGGCGAAATGCATTGGCGCGTCCAAATGCGTGCCGCCGTGCTCCGGCGAGCAAAACGTATTGGTGAAATAATAGAAGCCGCCCTTCGTCATACCCTTGTGCAATTGCTTCAACTCGAAACCGGACGGCGACGTTGGCCAATAGATGGTGTTCGCATCGAAAGAATGACTGAGATCGACGATTCTTGTCGAAGCCAAATCCAGGCTTTGTCCGAAGCCGGGCGCGCTCGGCCCCACGCAAAGAACGGACGCTAAAAGCAAACCGCCGATATTTGTTCGCTTCGCCATCGAACATACTCCTTGAAATGCCCACGCCGCCGAATGTCCGACGTTTTAAGCAGAATGGCTCGATTTCGCTATTTTGGCGAGCGGGAATATATCGATGCTGCATCGCCTTGTTCGCAAAAGGCGGCCGGCGAAAGAGGCGAGTCGCGCATGCGTCAAATCTGGATAACCAAAACGGGCCGCCCCGAGACGCTCGTAGTCAAGCAAGCGCCCGATCCCGAACCGCGAGCGGGGGAAGTCCGAATTCGAGTCGAGGCGAGCGGCGTCAACTTCGCCGACATCATGGGACGCATGGGCCTCTATCCCGATTGCCCTCCCCTTCCGGCGGTGGTCGGATACGAGGTCGGCGGCCGCGTCGACGCCGTTGGAACCGGCGCCGATCCGAACTGGATTGGCCGCGACGTTTTCGCCGTGACGCGTTTTGGCGGATATTCCGATGTCGTTTGTGTTCCGGAGAATCAGGTTTTCGCGCGGCCAAGCGGCATGTCAGCCTTCGAGGGCGCCGCGCTGCCCGTCAATTATCTTACGGCTTGGCAGTTGGTCGTCGTCATGGGCGGCCTGAAAGCCGGCGAGACGATGCTCGTTCATTCGGCCGGCGGCGGCGTCGGGATAGCGGCGACGCAAATCGCCAAACACATCGGCGCCACGGTCGTCGGCACGGCTTCGGCCGCGAAACATCAGCGATTGAAAGCCTTCGGCGCCGACCATTTGATCGACTATCGACGCGAGGATTTCGTCGCGCGCACACGCGAGATAACAAACGGTCGGGGTGTTGAACTAGTCCTTGACGCCGTGGGCGGAGAGTCGTTCAAAAAGAGCTACGGCCTGCTGGCCCCCACCGGACGCCTCGGCATGTTTGGCGTCCCCATGGCCGCGAACTCCAAGCAGCGCGATCTTCTGAACATATTTAAAACTCTGGCGAGCACGCCTTGGCTTCTCTTTACGCCGGTAGCGCTGCTAAACGCCAACAAGGGCGTGTTCGGCGTCAACCTCGGCCGCATGTGGGGCGAGATCGATCGGATGCACGGCTGGATGGGCGAACTGCTCGACCTCTGGAGCAAGGGCGTCATACAACCGCGAATAGATCGTGTTTTCTCCTTCGACGACGCGCCTCTGGCGCATCATTACATCCAGGACCGCGAGAACGTGGGCAAGGTCCTGTTGAAACCTTAGAGTCGGACTCGAAATGA
>PLAI01000069.1 GCA_003134075.1 Methylocystaceae bacterium | reverse complement strand
GCGCCCATGCGGGCCCGAGCCCTGGATGCGGGCGAGGTCGACGCCGGCCTCTTCGGCCAGCCGCCGCGCTAACGGCGAGGAAATGACCCGGCTTGCATTAGAGGTTTGGACCTCCTCAGCCGACGCCTCCGACGGAGGTTTCTCCGCCACGGGTAGAGGCGACGAGCTCTCAGCGGGTAGCGGAGCACTGCGTATTACGTCTTCGTGTTGGGGAGAGGTGGATTGAGGGGTTGGTGCAGGCTTCGTTCCTGCTCCCTCTGCCGGCTGGGGAGAGGATGGCGATGATGGGATTTGAGCGATCGTCGTTTGGATCGGAGCTACTGCTGGTTTGGCGATTGGAGCCGGCGCACCCTTGTCCGGCGCGGACGCGGCGAGCTTCGGCTCCACTCTTACCTCCGCCGACACATCTGCCGCAGGTGTGGCTTCCGGTGGCGCAGTCTTGGGGGCAACGGAGGTAGTCTGCGCTGCCGCGGTGGCAGTTCCGCCAGGACTGTCGGCTATATAACCGATGATTTGCCCGACGGGCATTTCGGTGCCTTCCAACGCCAGTGGGCCCGCCAGATAGCCATCGTGAAAGGCCGTCACTTCCATGACGGCCTTGTCGGTTTCGATCTCGGCAATCGTGTCGCCCTTCTTGATCGGATCGCCAAGTTTCAACACCCATTTCACCAAGCGCCCGCTGTTCATCGTGTCGGACAGCGTCGGCATTGTGATCGGTTCGCTCATGACCTAGGCTACCTTCTCTGTCCTTTGGCGGGACCTGCCGCTGGCTTTGCGGCTGGAGCCGGCGCCCCTTTGCCCGCCGCAGCCGCGGCGGCCTTCGGTACAGGCGCGGGCTCTGACGGCGCAGTTTTGGGTGCAGCGGGAGCAGCCTGCGTTACCCCGGCAGTAGCTTGACCAGGACTCGTTGGTTTAAGGCTTGGCGTAGACTTCGTTGCCGCCTTGTTTCCTTGCGTGGGCCGACACAACTCGCGTGCGGCGGCGACGATATCGGGCACCTGGGGAATAGTTGCGGCCTCAAGCACCCCATTGAACGGGGTCGACATGTCGAGCGCGGCGAGCCGTTGCACCGGAGCATCGAGAGAATCGAAGCAGCGCTCGGCCAGCGTCGCCGCGATCTCCGCTCCGGCCCCCGCGAAACGGCAATCTTCCTCGACCACCAATACGCGATGCGTCTTCTCGACCGATCTTGCGCAGGTGTCCCAGTCGATCGGCTTCAGGCTGCGGAGATCGATGACCTCCGCCTCGATGCCTTCCTTGGAGAGTTCGTCTGCGGCATTCTGCGAAAGAATTGCATGCCGCGAATAGCTCACGATCGTCAGATCGTGGCCTTCGCGCCTTACCACGGCACGATGGATTGGAGGCGCCTCGGCGAGGACGTCAACCTGACCCTTGCTGAAATAAAGCATCTCGTGCTCCAGNNCATCGCTGACGATCGCCTGGCGAAGCTGCCAATAAGCATCCTGCGGCGTCGACGGTACGGCGATGCGCAGGCCCGGAACGTTCATCAATGTGTACTCCAGCCGCTGCGAATGTTGCGCCCCGAGCTGGTGCGCGACGCCGCCGGGCACCCGCACGACCAGCGGCATGCTGAACTGACCGCCCGACATGAATGGGATTTTGGCGGCTCCGTTGATGATGGAGTCCAATGCGAGCAGCATAAAGTTGATGGTCATGATTTCGACCACCGGCCGCAACCCCGCCAAGGCGGCGCCTACGCCGAGCCCGGTGAAGCTGCCCTCCGAAATCGGAGTATCGCGAACGCGCCATTCGCCGTATTTGGCGTAGAGGCCCTCGGTGACACGATAGCTGCCGCCGTAGAGACCGACATCCTCACCGAGCGTGAACACGGACGCGTCGGCCGCCAGTTCGGCGTCCAGGGCCCGATTGAGAGCCTGCCAATAGAGCAATTCCTCTGACATGGTAGCCTCCTAAATCAGGATTTCGTGGTGTCGGTTGCAATTCATGTGCGCCCAGGCGGCCTCCATGGTTGGCTGCGGGCTTTGCAATGCGAATTGCGCCGCATCTTCGACGATTGCCTGAACCTCGATTTTGAGGTGTTCGACGTCGGCCTCGGCCAGATGTCCGGCCTCAACCATGTGCGCCGTCAGGTGGCCGATATTGTCGGGCCCGACTTTGGCCAGTTCGGCCTGCGTTGGGTAGCGGAACTCGACCTCTCGGATCGCCGCGGCTATCGGATCCCACGCCTTGTAGGCCTTCACTTCCACGGCCGGTCGGTACGTCCCTGGATCGGCCATGGAATGACCGCCCCAGCGATAAGTCTTGCACTCAATGAATTGCGGGCCACCACCATCGTGGATTCGATCAAGTGCACGGCGTGCCGCTTCGAAAACCTTCTGCACGTCCATCCCGTCGACTTGTTCGGCGGGGATGTTGTAGGCGGCGGCGCGCTTGAAAACCTCGACGACCGCGGAATGGCGGTGAATTTCCGTGCCAATAGCGTAATGATTGTTTTCGCAGACGAACAGCAGCGGTAACCGCCACAAGCCGGCCATGTTCAGCGTTTCGTGGAATGTGCCCTGGTTGACAGCCCCGTCGCCGAAAAAGCAGATCACGGCTTCAGTAAGATGACGCATCGCGACGGCATAGGCGATGCCGAGGGCGATCGGGTAGGACTCGCCGACGATGGCGTATCCCCCCATGAAGCGCCGCTTGCTGTCGAACAAGTGCATGGAACCGCCCATGCCGCCGCTCATGCCGCTGGCGCGGCCGAGCAGCTCGGCCATGACTTTGCGCGCCGGCGTTCCTCGGATCAGGGCATGCGCGTGCTCGCGATAGGTGCTGACGATGTAATCGGACGGTTCGGCCGCGTTGATGACGCCCGCGCCGACCGCCTCCTCGCCCGGATAAAGGTGGAGGAAGCCAACGATATTTCCCTTGCTGTACTCCTCCGCCGCCCGCTCTTCGAAGGCTCGCGACAACAGCATGTCACGAAGCAAACGGTGTAATGTATCGCGTTCCATTTCGAACCTCGTTTGAATTTGGTCGACCCATATTGACCTGTTTGCGTGAACGACCCGTGCAGCGGTTAACGCGGTTGAGGAACCACCGATGCTGTTTTCTTGACCGCTGAGCCCGTTTCCTACATGAAGAACGTCAGGATGACGGCAATTATGATGGCTGCGACGCCGACGCTTCCGCCCTTGGCAAAGACATCGACGGTGAGCGTCCCGCCGGCTTCGAGTTTCTGCAAGAGCCAGCCGAACGCCGGTGCCGCGAATGCACTCATGACGAAGACAAGAAAGTTTATCGCACCAGTGGCGCTGCCTTTCACCGTGTCCGGATTGACTTCCTTGATGATCGCGTACGGAATCATCGCGGCTCCCGAGCCGAAGCCGAGCAGCAAACCAAGCAGATATGGCGGCAGGGTGTTGGCCGGGAGATAGAGAATGGCCGCGGCGGTAACCAGCATAAGCGCCATTCCAGCCATCAAAACCGGCTTTCGGCGACCGATGTGGTCGGAGATGTAGCCCAGGATCGGAGAGCCAATCACCCAGCCGAGCGGCACCATGGAGGCGCGATTGACGGCTTCCGCATAGTCGATGTGCCAACCCTGACGCAGGAACGAAACGCCCCAGATCATGTCGCCAACCGTCGTCGGCAGGAACAACAGTCCCGCGCAGAGGCCGCATAGATACGACTGCGGATTGCTCAGCACTATTTTATAAGGGTCAAACATACGCCAGATGCTGGTCTTGGAGTGTTCGGACGGATCCTGGCGCGGTGTGAAGATGAACATTGCGACCGCGATCACGAACGTAACAGCGCCGGAATAGAGCCAAAACTGTTGCCAGCTGATCGGACCATGCACCAGCGGCGCGACGACGAACTGTCCGGCCGAGCCGCCCAGCATTCCCAAACACTGGGTAACGCCGATGGCGGTCGCAAGATACCGCGCCGGAAAGCCGTGGCTCGCCAGATAGACCGCACCGACAAAGGCGAACGCGGCGCCTGCGCCTTGCAACAAGCGTCCGACATTCGCTACCCAGGCGATGCCCATTCCGAACATCACGATACCAACCGCGAGAAAGAACACGCCGATCGGAATCGTGTATTTCGCTCCCCAGCGATCGAGGGATGCACCGGCAATGATCGCGAATGGCGAATAAGTATAGTAGTAGAGACCGAGCAGCGAACTTACCCCGAGCGTGGTAAGGCCGAAAGCGGTTGTGAGCTCCGGTATCATGACGCTGGGTGCGGAGCGCACAGCGTATTGCATAAAGTAGAATAGCAGGCAGAAGAACCACGCAACGACAAACGCTATATGAAAACCGCTGATAGCTGATTGCTTTCCTGCCGGAGCCGGCATCGATTGCACTGACATTGGACATCT
>PLAI01000388.1 GCA_003134075.1 Methylocystaceae bacterium | reverse complement strand
GACGTGGACGATTTGCCCTTCGACTGGCGCGCGGGTGTCGATCCAAGCAATCTCCAAGATGTCGGGTTGAATGTTTGTCATTGTCTAACGCCTCTAGCTACTCATAATGCCGTCCGCAGCCTCGCGCCCAGTTCCCTCGCCATTCTTCGCGAGGAAAATTACGCTGCCAGATTCGAAGGCGCGGCGGAGGCAACCCTGACCGGAACCGCGGTTTAGCGGCCCGCCTTGTAATTGCATTACCAACATACGACGTACCGAAGCTAAGAAAGATTGTGAGAGAGAATCAAACATTCAAGAGGCTTGCGGATGCCATGGGTTTCGAAGGTCCCCAAGCTCTTGTGTGCCCTTGCCATAGCTTAAGACCGTTGTCGGAAACCCAGAAGCAACATGCGGTCGAAAAGGTTGGGGGCGGCGACGGTCACTTGCTGTTGGGCCATGTTTTAGCAAACCTCAACATCGCCTTACTCGCTTCTACCTCGGCTTCGCGCCGAGTCGCATAAGAATGCGGGGAGCGGAGATGAATTTGTCCACCCTCGCAAACAGTCCAGCGGAATCGGCGTTCGCCCAATGGATCGGGCTCAATCTTGAACGTGAACGGGTGATCTTCTGCCATGATCGCATTATGGAACGACAACGGCGACATCGCTAGGGCAAAATCTCGTTGCCCTATTCAAACATGGCCCTCTACCCGGAAGCGACAGGAAAGAGTTTCGAAGGACGGTGGAGGGATAGGCCCACCGTTGCGCCGACTGCCTATTTGCTGATTGAGCAGGTGTGATCCAACAATTCTTCCGCATGGCCGCCGTCGCTGTTCACCAGCACGGTGAAGCCATGATCTCCGTTCGGGCCGATGGAGCCGATGACACCGATCGATTGCAGCGCCATCCTCGACCTCGCTCCCGGAATCTCGGCGGCGATCAGCTTGAAGATATTTTGATCGATGCCTGCGGCGCCGATGTCCTTGACGCGATATCGACGAGCCCATGGGCGCAGATCGAGGATGGACCATTTCGGCGAGAGACGGCCAGCGCGGGACGCCAGCGCCTGCTTCAATCGAGGTTCCACACAGTCGATGTGGATGTGCAATTGGTCCTGCGAGCGCCCTCGTCGCGAATTTATCGCCATGCCGATGTCATTCCACCCCGGAGGCCGGCGAGCGTTTGCCGCCACGCGACTTCTCTCGCTCCAAGCGTATGACCAAAGATTTGGCATTCGATCCCGAAGTATGATGAGGCTATCGATTCCATCGATCTTCGTCGTCGGGACTATGAGAATTTGCGTCTCGTCTCCGGGCGCACGGAGCACGACGAACCCGCGCGCCGCATCGACCTTCAGGCACGGAATGGGTAGATTGAGAGCTTGCTGCATCGGACGACAAAGATCGTTGACGACATACCAAAGCGCGCTTCGATCCTTGACGTCAAAAGCTGCGGCGGTCCCTAGCCGATCAGGGCAGCGCCGACGACGAGAATGACGAAGCGAGTTATCTTTCCAGGCAATTTGAGATGCATTTTTTCCTTTCGTTCCCGTGGCGTCCGCTGAAGGCGGGCATGCGCCGATAGAACCCGGTCAACTTGCCGAGGCTTCACGCCGATACGTAGACCATGACTCTTCCGCATTTCCGTCCCGCGTGGAAAACGGTGCGACGCGCCCGCGAATAAGCGCAAGCAGCGAATGTCATGTGACGCCGTCGTCCGCCGCGATGTTTCCGTCAACACGGCGTGCAATCGAGCCTAAATGCATAGGTTCAATTGATCGTCAGGCTTCACCCGCTCTTCGCCGAGCGACGACATCGTGACTCCGAGCAGCCGGATTCCCTTTTGGACGGGAAAGATTGGTCCGAGCAGCGCGAAGCTGAGCTGTTCGAATTCCGTCTGCGTNNGTGGCGCCGCGTGATCTGATGGAAATCGGCATATTTCACTTTCAGCGTCACGGTGCGCCCACGAATGCGCGTCGCCTCGCAGTGGCGCCAAACATTTTCGATGATCGGCATGAGTGCCTCGCGCGCCGCATCGAAGCTGAAGAGATCATCGAAGAAGGTGTTTTCGGCGCCGATTGATTTGCGGACGCGGTCGGCGCGCACCGGCCTCTCGTCGACGCCGCGCGCGATCCAATAATAATAAGGCCCCGATTTTCCGAAGCGCCATTGAAGGAAAGGAAGCGTTTGCGCTTTCAGGTCAAGACCGGTTTCGATTCCGACCCGTTTCATCTTCGCGGTCGTCGCCGGCCCCACGCCATGGAATTTTCCGACCTGCAAGGTCTCGACAAAGGCCGGCCCCATCTTCGGCGTGATGACAAAGATCCCGTCGGGTTTCCGGTAATCGGAGGCGAGCTTGGCTAGGAACTTGTTGTATGAGACGCCCGCGGAGGCTGTGAGGCCGGTCTCAGTGCGGATCTTCACCCGGATCGCCTCGGCGATCTCCGTCGCTGACACGATCCCTTGCAGATTTTCCGTCACGTCGAGGTAGGCCTCGTCCAGCGAGAGCGGTTCGATGATCGGCGTGTGTTCGGCGAAGATCACGCGAATTTGGCGCGACACCTCCTTGTAGGCGTCGAAACGCGGCTTCACGAAGATGAGGTCGGGACATTTCCGTTTGGCGGTGACGGACGGCATCGCCGACCGCACGCCGAATTTTCGCGCTTCATAGCTCGCCGCCGCGACGACACCGCGCTCGCGCGATCCGCCAACGGCGACAGGCTTGCCGCGCAGCTCCGGATCGTCGCGCTGCTCGACGGAGGCGTAGAAGGCGTCCATGTCGACGTGGATGATCTTGCGCTGCCGAGCAGGTTGGACGACGACGCCGCGCGCTCGCCCGTCGGCGTCGGTCATCCCCCTGTCAGAAGCGTCATCCGGCGCGAGCATGATCTTCAGGCCACGAGGCCTCCCTCGTCCTTCTTACCGCCCTTGCCGACGATCCTGAGGGAGCCGTCGGCAAGAGGCCGCTGAAGCTTTAGCGCCTCCACGGTGGGCGCCGTCATCCAGAGATCGATCTCCTCGCGCGTCGTCAGTATCGCAGGCATCGCCTTCGGGTGAATCGCGCCGACAAGCTGGTTCGGCTCGGTCGTCAGAAACGCGAAGATGTCGTTGGTCGTCTCGCCTTCCTTCACCTTTCTGACCGAGGTCCAGCGGGTCCAGATACCGGCGAAGAACGCCAGAGGCCTCGTCTCGTCCAGCGCGAACCAGACCGGCGGCTTCGATCCGTCGGGCAACGTCTCGTTCTCGGAAAAGCTGGTGAACGGCACGATGCAGCGGTTGTCGACGCCGAGCCAGCGTCGCCAATGCGGCGAGGCGACATTGCGGACATTGGTGACGCCCGGATCGGAATTCCGGCCCTTCAGCGCAAAGGCTGGCGAGGGCATTCCCCAACGCGCCAGCGTCAGTTCGCGCCCTTCCGGGTGGTTGCGGATGATCGGGGCGGAATAGTCGGGAAAGATGGCGGGGAAAGCCGGCAGGTTGCCGGTCCCGTCGCGCATGGCGCCGGCGATCTGGCGGATCGCCTGCTGGTTGGTCGTCATCGCATACAGATTGCACACGGGTCGATCCCCCTTAACGCCACATGCCACGCATCCGGGCGCCGACATCGACGCGCACTTGTCTCGCGCAGTGCTGTTCGCCAGCCTCAGGCGTCGCCAGCGGCCATGTCACGCATTCGAAATGAGCTAACAGAATCGCTGGGATGAAGCGGGTTCGCGAGGCGTAGACATGGCGATCGCCCTGGGCATGCTGGCCATGAGTAAAGAAGCGCTGTGGCACGACAATGTGCAGACTGTCCTTCGCCCGCGTCATCGCGACATAGAGCAGCCGGCGCTCCTCTTCAATTTCCGCCGTCGTCCCCGCGCCGAGATCGGAGGGGATGCAGCCGTCGATGGCATTGAGGACGAAGACCGACTTCCATTCCTGCCCCTTGGCGGAATGGATCGTCGAGAGGATCAAATAATCCTCGTCGAGCAGCGGCGCGCCGGCCTGATCGCTGGTGGCGTCCGGCGGGTCGAGCGTCAATTCGGTGAGGAACCGCTCGCGCGAGGGATAGCCCGAAGCGATCTGTTCGAGTTGCAGCAGGTCGGCCAGCCGCGTTGTTGCGTCTTCGTGAATGCGTTCGAGCTGCGGCTCATACCAGCGGCGCGCGCATTCCATTTCGGCGGCCCAGCCGGCCTCGCCGGAGCGAAGATGTTTCAGGGTTGCAACAAAGCCAGCCCAATCCTTGCCCGAGCGCGGCGGAGCCGGAATGTCGGAGAGCGCCGAAATCGGATCGGATCGGTCCGCCATCAGGTCGAGGACCCGCTGCGCCGCGGACGGCCCGACGCCGGGCATGAGCTGCATCAGGCGGAAACCCGCGACCCGGTCGCGCGGGTTTTGGGCGAACCGTAGCATGGCCAACATGTCCTTGACGTGGGCGCTGTCCAGAAACTTCAGCCCTCCGAATTTGACGAAAGGAATGTTGCGGCGGGTCAGCTCCAATTCGAGCGGGCCGCTGTGATGCGACGCGCGAAACAACACGGCCTGCTGTTTGAGGTCCACGCCGATTTTCCGGCTCTCTAGCACGCGCTCGACGATATAGCGGGCCTGGTCAGCCTCGTCGCCCACGGCGACGAGTTGCGGACGCTCCGCCGACTGGCGCTCGGTCCAAAGATTCTTGGTGAACCGTTCCGAGGCGAGTTCGATCACACCATTGGCGGCGGCAAGGATCGGCTGGGTAGAGCGATAGTTCCGGTCGAGCGTGATGATGCCGGCGGCGGGGCTGAAGGCGTTCGGAAAATCGAGGATGTTGCGGACGGTCGCGGCGCGGAAGGAATAGATCGACTGCGCGTCGTCGCCGACTACGGTGAGCCCGCGCCCATCTGGCTTCAGAGCAAACAAGATCGAAGACTGGAGACGGTTGGTGTCCTGATACTCGTCGACCAGGACGTGGTCGAACCTACCGCCGATATCCTCCGCCAGCGCCGGCTCGCTGACGGTCTGCGCCCAATAGAGCAGAAGGTCGTCGTAATCGAGGACGTTCTGCGCCTGCTTGGCTTCGACATAGGCCGCGAACAGGTCGCGGAGCTGCGCCCGCCATCCGGCGCACCAGGGAAACGCGGCTCGCAGCACGTCGTCGAGCGGCAGTTCCGCGTTCACGGCGCGGGAATAGATGGCGAGGCAGGTTCCCTTCGTGGGGAAGCGGCTTTCCGATTTCGAGAAGCCAAGCTCATGGCGGGCAAGGTTCAGGAGATCGGCGGAATCTTCCCGGTCATGAATCGTGAAACTGGGATCGAGGCCGATCTGCTCCGCATAGTCGCGCAGGATTCGCGCGCCGATCCCATGGAACGTGCCGGCCCATGTCAGTGCGTCGGTCATGACGCCCGCGTTGGCGCCCATCGCCAGGGCGCAGATGCGCTCGACGCGGCGCGTCATCTCGGCAGCCGCCCGACGGGAGAAAGTCATCAGCAGGATGCGGCGCGGATCGGCGCCGTTGACGATCAGATGGGCGACGCGATGGGCGAGCGTGTTAGTCTTGCCAGATCCCGCCCCGGCGATGACCAAGAGCGGGCCCGCCGGCGCGCAGTCCTTCTGCCGGACGCCATGCTCGACGGCCTGTCGCTGTTCGGGATTGAGTTTTTCGAGATAGGCCAAGGGCGTCGCTTGCGAATCGGTGTGTGGAGCAGGAGTTACACTGAACCACATTTCTCGTTTTGTTCGCAATGTGCCAGACGCGTTTGTTAATCGCTGAGCGATTCGCTGTTTGCTAACGCGCTCAAGATTGCGACCCGGTTAACGGTGACTATTGTCGGCATCTCACCAGATGCTCTCAATCTCCCGAAGATTGCTTGAGCCGCCAGTGCATTCTGCGAGATCACTTCATGCCCAAGACGCTAGAAGCGCATGACAAGTTGATTCGCGAAATCTTCGAAGGCGCCTACCAATTCAAGATTCCAGACTACCGAGACGCCCCGCTCGCGCGGCGCCTTCTTTTGCGAGCGGAGTCCGGCGGATTTTCACCGCGCGCGTCGCGGTGGGCGAGGCGCCTCGACCCACTCGTCGCGCCGTCCGCCACCGCCGGTGAACCCCGCTAGCAGCACCGCGGAACGCCAGGAGACCACTGCGGCGACAACGGCCGCGGCCACCGGCGCGACGAAGATAGGCAGGCCGATGCCGACGCCGCGGATCGGCTGCGCGAGGGCGTGGCAGATCGCGGCGATGATCGCGGTCGCGATCAGGCCGCGTCCCCAGAGCCCGTTCTTCGACAACAGATAGATCGAGAGCAGCGTTGGAATCACGGCGCCGCCGACGTTCACGGCGAGGACGACCTTGGGTGAATTGGCCAGCGCCGGCACGATGTATTAATCCGTTCATAAGTATC
>PLAI01000297.1 GCA_003134075.1 Methylocystaceae bacterium | reverse complement strand
CGCCGCCAGCCGTCCAGCCGGTTTGGATCGCCGAGCTTTCCGTCCAGCCACTGCGATATTGGCCGTAAGCGAAACCGCCCGTGCCGTAAATCAGCAGGGTCGGCATGAGGGGCACGCCCTCACGGCCGCGCACCGTCCCGAACCATTCCAGACCGCCGTTTCCGGCGGCGGGCGAATAGGGGCCGCCGTTCCCGTTGCCACTGGACAGGCTAGTGCCCTGGAAGTCGGTCTCGAGGCCAACGAGGAACATAGGCGTCAACGAATAATTGTAGCCAACCTGGCCACCGCCGATCACGCCGCCGCCGAGGTTATTGGTCACGCCGCCGTTAAGGCCAAAGGTGTTCCAATAATTGGAATTGCCGGAACCGGCGCCCCAGCCGCCGCCGAGGTTCGCGCCCGCGTAAACACCAGTCCACGTAAGGGGCGGAGGCGGCGGCACGTAAACCGGCGTATCCTTGCGATAGGGAAGATCGGCGGCCAGAGCCGATCCAGCGGAAAGCGCCAATGCGATTAAGCTGGCGGCGGACAACAATTTCTTCATAGCCGGTCTCCTCTTGAGTCTCGTTGTGTGAAGCGGCAAAGCATCACAAGCGATTGACCAATGACTAATCAAAAAACCTGAATTTTTCAATGAATTGCATCTGCAACAGGCAAGTCCAAGTCGCTTTTCGAGCAACCGTGACAAATATGCAACAACGGATTTGATGAAGGGCAAGCAGCAGCATCAGGTTGTCCGATGCGCGGGAAAGAGTATTCGGACGATCGCGCTTCGCCTCCGCGCAACCTCCTCTTCGCCCGCCTATACTTCCCTCTCGAATCAGGATGCGCCCATGTTCGATCTTCTCATCGTTGGCGGCGGCATAAACGGCTGCGCCATCGCGCGCGACGCCGCCGGGCGCGGGCTATCCGTGCTGCTCGTCGAGCAGGGCGATCTCGCCTGCGCGACTTCCTCCGCCTCGACCAAACTCATTCACGGCGGGCTGCGCTATCTCGAACTTTACGAGTTTCGTCTTGTGCACGAGGCGCTGGTCGAGCGCGAGGTGTTGCTCGCGAGCGCGCCGCATCTCGTGCGTCCGCTCAAATTCGTGCTGCCGCACGAGCCCGGCCTGCGCCCCGCCTGGGTGATCCGGCTTGGACTGTTTCTTTACGACCATCTCGCCCGGCGCAAGCGTCTGGAGGGTTCGCGCATGGTCTCGCTGCGGGGCGGCGCGCTCGGCGGACCATTGCGCGAAAGCTATTCGATTGGTTTCACCTACGCCGATTGCGCCGTCGACGACGCGCGGCTGGTCGTCGCCAACGCCATCGCCGCGCGCGAACTCGGCGCGAGCATCCATGTCGGCGCGAGGCTTGTCGCGGCGCGGCGCGGCGAGCGCCGCTGGATCGCGCGCATCGAGACCGCCGGCGGGCCTGAGGAAATCGAGGCGCGGGCGATCGTCAACGCCGCCGGCCCCTATGTGTCGCGGGTCGCGCATGACGCGCTGCGGATCACCTCGCGCAAGCACGCGCGGCTGGTGAAGGGCTCGCACATCGTCACGCGCAAGTTATATGACGGCGAGCACGCCTATATCCTGCAAAACCCCGACAAACGCATCGTTTTCGCGATCCCCTACGAGCAGAATTTCACGCTTATCGGCACCACCGACATAGCCCACCAGGGCGCCCCCGCCCCGGTCGCGATCAGCGACGCGGAGACGGATTATCTCATCGGCTCGATCAACCGCTGTTTTTCTCGCGCCGCGACGCGGGACGATATTGTCTGGAGCTATGCCGGATTGCGCCCGTTGTTCGACGACGGCGCGATCGAGGCTTCCGTCGTGACGCGCGACTATGCCTTCGATCTCGATTTCGACGGCGCGCCGGCGCTGTCGGTTTTCGGCGGCAAGATCACCACCGCGCGGCGCCTCGCCGAACATGCGCTGAGCGCATTTTCGCGCATTTTTCCGCATATCGGGGCGGCCTGGACGCAAGACAGCGCATTGCCCGGCGGCGACATCGACGGCGGCGACTTCGACGCCCTGCTGGCGCGGCTCTCGCGCGAAAAACCGTTTCTGGCGCGCGCCGTCGCGCTTCGTCTTGCCCGTGCGTACGGGTCGCGCGTCTGGCGCCTGCTAGGCTCCGCGAACAGCATGGCCGAACTTGGGCTGGACCATGGCGGCGGGCTGACGCAAACGGAACTCGTCTATCTCGCGCGCGAGGAATGGGCGCGAACGGCGGAAGATATTTTATGGCGCCGGAGCAAGCTCGGGTTGCATCTGACGCAAGCGCAACAAGAGGCTGTCGCGGCGGCGATGGCGACCCTCTGACTCAATCCGGCCAGAAGCCCGCGTCCATCATCTGCTCGAACGACCAGGGGCAAAGGGCGGGGAAAGCGGGCTTTGGCAAGCCGGTTTCGTCCGCGGCCACCAGAGCGGCGTCCTGGTAAGCGTCGGTCATCGCTTCGGGCAATTTCGCCTTGAGACTTGGATTGTCGGTCATATGCCTTGCGAGCCGATTGCGCTGCACGCTGATGCTCGTTTGCCAGCTTGAACAACGCTTTCCCGGCTGGAACCGCCACTTCAGAAGATGCAGCATAAGCACGGTCAGGCGGCTCACAAGCTCGCGCTTTTCAGTCCGGCCCATGCTCTCGATCTCCTCGGCGATATGCTCGATATCGGCGTCGCCGAGCTTGCCCTCGCGCAGCAGCGCGGCCTGCTCGTTCGCCCAGGCATAGAAATCGCGGTCGTAATTGGTGTTTGGCATGGCCCGCCTCTATTGCTCGCCTCTGCTCGCCCTCGCCAAAAGAGCAGAACTTTCGCGCTTGGTCCAACGAAAAAGCCGGCGAGTTTCCCCACCGGCTTGTTCATTATTCGCGAGAGGCTAGCGCGTTACTGCTGCTGCGCGCCGAGGCTCGCGACGTCGATCTTGACGCCCGGCCCCTGGGTCGAGCTCAGCGCGACGCGCTGGATATAGGTGCCCTTGGAGCCGGCCGGCTTGGCCTTCGACACCGCGTCGACGAAAGCCTTGATGTTCTCGACCAGCTTGCCCTCGTCGAACGAGGCCTTGCCGACCGTGCCCTGCACGATGCCGGCCTTTTCGACGCGAAACTCGACCGCGCCGCCCTTCGACGCCTTGACGGCGGCGGTCACGTCCATCGTCACCGTGCCGACCTTGGGGTTCGGCATCAGGCCGCGCGGGCCCAGCACCTTACCGAGACGGCCAACGAGCGGCATCATGTCCGGAGTCGCGATGCAGCGGTCGAAGTCGATCGTCCCGCCCTGCACGATCGTCACCAGCTCCTCGGCGCCGACGACATCCGCGCCGGCGGCCTTGGCTTCATCCGCCTTGGCGCCGCGGGCGAACACGGCCACGCGCAGCACGCGGCCGGTGCCGTTCGGCAGGTTGACCACGCCGCGCACCATCTGGTCCGCGTGCTTGGGATCGACGCCGAGATTCATCGCGATTTCGACCGATTCGTCGAACTTGGCCTTGGCCCGCTCGCGCACCAGCTTGATGGCGTCATTGAGCGGATAGAGCTTGGTGCGCTCGATGCCCTCGCGCGCCTTGGCGATCCGTTTTCCGATGTGCGCCATGACTTACTCCACCACTTCGAGGCCAATGGAACGGGCGGAGCCCTCGATCATCGCCGAAGCGGCGTCGATCGAATGCGTGTTCAGATCGACGAGCTTCTTTTCCGCGATTTCGCGAATCTGAGCGCGCGTGACCTTGCCGACGAAACCGCGTCCGGTGGTCTTGGAGCCGGACTTCACGCCGGCCGCCTTCTTGAGGAAGAACGACACGGGCGGCTGCTTCAACTCGAAGGTGAAGGAGCGGTCCTGATAGGCCGTGATGATGACGGGGATCGGCGTCCCCTTCTCGGTCTGCGCCGTCTTGGCGTTGAACGCCTTGCAGAACTCCATGATGTTCAAGCCGCGCTGACCGAGCGCGGGACCGATCGGCGGCGAGGGATTCGCCGAGCCGGCGGGCACCTGGAGCTTGATATAGCCCGTGATTTTCTTCGCCATTGTTCTTCTCCAACGTTTGGCCGTTCCGGCGCGGCGCGAGGCCCGCCTTCAAGGCCGGTTGCAGTCGCGTGGTCCGACATGATGTCCCTAATGGCGATTAAGGGCATGTCCGCCACGCGTCCCTCGAAGCGGCGAACCGCCTCGAATTCCTTGCTTACTCCCTCTCCCCGTTCACGGGGAGAGGGCTGGGGTGAGGGGCCGGGGATGCCGCCAGAAGTTTCGACTTCACCAGCGAGAATCCATTGGCGTAATCAGCATTCGGCGTAACGCCCCAAGCTCCTCACCCCGACCCTCTCCCCGCAGGCGGGGAGAGGGAGAAGAACAACTAAACCTTCTCCACCTGGGAGAACTCCAGCTCGACCGGCGTGGCGCGGCCGAAGATCGACACCGCCACCTTGACGCGCGAGCGATCCTCGTCGACCTCCTCGACGGTGCCGTTGAAGGAGGCGAAGGGACCGTCGGCGACGCGCACGGTCTCGCCGACCTCGAAGGAAATCGTGGCCTTGGGCCGCTCGACCCCTTCCGCCACCTGCCCCTTGATGCGATTGGCCTCGTCCTCGCTGATCGGCATCGGCTTGTTGTCGGCGCCAAGGAAGCCCGTCACCTTCGGCGTGTTCTTGATCAGCGAGAACACCTGATCGGTGAGATCGCATTTGACCAGCACATAGCCGGGAAAGAACTTGCGTTCGGTGTTGACCTTGCGACCGCGCCGCACCTCGACGACATGCTCGGTTGGAACCAAAATCTCCTCGAAACGGTCGGCGCAATTGCGTTGCGCCGCCTGCTCGCGAATCGACTCCGCGACCTTCTTCTCGAAGTTCGAATAGGCGTGAACGATGTACCAGCGCATGCTCATGGTGGCGCGCTCAGCTCCAAACTATTACGGCTATTGCCCAATCCGCAGCATGAGCCCAACGCCCATCCGCAGCACCCAATCCACGACGACGAAAAACAGGCTCGAGGCCAGCACCATCAAAATCACGAGACCACTGGTGATCATGGTTTCGCGCCGCGTGGGCCACACGACCTTCTTCGCCTCGGAGCGGACTTCCTGTAGGAACTGGAACGGATTGGCCATGCGACTACCTGACGGCGTGAATGAAACGGAAGGGAGCGCCGGCTTTCGAGCCCTCCGCAAAACAGTCGCGGCGCGGAGCCACTCGGCCACGCGCCACGAATGAAGGCTTATAACGGCAATCCCAAGCGCCGCCAAGCGGAAAATTTTAGGGATTCCCGCGCGCGGCGGGCGGCCCTCATGGGACGCCATCCGCTTGTTCGCGCGGCTCGGGCTCGCGCGGGTCCGCCGCATTTGATCAAATCGCACGGTCCGCGATAAGCTCCGATGTCGCTCCGGGAAGTCAACGCCGGATACATAAAGACGAAGGGGGATAATATGTCGCTTCGCTTTGGCGCGCTTTTGCTCGCGTTTCCGCTCATGATCTCAAACGCGCTGGCGGCCGCCACGCCGTCGGATGGCGCCAGCCATCAAGCGCCGGTCGTCGCCGCCCCGGCGGGAGACCAGGCCGCCACGCCCGGCGGCTGCGCCGGCTGCGCGGGTCACGACTGCGCCAACTGCCCGCTGCTCCATGCAGCGGCGGCGACGGCATCGGGCGCGCCGGCCGCGAAGAGCGAAACGCCCTGCAAGTAGCGCCGAACGCACCGACCCATCGCGCCCCGTTTTCATCCCCGCGCGGCGGGTGTATGGCAAGCTGGGTTGTCGTCTCCCGCCTCGGGAGCGCGCCGGGAGCGTAAAGTCGGCCAATGGGCGCGTGCATCGACGAAGGCGCGAGCGGCGGGGAGCCGAACCCCACCAAGACACTGGCCTTTTTGTCCTCCGGCGCGCCCGAGGCCGAGGAGGCGCGCGAACGGCTGGTCGCCAAATATGGCGCCGTCGCCCCGGAGGAGGCGGATTGCATCGTCGCGCTCGGCGGCGACGGCCTGATGCTGCGCACGCTGCATCGATTTCTGGGCGACGGCAAGCCGATCTACGGCATGAACCGCGGCTCGGTGGGCTTCCTGATGAACACCTATCGCGAGAGCGGCCTGCGCAAGCGAATCGCCGCCGCCAAGCGCTCGATCATTCATCCGCTGCTGATGCACGCCGTCGACCGCGGCGGCGGCGAATTCAGCGCGCACGCCATCAACGACGTGTCGCTGCTGCGCCAGACCGCGCAAATCGCCAAGCTGCGCATCCTCGTCAACGGCGCCGAGGCGATGGCGGAACTGATCGCCGACGGCGTGCTTGTCGCGACGCCGGCCGGCTCGACCGCCTATAATCTCTCCGCGCATGGCCCAATTCTGCCGCTCAACGCGCCGCTGATGGCGCTGACGCCGATTTCCGCCTTCCGCCCACGCCGCTGGCACGGCGCGCTGCTGCCGGATCGCGCCAAGCTGCGCTTCGAGGTGCTGGAGGCGCAAAAGCGCCCGGTCTCCGTGGTCGCCGATCACGACGAATTCCGCGACGTCGTCAGCATCGACGTCGAGATGGACCACGAGACGCGGCTGGTGCTGCTGCACGACCCCGGCCATTCGCTGGAGGAACGCATTTTGCGCGAGCAGTTCGGCTATTGAGGATGGCAATCCGCCTCCTCCTTGGGCTTTGCCGAGCCCCCCGCCGATGATATAGCCCACCCAGCGGCAAGGGGTGAGAGCAATGGCGAAAATCAAGGTTTCCAATCCGGTCGTCGAGCTCGACGGCGACGAGATGACCCACATCATCTGGACCTATATCAAGGAAAAGCTGATCCACCCCTATCTCGACATCGATCTCAAATATTACGATCTGTCGATCGAGAATCGCGACGCTTCCGCCGATCAGGTGACAATCGACGCCGCCAACGCGATCAAGCAATTCGGCGTCGGCGTCAAATGCGCGACGATCACCCCCGACGAAGCGCGCGTAAAAGAGTTCGGCCTCAAGGAGATGTGGAAATCGCCCAACGGCACGATCCGCAACATTCTCGGCGGCGTGATCTTTCGCGAGCCGATCATCGCGCGCAACGTGCCGCGTCTCGTGCCCGGCTGGACCGCGCCAATCGTGATCGGCCGCCACGCCTATGGCGACGTGTATCGCGCCACGGATTTCAAGGTTCCCGGCAAGGGAAGGCTGACGATCAAATTCGAGGGCGAGGACGGCGCGGTGATCGAGAAGGAAGTGTTTTGCTTCCCCGGCGCCGGCGTCGCGCTGGCGATGTATAATCTCGACGATTCCATCCGCGACTTCGCCCATGCGACGTTCAATTACGCGCTTAACCGCAAATTTCCGGTCTATCTCTCGACCAAGAACACGATTTTGAAAGCCTATGACGGGCGCTTCAAGGACTTGTTCCAGGAGATTTTCGACGCGGAGTTCAAGCAGAAGTTCGCGGCGCTGGGCCTAACCTACGAGCATCGCCTGATCGACGACATGGTGGCCTCGGCGATGAAATGGTCCGGCGGCTATGTCTGGGCCTGCAAGAATTACGACGGCGACGTGCAATCGGACACGGTCGCGCAAGGCTTCGGTTCGCTCGGGCTGATGACCTCGGTGCTGATGACGCCCGACGGCCGGACCGTCGAGGCCGAGGCGGCGCATGGCACGGTGACGCGCCATTACCGCGAACATCAAAAGGGCCACGCGACCTCGACCAACTCCATCGCCTCGATCTTCGCCTGGACGCGCGGCCTCGCGCACCGGGCCAAGCTCGACGACAACGCGGAGCTGGCGCGCTTCGCCGAGACGCTGGAGCGGGTTTGCGTCGCGACGGTCGAAGCCGGCTTCATGACCAAGGATCTCGCGCTGTTGATCGGCCATCGGCAGAAATGGCTGTCGACGACGGGCTTCCTGGACAAGATCGACGAGAATTTGAAGAAGGCGATGGCGTGAAGGGGCGACAGATGGCCTGGAAACGTCGCCGATGATCGACTTCGCGTCCATTTCTCTTTTGGCGATTTTGTGCGCCAGCATCGCCGTGCTGCTGGCGGCCGCGGAAATCGGCCATTTTTTTGGATCGCGCGCGGTCGGAGAAGCGAACGTCTCCACCCTGGAGGCCGCGATTCTCGGCCTGATGGCGCTGATGATCGGTTTCACTTTTTCCATGGCTTTGTCGCGTTTCGACACGCGGCGCGACGCGGTGCTGAACGAGGCGAACTCCATCGGAACAGCCGCCTTGCGGGCGCGCCTGCTGCCGGCTCCATACGACGCGGAGAGCGTCCGGCTATTGCGGGATTACGCGCGGATCAGGGTGGACTTTACGGGAGGCGTGATAGCGCCCGGCGAGATGGAGGCCGCCATCGCCCGGTCCAACGATATTCAGGAGGGGCTGTGGCTGCGGGCGAAGGCCGTCGCCGTCAAGGACAGCGCCATGGTTCCGGCGGGGATCTACATCCAGTCGCTGAACGAAATGTTCGACAATCAGGAGAAGCGTCTGACGGCGTGGCGCAATCGGGTGCCCAACATCGTCTTTTTCGCGCTCTATGCGATCGCCGCCGTCTCGCTCGGCTTCACCGGCTACGCGAGCGGGCTGGAGGCGAGGCGATGGCGGCTTCCCGTCTACATCATGAGCGTTCTGGCGGCTGGCGTGATTTTGCTAATTCAGGACATCGACCGTCCTGGCGCCGGGTTTATTTCCGTCAGCCAGCAGCCGATGATCGATACGGCGGCCAGTCTCGCGGGATATGTCGCCAAATTCGACGGACGCGCGCCTTAGCGCGCGGACGGGAAAGGCGCCTGTCGAGCTGTTGCTTTGATTTTGCGCAATGCGTTCGCCCGCCCGCGCGATATATTGGCTCCCGCGCGGAGAACGGGGCGCGTTGNNCGCGTTGGGGAGCGGAACGATGCGTAAGCTGGCATTTGTCCTTGCCGCGACGGCGGCTATCCTGTTTTCCGGGCCTTTGATGACACAAGCCGACGCCCAATCGTCTCGCGGCGCGGCGACGATTTCGGACTCGATCAAGAACTTCACGCCGATTGAAAAAGCCGCGTGCGGTCCATATTGGGGCCGTTGGTGCGGCCCGTGGCATCACCGGGTGTGCGGCCCGTTTAGATGCTGGTGCGCCCGCTGCTGAGGTCGGCGTCCGGCGGCGCGCGACGCCTCGCGCGCCCATTTTCTTCAAGACCGCCAGCGCGGCGCTTCCCTGAAAACTGGAGATGGCCGCGCGGCAAGTTTTATAGACGGGGCGCTCGCGCGCCATTCGTTGATTTCCTCACCCCGCCCTTAGCAGCTTCACCGCCTCGTCGCGATCGAACAAATAAAGCAGCACGCGCAACGCCTGGCCGCGCTCGCTGGTGAGGTCGGGGTCGCGGCGCAAGATCAGTTCGGCGTCGTCGCGCGCGGTGGCGAGCAGGCGCGCATGGGCGACGATATCGGCGAGGCGGAATCCCGGCAGCCCGGCCTGCCGCACTCCAAGGATTTCCCCCTCGCCGCGCAAGCGAAGATCCTCCTCGGCGATGCGAAAGCCGTCCTCGGTCTGGCGCAGCGTCGTCAGCCGCGCGCCGGCGGCCTCGCCGAGCGGCCCCTTGTAGAGCAGCAGGCATGACGATTCGCCACAGCCGCGCCCAACGCGTCCGCGCAATTGGTGCAACTGCGCGAGGCCGAAGCGTTCGGCGTGTTCGATCACCATGATCGTCGCCTCCGGCACGTCGACGCCGACCTCGATCACCGTGGTGGCCACGAGAATGCGCGTCTCGCCCTTTTGAAACGCCTCCATCGCGGCGTCCTTCTCGGCGCCCTTCATGCGGCCATGCACGAGGCCGACGCGCTCGCCGAATATGCGCTTCAAATCCTCGAAGCGCTCCTCGGCGGCGGCGAGATCGAGGTCTTCGTTCTCCTCGACCAGCGGACACACCCAATAGGCGCGCGCGCCGCTCTCCAGCGCGCGCTTAAGGCCGTCGACGACCTCGCCGATTCGCGATTGCGGCAGCGCGCGCGTCTTGATCGGCGTGCGTCCCGGCGGCTTTTCGTCGAGCACGGAGCTGTCCATGTCGCCAAACAGCGCCAGCGCCAACGAGCGCGGTATCGGCGTCGCGGTCATGACAAGCACGTCCGCCGCCTCGCCCTTGGCGCCGAGCGCCAATCGCTGCGTCACGCCGAAACGATGCTGTTCGTCGACCACCGCGAGGCCGAGATCGTCGAACATGACACCGCCGGTAATCAGCGCATGCGTGCCGATGATGATGCGCGTCTCGCCGGAGGAGATTTGCGCGCGCAGCCCCGGGCGCTCCGAGAGCTTCGCGCGTCCGGTGAGAAGGACCGTGGAAAGACCCGCGGCGTCGAATATCGGCTCGAGCCGCTCGAAATGCTGGCGCGCCAGAATTTCGGTCGGCGCCATCAACGCCGCCTGGCGCCCGGCCTCCGCGACATGCGCCATGGCGAGCGCCGCGACGATGGTCTTGCCGGAGCCGACATCGCCCTGCACCAGCCGCAACATGCGCTGATCGGAAGAGAGATCGGCGCGGATTTCGTCGAGCGTGCGTTTTTGCGCGCCGGTCAGCTCAAACGGCAGGTTCGCCTCGATCGCCGCCGCCAGCCGGCCGGCGCTCCTGTGCTCGCGCCCCGGCGCGCGCCGCAATTTCCCGCGCATCAGCCGCAGCGCCAATTGTTGCGCGAGCAACTCGTCGAGCGCGAGGCGCTGGCGGGCGAGACTCGTCGGCGCGATGTCGCCGGGCTCTCGCGGATGGTGCAGCAGACGCAGGCTCTCGCCGAAGCCGCCGAGCTTGTTCGCGGCGAGAACGGTAGGATTTTGCCACTCGGGCAGATTTGGCAGGCGCTCCAGCGCGCCCTCGATCGCCTTTTGCATGAAGCGCTGTTGCAGTCCCTCGGTCAGCCCATGCACGGGTTCGACCAAGGGCAGCTTGGCGAGGCCGGCCTCGTCGAGCACGCGATCGGGATGAACGATCTGGCGATGTCCGTCGTAAAGCTCCAGCCGCCCGGAGACCCAGCGGGTCGCGCCAATGGGCAGGCTGCGCTCGATCCACTCGGTGTTGGCGAGGAAAAACACCAGCACGGCGTCGCCGGTTTCGTCCTCGACCAGCACCTTGAACGGCCCCTTGGCGTTTCGCTCGGGCCGGCGGTGTTCGGCGACGCGCACCTTGATCAGCACCAGCGTGTCGAGCGGCGCGTCTTTGAGCGTCGGCCGCGTCCGGCGGTCGACGACATTGATCGGCGCGTGAAACAAAAGATCGACCGCCCGCGCCTCGCCGCCGGCCTTGGCCAGCAGCCGATTGAGCAGGATCGCGGTCTTGGGTCCAACGCCGGGCAAGGCCTCGGCGCGCCCGAACAGGGGATCGAGAATGGAAGGACGCATGCGGGACGCAATCTAGCCGAATGACGCCCGATGGCGATAGGTGGGAGCGGGAAATGCGCGGGCTCACCCCCTTGGCGTCGCCCTGGTCGTCGGCGCGGCGCTCGCGGGGTCGTCGGGCCAGAGGTGGCGCGGATAGCGGCCCTTCATCTCCTTCTTGACCTCGCTCCAGGAGCCCGCCCAAAAGCCCGGCAGGTCGCGCGTCGTCTGGATCGGGCGATGCGCCGGCGACAGCAGCTCCAGCGTCACCGCCGCGCGCCCACGCGCCAGCGTCGGGTGTTTCGCGAGGCCGTAAAGCTCCTGCACGCGCACCGACAGCAGCGGCCCGTTCGGCGCGGCGTAATCGAGCGCGATGCGCGAGCCGGCGGGCGTCTCGAAAAAGGCCGGGGCCTCGGCGTCGAGACGACGCGACAACTCATAGGGCAAGAGGCTCGCCAACGCCGCGTCGAGATCGGACGGCGCCACGGCCGCGAGATTCGCGCGGCCGATGATGAAGGGCGCGAGCCAATCCTCGGCGCTTCGCGCCAGCGCGGCGTCGCCAAGATCGGGCCATTCCTCCCCTTCGGCCGCGCGCAAAAAACCCACGCGGTCGCGCAATTGCGTCTGCGCCTTGGTCCAGGGCAGTCGCTCCACGCCAAGCGCCGCGATTCCGCGCGCCAAAATTCGCGCGTTCTCGAGAGTGGGCTCGACCGAAAGATTCTGCTCCGCGAGGCGGAGCGCGCCAAGGCGGCGGAAACGACGCCGACGCAGCGCGGCGCTGGCCGGATCGAACAGGGTTTCGTCGCGCGTCTCGATCCGGTCGGCGGCGAGTAGCTCCACCTCTTCGAGCGTGAGCGCGCAGGCCGCCAGAATCCGCGCCTGCGCGGCGCGCCCGGCGATCTCCGCGACGGCGAGAAAGGTTTCGCGCGCAAGGGCGTGCTCCGGCGGCAGCGACGCCGCGCGGCCGTTGGCCATCGTGAAATCGCCGCCGCCGCGCGCCTTGGCGATGCGGTCGGGGAAGGCCAGCGCGACAAGCGCGCCGTCGGAGAGATTGGACCGAGCGTCACCCGCCCCTCGAGCGGGAGGGTGGGCCGCCTCCGCTTGCCGCGCCCAGCTTGCGGCGAGCCGCCGCGCGTCGCCGGCGCGCTTGTCCCGGTCGGCGCGCAGCCGCTCCAGCCGATGCGAAAGATCGGCGTCAGCGCCGCCCAATCCTCGCTCGGAAAGTAGCATCGCCAGCAGCGCCGCGCGAGAAGCCTCGCGATGAGAGGCCGCCTCGATCACCATCGAGGCGAGGCGCGGGGGCAACGGCAGCGCGCGCATCGCCTCGCCCTTTGGCGTCAGCCTGCCGTCGGCGTCGAGCGCACCGAGATCGCGGTCGAGCGATGCGGCCTCGGCCCAGGCGGCGCGCGGCGGCGGATCGAGAAAGGCGAGCGTGGAGGCGTCGCGAACGCCCCAATGCGCGAGATCGAGCGCGAGGCCCGAGAGATCGGCGGCGAGAATTTCGGGGGCAGCGAAAGGCGGCAGCGCGCCGGTCGCCGCTTCCTCCCAAAGGCGATAGCAAACGCCGGGCTCGACGCGCCCCGCCCTGCCCCGGCGCTGATCGACATTGGCGCGAGACGCGCGGATGGTCTCCAGCCGCGTCAGCCCGAGATTTGGCTCGAACACCGGGACGCGCGAAAACCCGCAGTCGATCACGATGCGCACGCCGTCGATCGTCAGAGAGGTCTCGGCGATCGAGGTGGCGAGCACGATCTTGCGCCGGCCCGGCGGCGTCTTGGCGATGGCGCGGTCCTGCTCGGCGCGATCCAGCGCGCCGTAAAGCGGCGCGAGATCGACATTGGCGCAAAGGCCGCGCTCGGACAGCAACGCGGCGACGCGGGTGATTTCGCCCTGCCCCGGCAGGAAGACGAGGATGGAGCCCTCCTCCTCGGCCAGCGCCCGCCGCGCGGCGCGCGCGGCCTCCTCCTCCACGCGAAGATTGGGATCGCGGCCGAGATAGCGCGTCTCGACCGGAAAGGCCCGGCCCGCGCTCTCGATGACAGGAGCCGAAAGCCCGTCGTTTTGGGGCGCCCTATTGCCCATCAGCGCCGCGACCCGCGCGCCGTCCAGCGTCGCCGACATGACGAGCAGGCGCAAATCCTCGCGCAGCGCGCCCTGCGCGTCGAGCGCCAGCGCGAGGCCAAGATCGGCGTCGAGCGAACGCTCGTGAAACTCGTCGAACAACACGCAAGCGACGCCCGTAAGCTCGGGATCGTCGAGAATCATGCGCGCGAAGACGCCCTCGGTGACGACTTCGATCCGGGTCCTGGCCGTGATTTTGGATTCGAGCCGCATCCGCAGCCCGATGGTCTCGCCGACGGCTTCACCCAGCGTGGCCGCCATGCGGGCGGCGGCGGCGCGCGCGGCGAGGCGGCGCGGCTCCAGCAGGATGATTTTCTTGTCGCCGCGCCAGGGAGCGTCCAGCAGCGCGAGCGGAACGCGCGTCGTCTTGCCGGCGCCGGGCGGCGCGACCAGCACGAGATTGTTGCGCGCGCGAAGCGAGGCGTCGACATCGCCCAGGATCTCGTCGATCGGCAGCCGGTCGCCAAGGACGCGCNNCAGCGCCGCCAGTTCCGGGCCCGTTTCGACGCCGGTCAGCGCGAGGCGCAGCGGATGGAACAGCGCGCGGCCCTTGCGGCCGGTCGCCGCCTTTATCGCGCCTGTCCAGACGCTCCAGGTCGTCGCGTCCCAGGGCTCGGGCGGCAACAGTTCCAGTGCGGCCCGCAAAAGCTCCTCGTCCTCGCGCAACGACGATTCCGGCGGCGCGACTTCGCCCTCGACCACGCGCCACCAGTCCAGCGCGTCGTCGAACCGCGTGAGATTGCCGCGCACGGCGAGCCAGAAAGGCTCCGCCTTGAAGCCCACGATGTCATGCGCCGCCAGCCTGTCGCGCACATCCTCGAATGTGAGCGCCGCCAGCGTGCGGTGGCTCAAGGTCGCGAGATCGGCGGGGTCGAAGCGCGCCGGATTGCGCGAGACGTGGGAAAGATCGAAATGCGCCGAGAGTTCTTGCAGCGAACGCACGGCCCGCACGGCTTCCGAGGAGCCGGTCAGCGTCGCCAGCGCCGCGACCGCCAGCGCCTCGTAGCCCTCCTCGCGCAGCGAGGCGATCGACAACGAGCCGGTCCGCTTCGAGAGCCCTTCGCCGGAGCCGGAGATCAAGAGATTGTGATGCGCGAAGACGGGCGGCTCCCGCTCGGGCGCCAGCGCCGCGAACAGCTGCAATTGCACCGCGGTATTGGTGACGTGATCCTCGCCGCGAATAATATGGGTGATCGCGAGATCGATGTCGTCGACGACCGAGGGCAGCGTATAAAGGAAACTGCCGTCCTCGCGGATCAGCACCGGGTCGGACAGCGAAGCGCAGTCGATATGCGCGTCGCCGCGGATAAGATCGCGCCAGGCCACCAACTTGTGTTCGAGCATAAAGCGCCAGTGCGGGCGCCGGCCCTCGGCCTCCCAGCGCGCGCGCGCCTCTGGCGAAGCATGCAGCGCGGCGCGGTCGTAAATGGGCGGCGCCCCGCGCGCCTGCTGCATCTTGCGGCGGCGCTCCAACTCCTCGGCCGTCTCATAGCAAGGGTAGAGCCGGCCCATCGCGCGCAGGCGATCCGCCGCCGCCTCGTAAAGCGCGCCGCGGTCGGACTGGCGAAGCGTGAGATCCGGGACGACCCCGAGCCAGGCGAGATCAATCTCGATTTCCCGCGCGAAAGCCTCGGTGGAGCGGGCGAAATCAGTGTCATCGAAACGAAGCACGAATCTTCCATTGTGCTGCGACGCGAAGAGACGATTGAATAGCGCCACCCGCGCGTTGCCGATATGAATGCGGCCAGTGGGCGAAGGCGCGAAACGGACGATTGGAGTTGTCATGAGCAAGCTTCAACCCAAGGTTTGGGAAAATCCCCGGCGGGACGCAAGTCTCGCGCTGGCTCCCTTTTGCCAAGACGGCGCACAAATGTCAGGCGGAATATTGAGCCTGCCGCGCCCCGGTCTTCGTTTTGGCGCCGGCGCGCGCAAGAACCGCGATTTGGCCGGGCGCGCGGACAATGCGACGCGGAATTTCGACGCCGCGCGGCATCAGGCTTGATGAGAGGGCGAATATGACCGTTGTCGCTTATATATGCGCCGTCTGGTGCCTCGCGCTGCTTGTCCTCAATTTTTCCGCGATGTTCGTGACGGCGCGCAAGTGCCGCGCCCGGCCGCGCGATCTGCCGGTTCCCATGACGCCCCCGCCCATCTCGCTGGTGCGGCCGCTGCGCGGACTGGAAACCTTTAGCGAGGAGACGCTGCGCGCCTCGTTCGAACTGGATTATCCCGATTACGAGCTGTTGTTCTGCGTCCAGGCGCCGCACGATCCGATCATCCCGCTGGTCGAGCGACTGATCGCCGAATATCCCGCTATTCCCGCGCGCTTGTTGATCGGCGACGATTATGTCAGCGCCAATCCCAAGCTCAATAATTGCGTCAAGGGCTGGGACGCGGCCAAGCATCGTCATGTCGTCCTGGCCGATTCGAACGCCTTGCCGCCGCGCGACTATCTTCAGACCATGCTGGCCGCGTTCCGCGACGACACGGCGCTGGTGATCTCAATGCCGATCGGTTCGCGCCCCGAGGGCTTTTGGGCCGATGTGGAATGCGCCGTGCTCAACACGTTTCAGGCCCGCTGGCAATATGGCGCGGAGGCCATAGGCATTGGCTTCGCGCAGGGCAAGAACATGATGTGGCGGCGCGAGGTTCTGGATCGCGCCGGCGGCATTCGCGCGCTCGCCGCCGAGATCGCCGAGGACGCCGCCTCGACCAAGATCATTCGCGCGCAGGGCCTCAAGGTCCGGCTCGTGGACATGCCGTTCGAACAACCGTTGGGGCGCCGCACGGCGCGCGAGGTCTATTCGCGTCACGTGCGCTGGGCGCGGCTGCGGCGCGTGACTTTTCCGGGCTATTTCGTCCCGGAATTCATGAACGGCAGTTTCGTTCCGGTGTTTCTGGGCGCCTATGCGGCCTTGCAATTCGAGGGCGGCGCGGCGCTGACCGCGGGAGCTATCCTCGCTTCGCTCTATGGCGGAGAAATGCTGCTGGCGCGCATCTGCGGCTGGGCGTTCAACTGGCGCTTGCCGTTCGCGTTGCTGGCGCGCGACGTGATGTTGCCGGTAATGTTCCTGGACGCCTGCCTGTTCGACGACTTCGTCTGGCACGGTAATGAAATGACCGTGCGCGACGAAGAGGAAACGACGACCGCGGGTTGAGCGAGCGCTCCCCGCCGTTCGACGCCGAGCCGTCGATTCATCATCCGCCTGAAAATCCGCGCCGCCGCCCTTACGAAAGGGGCGGCGGCGCCTTAGCTTGTCGAGGCGCGCGCGGGCAAGGCGGGTGGCGCGGAGCTCCGTTTCGGCGGCAAGGAGATTGCGGCATGTTGCGTAAATTGACTGTTATCGTGGCGCTGGGCGCCGCGTTAGCCGTTTCGACCGCGGCGGACGCGCGCGGCGGCGGCGGTGGTCGTGGCGGCGGTGGCGGCGGCCATGGCGGCGGCGGACACCGTCGCGGTGGCGGCTGGGGCATTGGGGGCGGCTATTGGGGCGGCGGCTACTGGGGCGGGGATTATTGGCCCTATTATGATTACGACCCTTCCTATTACTACCCCTATTACTACGGCCAGCCGGCCTATCAAGGTCAGCCGGTTTACCGCGGACAGGCGATCTATTACGCTCACAGGCGTCGCTATTCCTCGGCGTGCCATAATGTGACACGCTCGATCATGCACCACCACCAGCGTTATTGGCGGACCGTGCGGGTCTGCCACCGCTGAACCGTCGACGGCGGACGGGGCTTCCCCCTACTCCGCCGCCGCCTGTTCCTTGGCGCCGCGCGCCAGACGCTCGCTCTTGAGCAGTTCCGCGACGAGGAACGCCACTTCGATCGCCTGCTCCGCGTTGAGGCGCGGATCGCAATAGGTGTGGTAGCGGTCGCGCAGGTCGTTCTCCGAGATCGCCCGCGCGCCGCCGGTGCATTCGGTCACGTCCTTGCCGGTCATTTCGAGATGAATGCCGCCGGCATAGGTTCCCTCCGCCTGATGCACGGAGAAAAAGCCCCTGATTTCCGCCATGATGCGGTCGAAAGGCCGCGTCTTGTAGCCGCTCGCGCTGATGGTGTTGCCGTGCATCGGATCGCACGACCAGACCACGCTCTTGCCTTCGCGCGTCACGGCGCGGATCAGCGCCGGGAGTTTGTCCTCGGCTTTATCGGCCCCGAAGCGGCAGATCAGCGTCAGCCGGCCCGGCGCGTTGTCGGGGTTTAGGATGTCGATCAGTTGCAGCAGGCCGTCGGGCGTCAGGCTCGGGCCGCATTTGAGGCCGAGCGGATTCTTGACGCCGCGCAGATAGTCGATATGCGCGCCGTCGGGCTGGCGCGTGCGGTCGCCCGCCCACAGCATATGGCCGGAGGTCGCGTAATAATCGCCGGTCGTCGAATCGACGCGGGTCAGCGCCTGTTCGTAGCCGAGCAGCAGCGCCTCGTGCGAGGTGTAGAAGTCGGTCTGGCGCAGTTCGGGATGATGTTCGGGATCGAGCCCGATCGCCCGCATGAAGCCGAGCGTCTCGGTGATATGGTCGGCGAGCTTCTGATAGCGTTCCGACTGCGGGCTGTTCTTGACGAAGCCCAGCATCCAGCGATGCGCGTTTTCGAGATTGGCGAAGCCGCCGTTGGCGAAGGCGCGCAGCAGGTTCAGCGTCGCCGCCGACTGGCGATAGGCCTGCAACTGCCGCTCCGGATTGGGAACGCGCGAGGCCTCGCTGAACTCGATGTCGTTGATGATGTCGCCGCGATAGCTCGGCAACTCCTGATCGCCCTTTTTCTCGGTCGGCGAGGAGCGCGGCTTGGCGAACTGGCCGGCGATGCGCCCGACCTTGACCACCGGCGAGGCGGCGGCGAAGCTCAGCACGACCGCCATCTGCAGGAAGACGCGGAAGAAATCGCGGATGTTGTCGGCGCAGTGCTCCTCGAAGGCCTCGGCGCAATCGCCGCCCTGGAGCAGAAAAGCCTTCCCGGCCGCGACATCGGCCAGGGCGCGGGTCAGATTGCGCGCTTCTCCGGCGAAGACCAGCGGCGGAAATCCGGCGAGTTGGCGTTCGACCTCCGCCAGCGCGGCGGAGTCGCGATAGACCGGCGTCTGCTCGATCGGCTTGTGTCTCCAGCCGCTAGGCGTCCAACGTTCCACTGTTGCGTCACTCCACTCTTCAGCGCCGAAATATTGACGCCGAAGGCGGCGCCCGTCCGGCGCTTATATAGGAAGCGCCCCGCCAACGCGACAATTTTGCGCGGACGCCCAAGCTCCGGGATTCGCCCCAAGGCTGGCCCCGCTCGCGCCGAGCCGCTATAAGCTTGGAATCCGTTCCCCTGATCGAGGTCTTGATGCCGATCATTCTGTCGCAAATGCTTGAGGCCTACCGCTGGATCGGCGCGCTGCTGGTCCTCTCCGCCCATTCGACGAATCTTTTCGTCAGCCTCCACGACATCATGACCGCGCCCCACGCCGCGCCGGTCTATGTCTGGTGGTTCGCGGCCAGCTTCGAGCTTGGCCATCAGGCGGTGCTCGGCTTTTTCGTGATGTCCGGCTATCTCGTCGGCGGCTCCGTGCTCGCCAGCATCCGCAAGCGAAAGGATTTTCTGCGCGAATATGCGATCCACCGCTTCGCGCGCATCTATATCGTCACCGTCCCCGCGCTGATCTTGACCTTTATCGTCGACAGCTTCGGCCGCGATTTCCTGCCCAATACCGATTTTTACGATCTGCCGCTGTTCGCGGGCCATTACAGCGCCCGGGTATTCATCGGCAATGTCCTTAATTTCCAGGAGATTCACCTTCCGACCTATGGCACCAACAGCCCGCTGTGGTCGCTCGCCTGCGAATTTTGGTATTACATCACCTTCCCCCTGCTCTTGGCCCCGCTGGCGCGCAACTATCCCAACTGGTTCCGTTACGGCGGTTTCGCCGTCGGACTCGCGGTTTTTCTAACGCTGGCGAGCGCGCCGTGGTTTCGCTTCGGCTTCGTGCTCTGGGTCATCGGCGCGCTGGCGAGCCTGCCGGTCCGGCCGCTGATCGCCTCGCGCTGGGGCGCGCTGGCGATTTACTTCGCGGCGCTGGTTCCCATCCGCCTTTTGGTGCGCGGTCCGCTGCTCGCCGCGCATCCCTGGCTGCAGGACGCCGCCGACCTGTTGAGCGCGCTGCTGCTCGCCAATCTGATGCTGACCGTGCGTCATTCGCCGGCCGAGGGATGGAACGCGCTGCGGCCGCAATTTCACAAAACCCTGGCGGATTTTTCCTTCTCGCTCTACGTCGTCCACATGCCGATCCTGATCCTGCTGCGCTCGATCGAGGATTCCATCATGGGTCCGGAATGGGCGAAGCAACTGGCGACCCCGGCCCATTGGGCGACGCTGCCGGTTGTCATGGGCGTCTGCATCGTGGTCGCCTACGGCTTCTCCCGGCTCACCGANNGCATGGTGACGAGTTCCTCGGCCATGGTCGGATGCAGCGCCATGGTCGCGTCAAAATCGGCCTTTGTCGCCCGCATTCGCACGGCGATGGCGACGAGTTGAACCATTTCGCTGGCGTCGGGCCCCAAAATATGCGCGCCGACCACGCGGTCGCTGGCGCCGTCGACGAGCAGCTTCATATAAACCTGCGCGCCGCGCCCCGACAGCGTCGCCAGCATCGGACGGAAGGCCGTCTCGAACACGGCGACCTCCGCGAAACGTTGCGTCGCCTCTTCCTCCGTAAGGCCGACCGTGCCAATTTCCGGCGTCGAAAACACCGCGCTCGGCACGCTGTCATAATCGACCTCCACGTCGCGCCCGCCAAACAGCCGGTCGGCGAAGGCCTGGCCCTCGCGGATCGCGACGGGAGTGAGGTTGATGCGGTCGGTCACGTCGCCGACCGCATAGATTGACGGGGCGCTGCTTCGCGCCCGCGCGTCGACGATGACAGCCCCATCCCCGCTCAGCCGCGCGCCGGCCNNCTGCGCGACCGGCGGCGCGGCGGCGTGGAGCGTCACGCCGTCCTGAGTCATCGCCGCGGCCAGCCGCTTGCGCAAATCGAGATCGAAGCCGCGCAGCGGCAGTTCGGGGCGAAAAGCCACATGCGTTTCGCTCCCGAGCCTGCCAAAAACGCCGGCGAATTCGACCGCGATATAGCCCGCGCCGATCACCAGCAGGCGCTTGGGAAAAGTTGGAAGGTCGAAAATCTCGTTGGAGCTGATCGCCAGTTCGATGCCGGGAATCCTCGGCGCCATTACCGGCGCGCCGCCCGTGGCGATCAGAATCGTTTTCGTTCGCGCCATCTCGCCATTGGCGAATCGCACGGTTGCGCCATCCTCCACCACGGCGCGCTGGCGAATCAGTTCGACGCCGGCTTTTTCGAGATTTTGCGCGTAAAGGCCCTCTAACCGGGTGATTTCCTTTTCCTTGGCGGCGACGAGGCGCGACCAGTCAAAACGCGGCGGTTCAACGCTCCAGCCAAAGCCCGCGGCGTCATCGAAGGCGTCGCGAAATCGGCTCGCGAGCACATAGAGTTTTTTCGGCACGCAGCCTCTGATGACGCAGGTCCCGCCGACGCGAAATTCTTCCGCGATGGCGACGCGGGCGCCATGGTTCGCGGCGACGCGCGCCGCGCGAACACCGCCCGAACCCGCGCCAATGACGATAAGATCGAAGTCCCGTTGCGACATTGGAAAGAACCTGGCGAAGGCGCGCTAATCACGCGTTTGAGGTAGCTGTTTAGACGCCGGACGTCAAAGGCGAAGAGCGCCCGCGATAAGCAAGCTCGACGCGGGCTGCGTGCGTTGCCGCACAGCGTTTTCGGCCGAGCCGCCGCAATTTGTGTGCGTTGGGCGGTGAACGCCTTGCGACAAAAGGAAGATAACCATGAACATTAGAAAGATAGCGTTTTTCATCGCAAGCGCCGCCATCCTGGTTTCGGGAATGGCGACGGAAGCCTCGGCGCGAACCGCCGATGAAAGCGGCAAAGCCCGGATTAGCTCTATCGTTTCGATCGAGGCCTCATTGAAATCCGGAACGCAGTCGCATGGTGGGCGACTGGCTTTCAACCCGCAGCCCGATCCTCCGGGCGCTCACGACGAATTCGGCGACGAATAAGGTCGCGGCAGCCCGCTCGCGAGTGCGGCCTCTTCTCGCGTCGAGGATCGTGGCGCCGCGCGCGCTCAGCCCGCGTGCAGCCCCTTGCCGATCTTCGAGAGCCAGGAGTCGGTATGTTCGAGCGGCGTGAGCCCCCCGGTCTTCAGCAAGGCCACGGCTTCCTGGTACCACTGCGAATCCGGGTAATTATGGCCGAGAATGGCGGCGGCGGTCTGCGCCTCGTCGGTCACGCCCATGGAGAGATAGGCCTCGGTGAGGCGATACAGCGCCTCCTCGGTGTGGCGGGTGGTCTGGTATTTACCGAGCACGTCGTGAAAACGGTTGATCGCGGCGGGGAAATTCTTGCGCGTCAGATAAAAGCGGCCGACCGACATTTCCTTCGCGGCGAGTTGGTCGCGCGCGACCTGCATCTTCAGCCGTGCGTCGGGCGCATATTCGGAATCGGGGAATTTCTCGACCAGCGCGGAAAAGAACGCCAGAGCCTTTTGCGAATTGGTCTGGTCCTGCATCACATTGGTGATCTGGTTATAGTAAGACATGCCGCCGAGGTAATACATATAGGGCGTCTCGGGCGACTTCGGATAAAGGCCGACGTAGCGCGTCGCGGAGGCCACCGCGTCGTCGTAGGCCGGCTTCTCGTACTGCGCGAAAGTGGTCATCAACAGAGCTTTGCGCGCCCATTGCGAGAACGGATATTGCTTTTCAAGCTCGCCGAATTTCTTCGCGGCGTTTTCGAAATCATTGCGCTTCAGAAAGACGAGGCCTTGATTATAGAGGTCTTCGGCCGGGATGGTCGGCGTGATCTCGGTCTTGTATTTTTCGCCGCCGCCACTGAACAGATTGGTGATCGGATCGAGGAGGTCGGCGCGCGCGCCTTGCGGCGCCGCCAGCAGCAACAGCGCGAATGGCGCCGCCAAAATCCGTATGGAGCGAAACAAAACGATCATCACAGCAGCCTCTCGCGGCGTTCGAGCGCTGGCGGCGCCCGGAAAATTTCAACGTAGCTTTAACCTAAAGCGTCTCGCGGCGCCACACGCCGGCGGCGCGGCGCTCCCGCGAGGTTGTCATCAACGAGTTTCTTCGGGCAAGATTAAGGCGATAAGCCAAGCCCCAGTCTCCGAACCCGCGGCGCGGAGCCTTCGGCCTCCTTGCTTGGCGCATAGGCGGAAGGCGTCGTCATCAGCCGCTCGATCAGCGCGAGATTAAGGCCGTGGCCGCCGCGATAGGAGCGGAAGGCGCCATGAATCGGAGCCCCGGCGAGCGCCAGATCGCCGATCACGTCGAGCATTTTGTGGCGCGCCATTTCATCCGGAAAGCGCAACCCGCGCGGATTGAGCACGCGGTCGCCGTCGAAAATGACGCAATTTTCTAAGGAGGCGCCAAGCGCCAGCCCCTGACGCCAAAGCTGCTCGGCGTCCCGCAGAAAGCCGAAGCTGCGCGCCGGCGCGATTTCGCGCGCGAAAATGGACGGGGCGAGCGGCAAGGCGATCCTTTGGTGCCCGATGGCGCCCGGAAACGCGATCTCCACGTCGAGATCGAGACATCGGCGGTTTGTCGGCGCGAACTCGGCCCAACTGGCGCCATCGCTCACTCGAACCGTCTCGACGATTTTTATCACCCGGCGCGCGGCGCGAAGGCGCGCGATCCCCGCGTCGCGAATCGCCGCGACAAAGGGCAGCGCCGAACCGTCCACTGCCGGGACTTCGCTCTCGTCGATTTCGACAAGCGCGTTGTCGACGCCGAGACCCGCGAAAGCCGCCATGAGATGTTCAACGGTCGAGACCCGCGCCGCGCCGGAGCCAATCTCGGTGCGCAGGCGCGTGCAGCGGACATTCGTCCAATGCGCGGCGATAGGTTCATCGCCGTCCCGGGTCACGAACACGACCCCGGTTCCGGCCTCGGCCGGAGAGAGCGTCAACCGCGCCGGAGTGTCGCCGTGCACGCCCCGCCCCGAAACGACGACGGATTTGCGCAAGCTTGTCTGGCGCGACGATGTGTCGGAACACGGCTTCATGGCGATTTGGCGATCCCCTTTGGCGCCCACGACGATCGCGGCGTGCGCGAATTGCGTCGAAGCGACCATATGCCGGGCTCGGCCTTTGCTCCAGTAACGCTTTACGACAGTTTGTTACAGCATCGCCTTGTTACAGCATCGCAACCGGGCGCGGGCGCGCCGAGAGGGCGACCTTCGCCTTCAGGCGAAACGCGCGCCGTCCCGCCTCCTTGCCGCGGAGAGGAACAATATCGCCGCCCAAGCGTTTATAACCGGGAGACTTTCAATCCCGAAATAACGAAGTGGAGGGTGGAGGATGACAGTCGCTCGAATCCTGGCCAAAAAAGGTCGCGATGTGGCCACCACATCAGAGGATCGGACATTACATGAAGTCTCGGTCGATTTGACGCGGCGCGGCATAGGGGCGCTGGTGGTCGTCGACTCAAGCGGCTCCATTGTCGGGATCATTTCCGAGCGCGATGTCATGGCCGCGATCGCTGATCGCGGGGCGGAGGCTCTGTCCGCTCCCGTCGCGCGCCATATGACGAAAAATCCAAAGATGGCGGCGGAAGACGACACGATCCATTCCACGATGGAAACAATGACGATCGAGCGGTTCAGACACTTGCCGGTGATCGACCGGGGACGCCTCGTCGGGCTCGTATCCATTGGCGACGTGGTCAAATATCGGATCGAAGAGATCGAATACGAACATAAGGCGCTGCGAGATTACATCGCCACGGCATAGCCGCCACGCGCTCGCCGCCGCTAAAACAAAAAGGCCCGCGCGAGGCGGGCCTTTGAGTTTGTCGCGGCGGCGCGAAGTTAATGATTGCCTTGACGCCGCAGGAAGGCCGGGATTTCCAAATGATCCTCCTCGACGCCGCGGACCTGCACGGCGCGACGGCCGTGCTGATCGAGGCTGGGCTGCGGCGCCGCGGGCGCGCCGCCAGCGGAGGGACGCTTGGCGTATTCGGCGTGCGCGGGCGAGGGTTGCGGCGACTGCGGCGCGTATTGGCGCTGCGGCTGAGGCTGCGGTTGCGGCTGCGGCGCGAGCGACTGTATCGCGTCTTCCTGGCGGCTCGACCCGAATGAGGCGAGACGCTCGAAGATCGACTTGCGGCGCTGATCGGCCTGGCTGATCTCGCCGCGCGCCTGACGCAATTGCTCCTGGCCAGGCCGCGGGAAATCCTCGATCTGCGGCATGCGGGCCGCGCGCGCCGGCTGTTCGGGAGCCGGCGGCACATACGGACCGGCGAACCGCTCGTCTTCCGAGGCGGAAGCCCTTCCGGGCGCCCTGTCCTCGTCGGTGAAGCGGCGCGGCGGCTCGGCGTAGGCGGGACGGCTCGGCGCCGGCTCGATATAGACGCCATGCGTCGCCCGCTCGCGCGCGGGATCCTGATATTGCGGCTCCTGATATTGCAACTCCGCATAATAACCAGGCGCCGCCGCTTCGTCGGACTGGTAAGCCGGCGCGGCCGAAGCCGCCGGAGCCTCGCGAGCGAAATAGCTGGAAGCGGCGGCCGGGACTGGCGCGGGAGTCGATTCGACGACCAGCGCAGGCTTTGGGCGGCTCTGCTGGGTGGCGATCTGAGCGCGCAGGCGTTCGATCGCCTCCTCGCTGATGCGGGCCTCGGCCAGTCCCGAGTCCTGCACGGTGATCGCCTCGGGGTCGATGCCCGTCGCCACCACGGAAACGCGAATCACGCCCTCCAGCGACGAATCGAAGGTCGCGCCGAGAATGATGTTGGCCTCTTCGTCGACCTCCTGACGGATGCGGCTGGCCGCCTCGTCGACCTCATAGAGGGTGAGGTCGTTGCCGCCAGTGATCGAGATCAGCAAGCCGCGCGCGCCCTTCATCGACACTTCGTCGAGCAGCGGATTGGCGATGGCGGCCTCGGCCGAGAGAATCGCCCGGCGCTCGCCCGTGGCCTCGCCCGTGCCCATCATCGCCTTGCCCATGCCGCGCATGATCGAGCGCACATCGGCGAAGTCGAGGTTGATCAGCCCTTCCTTGACCATCAGATCGGTGACCGAGGCGACGCCCGAATAGAGCACCTGATCGGCCATCGCGAAGGCGTCCGCGAAGGTCGTCTTCTCGGTGGCGATACGGAACAGATTCTGGTTCGGAATGACGATCAGCGTGTCGACGCATTTCTGCAATTCGCCGATGCCGCTCTCGGCGATCCGCTGGCGGCGCTGGCCTTCGAAGTGGAACGGCTTCGTCACGACGCCGACCGTAAGAATGCCCATTTCGCGCGCGATCATCGCGATCACCGGCGCCGCGCCCGTGCCCGTGCCGCCGCCCATGCCGGCGGTGACGAAGCACATATGCGCGTTGGTCAGATGCTCGCGGATTTCATCGCGCGCCTCCTCGGCGGCGGCGCGGCCGACTTCCGGTTGAGCGCCGGCGCCGAGGCCCTCCGTGACCTGGAGACCCATCTGAATGATGCGGTCCGCGCGCGCGGAGGCGAGAGCCTGCGCATCGGTGTTGGCCACGAGAAAATCGACGCCGGACAATCCCGAAGCGATCATGTTGTTCACGGCGTTGCAGCCGCCGCCGCCCACGCCGCAAACGATGATGCGGGGCTTCAATTCCCTTAGTTCGGGTGCCTTGAGATTGATGGTCATAATTGGGCCTTTCGATGCACGAGGTGCGCTACTGCGTCCATTTACTCTCGCCAGGGACCGTCTTTCGCCGCGAAGGCGGCCCCTGGCCATTCGGTTTTCCGTCTAAAAACTCTCCGTCAGCCACCGTCCCACGCGCGACATGTAGCCATTCGAGCCGTTCGCCAGCCGTTGCTCGCGACGCGGCTCGAAATACTCGCGACCCGCCACCTGCGGGTATACAAAAAGACCCGCGACGGCGGCGAAGGCCGGGCTGAAAGCCGCCTCCGGCGGCAGGCCGTCGACGCCGTTGGGACGTCCGACCCGCACCTGCCCGCCAAGAACGCGGCGCGCGGCTTCGGGCGCGCCGGTGAGCTGGCAGGCGCCGCCGGTCAGCACCACGCGAAGCCCTCGCCCGGCGCCAAACCCCGCCTGGGCCAGCCGATCGCGCAAAAACTCCAGCGTCTCCTCGACGCGCGGCCGAATGATGCGCACGACATGCGATTTGGGAACTTGCGCTGGATGATGGTCGCCTTCGCCGACATGGCCATAGGCGACCGTCTCGCGATCGTCCGAGGGCGAGGCGATGGCCGCGCCGTGCATTGTTTTAAGACGCTCCGCGTCCGAAACCCGCGCGTTGAGCCCGCGCGCTATGTCCATCGTGACGTGGTTGCCGCCGAGCATCACCGCGTCGACATGCGCCAGCACGCCGCTGGAGAAAACCGCGAGGGAAGTCGAGCCGGCGCCCATGTCGATGACGACCACGCCCATTTCGGCTTCGTCCGGCTCCAGCACGCTAAGACCGGCGACATAAGGCGCCGCCGCGATCGCCTCGACGGCGAGATGCCCGCGCTCCACCGCGAGGAACAGATTGCGCGTCGCCGCCTGATCGCAGGTCGCGACGTGAAGATCGACGCCAAGCTCCTCGCCGACCATGTTCTTCGGCTCGCGCACGCCGGCCACGCCGTCCAGCGAATAGCCGGTCGGCAGCGAGTGCATCACGAAGCGTCCGCGCGTCGTTGGATGCATCGCCGACGCCTCCAACACGCGATGCACGTCTGATTCGGCCACTTCGCGCCCGCCGATGGCCGTCTTGGCGGTGAAATGCTTTGACGCCAGTCGTCCACCCGAAGCCGTGACGACGACGCGGTCGATCTGAACGCCGGCCATCCGTTCCGCGGCGTCGACGGTCTGGCGGATCGCGCCTTCGGCTTCGTTCATATCGACGATGAGCCCGTTCTTCACGCCGCGCGAGCGCTGAAGCCCGATGCCGAGGACGCGCGCGCGATGGGTGCGCCAGTCCTCGGGCGCCGCGTCGCGCTCCGGCGTCAGCCGCGCGATCAGGCAAGCGATCTTCGACGACCCGACGTCCAGCGCCGCCACTGTCGCGGAGCGACGCGGCGAAAGTTGCTTCATGCGCGAGGAAACAATCTGGTTCTTCATGTGTGACCGCCACTCTTTACCGGTTTGCCGTGCGTCAACGCTGCCGCGCGCAGGTCGGCCCCCTCCTCCGTCAGTCGGACCGCCACGCGGTCGGGCAGGCGCAAGTCGATCGAAAGAATGTCCTTGTCGAGAATGCGCGCCTCGCGTTGCAGACGAATCAGTACCCCGATGGCGGCTCCCGGATCGCGTTCCGGCAATTTGACCTCGACGCCATTGGTCATCACCAACGACCAGCGGCGGCCGGCCACGAAGATCCCCGCCTTCACCCGAGACGCGAGATCGCCCATGTCGGCGCGGATCGCGACATATTCCGCCAAGCGCTTGCCGGCGCCGTCGCCGACCACGAAAGGCAGCCCCAGAAAGCGCTCGTCGCTGAGTTCGTCGATCACCGTGCCGTCGGCCGAGACCACCGCGATCTTGCCGTCGCGCTGCCAAAGCGCGGCGGGCACGCGCTCCTCGATGGCGATGACCAGCCGATCGGGATAAAATTTGAGCACGCGCGCGGATTTCACCAGCGGCAGTTGCAACAGCCGGTTGCGCACCTCCACCGCGTCCAAAAACAGCAACGATCCCCGCGGGTCGACGCGCGCCGCCGACAGAATCTCGCCCTCGCGCAGGCGATTTTCGCCGGAGATCGTGACCGCGCTGATCGGAAAGCCGAGAGCGCGGGCGATAATGTCTTGCGGCTCGCCGCCTTCCGTCACCAGTTCGCGATAGCCGCCGCCATCGACGAAGCCAGTCCAGCCGGCGGCCGCGAGCACGACGATCAACGCGAAGGTTCCAAACCCCGGCCTCGAGACGAGGACCGCGAGACGCTCGAGGAAACCGCGCTTGCCGTTATGAACTTCACCGGCGTAAACGCCGGGCTCGGCGTCCTCCGGGTATTCGGCGCGCGTCTGATAAGAAGCGCCGAACGAAACCGCGGCGCCAAATGCTTCCGCCGGATGCGGAAAGGCCGGCGAGAGCAGCGTGTGAAGCTGCTCTTTCAGCGATCTCGAGAAGCGTCTTCCACCATCCATCTGACCAGCTCGCCGAACGAGAAACCTGCGTGGGCCGCCATTTCTGGCACGAGCGAGGTCTCCGTCATTCCGGGCTGCGTATTGACCTCCAACACGACGAGTTCGCCCGTTCCTTCGGGGCGGTCGTCGTATCGAAAATCCGCGCGGCTTACGCCGCGGCATCCAAGAGCTCGGTGAGCCTCGAGCGCCAACTCTTGAACTTTTTGGTAAATATTCGGTTTAAGAATTGCAGGAAGTATGTGTTGCGACCCGCCTTTTGCGTATTTCGCCTCATAATCGTACCAACCGCCGCCCGCCGCACGAATTTCAATCACCTCCAGCGGGCGGTCGCCCATCACCGCGCAGGTGAGTTCTCGCCCGGCGATGAACTGTTCGGCCAGCATCATCTCGCCATGGACCCAATCGGCGCGCGTTAGTTCCTGGGGCGGATGCTCCTGATCCTCCTTGACGATGAACACGCCGAAGGAGGAGCCCTCCGAGACGGGCTTGAGCACATAGGGCCGCGCCAGCGCATGGGCCTTGGCGGCCTCCAGTCGATGCACGACGCGGCCGCGCGGAACAGGCACGCCCGCCGCCGCCATGATGGTCTTGGCGATCTGCTTGTGCATCGCCGCGGCCGAGGCCAGGACGCCGGAATGCGTGTAGGGTATCCGCAACAGCTCCAGGACGCCCTGGATGACGCCATCCTCGCCAAAGCGCCCGTGCAGCGCGTTGAAGGCGACATCGGGCTTCAGCCGCGCGAGCAATTCCGCCGCGTCCGGACCCACGTCGACGCGGGTGACACGGAATCCCTCGCCCTCCAGCGCCTTGGCGCAAGCTTCGCCGGAACGCAGGGAAATAGGACGTTCGGCGGAGAGCCCGCCCATGAGCACCGCGACATGTTTCATCGTTTCATTCCTGTTCGCGAGGCGGCGGCGCGCCCCATCCGTCAATTCGCGCGGCGCGTCCACACTTCGATTTCGCCGGCGTCGCCCGTCTTTTCGAATGGCGCGAGAACTCCAGCGATTTCCGGCTGCCTGGCGGACCATTCGCGCAGACGCGGCGATTCCACGACAATCACGTCGGCCCGCCCCTCGTCGACATCCCGCGCGAAAGTCGTCAGATCCCGCCGCCGGTATTCGGCGAGACGCGCGCGATAGGCGGGATCGGACGGAGAGCTGTTCAACAACTGATCGACATAGGACGTCGTCCACAGCGAGCAGGGATGGCCGACCCACTGGCCATGCAGGCGCCGCGTCAACGGATGGCCGACATCGCAGTTGAAGGCCAGCGCGATCACGCGCGGACGCGGCGGCGCGTGGCTGGCGGCCGCGGCGAGGAGTCCTGGATGCTCTTCGGCGTCGGCCCATTGGCCGCCTCCGCCAAAGCAAAAGGGCGAAGCTATCAGCAGCGGCACGAAGAAGAACCGAACGAGCGGATGAGCTGCTCCAGGTTCTTCGCGCGCGAGGTCAAGCGCGTGCGCCAACCAGGCGAGGAACAACAGCGCCATCGCCGGATAGGCGTGATTGATCCAACCCTTGCGCTGCAGGACGAAGCACAGAAAAAAGCCAAGCGACGCGAGGAAGGCGGTCCGCGCCTCGATCCCCCTGGGAACGCCGCGCGCGAGGATCAGAAGGCCGATCGCGCAGGCGACATAATAAGGCGCCAGCGTTTTGGCGAGGAAATTGATCAGGCTTTCGTGCGCGACGCCGTAAACGTCGAGGCCAAAAGCCGTGACATTGGCGGAATAGACGGGGAAAAAGACGACGACGGCGAGCCCGAGCAGAATCGACACCGCGCCGGCGGTCAGCATTTCCAGCGTGAGGAAGACGCGGATCGAACGTTCGCGCCAGGCGATGGCCAAGGCCGGCAGAACGACCGCGAGCGCGAAAAACGGCTTGAAGCTGATCGCGATGGCGCAGCCAAGCCCCGCGAGCAGGCGGACGACGCGGGGCGGACCATCCTCGCCGCGGTTCGCGGCGAGCGCCGCCAGCATTGGCGCCATCGCCAACAAAGCGAGGTGCTCGCGCTGCGCGAAGATCAGAGCCGGCGTCACCAGCAGCAAATAGATCGCGCCGTTGAGCAGCAAGCCGCGCCCCAGCGCGCTACGCGCCGCGCCGAAACGCAGAATATAGCCGCACAGTCCAATGGACAGCAGAGCGAAGACAAGGACGAGCGCGACCAGCACGGCTTCCACCGGCGCATGCAGAAGTCGCGCGAGTGGGAAAGCGGGAACCAGCGAAAGAATGGCGATCGGCGGATTGGGATCGACCATGTCGTCGGGCGAGAACCGCCCGTCGAGAAATTTTTCGGCGAGCGTCAGGAACCAGGACACATCGGAGTCGATATGGCCGCTGGCCTGCTGGGCGATGGCGATGACGATCAGCGCGACGCTGAGCAAAGGGCTGGCGAGAAAGCGCAAATCCTGGTTTCGCGCCGCGTCGTCCCGCGAGGATCCAAGCTCCGTATTGACGGCGACGCTCATGCGGGCTCCCCGATCCGTTTGATTTCCCAGGAGAGTTCGACGCCGCTATGCGCGAGCACGCGCGAACGCACCTCCTCGCCCAAGGCCTCGATGTCGGCGGCCGTGGCCGCGCCGCGATTGATCAGGAAGTTGCAGTGCATCTCGCTCACCTGCGCGTCGCCCTTGACGAGCCCGCGACAGCCGGCGGCGTCGATCAACTGCCAGGCCTTGTGGCCCGGCGGGTTCTTGAAGGTCGAACCGCCGGTCTTCTCGCGGATCGGCTGCGAGGCTTCGCGCGCTTGGGTAATCCGGTCCATCTCCGCCAGTATCGTCGCGGGATCGCCGGGCCGTCCTTTAAAGACCGCGCGCGTGAAGATCACATCCTCGGACGCCAAGCTGTGGCGATAGGAAAAACCCATGTCCGCGTTGCTGAACACCCTTCGTTCGCCGGCTCGCGTGACGCCATGCGCTTCGAGCAGCGCGTCCCTGGTCTCGCCGCCATGCGCGCCGGCGTTCATGCGCAAGGCGCCGCCGATCGCCCCGGGAATGCCGCGAAAGAATGCGAGGCCGTCGCCGCCGGCCTCCGCCGCCGCCCGCGCCGCCTTGAAATCGGGAACGGCGGCGCCGACGCTCAGACGGTGATCGCCCTGGATCGCGATTTCGCCAAAGCCCTTGGCGGAGAGACGGATGACCACGCCCTTCACGCCGCCGTCGCGCACGATGAGATTCGAGCCGAGCCCAATGACGGTGACGGGAATTTCAGCCGGAAGGTTTTTCAGAAAGTAGCAGAGGTCGTCCTCGTCCGCCGGCATGAACAAATATTGCGCCGGCCCGCCGACGCGAAACCAGGTGTAGGGCGCGAGCGGCTCGTTGGCGCGCAGAGACCCGCGCGCGCTCGGCGGAATTTTGGCGCTGATGTCGGGGAAGCTCACGCGCCGGGGCCTCCAGACGCGAGTTGCTCGGGCAGCGCATAGGCCCATTGCGTGATATTGCCGGCGCCGAGAAACACGACGTAATCGCCCGACGTGACGATTTCGCGGATCATCGCCGGCAGCACCTCGGGCGCCGGCAGGCCCGCCGCGCGACGATGGCCATGCGCCTTGATCGCGGCGACCAGCGCGTCGCGATCGACGCCTTCGATTTTCTGTTCTCCCGCCGCGTAGACATCGGCGATGATCACAGCGTCGGCGTCGTTGAAGCAGGTCGCGAATTGATCGAACAGCGATTGCAGCCGCGTGAAGCGATGCGGCTGCATTACCGCGACAACCTTGCCCTTGGTCGAGGCGCGCGCGGCGCGCAGCACGGCGGAGATCTCGACGGGATGGTGGCCGTAATCGTCGAAGATCTGCACGCCGTTCCACTCGCCGGTCTTAGTGAAGCGCCGCTTGACGCCGCCAAAGCCCGCCAGCGCCTTGCGAATTTGATCCGGCGACAGGCCAAGCTGATAGGCGACCGTGATCGCCGCCGTGGCGTTCAGCGCGTTGTGATGGCCCGGCATCGGCAGCACGAGATTTTCCAGGTAGGTCGCCTGAGCGGTCTTGCGGTCGCGCAGCAGCACGTTGAAGCGGCTGACGCCCCCGTCGAGATTCACGTCGAGTAAACGCACGTCGGCCTGCGGGTTTTCGCCATAGGTTATAACGCGGCGATCCTCGATGCGGCCGACAAGCTCCTGCACGGTCGGATGGTCAAGGCACATCACCGCGAAGCCGTAAAACGGGAGATTCTCGATGAAATCGAGAAAGGCGTCCTTGATCGCGTCGAAGGTGTGGAAATGATCGAGATGTTCGGGATCGATGTTGGTGACCACGGCCACGTCGGCGGGAAGCTTTAGAAAGGTGCCGTCGCTCTCGTCCGCCTCGACCACCATCCAGTCGCCGGCGCCAAGCCGGGCGTTGGTGCCATAGGCGTTAATGATGCCGCCATTGATGACCGTCGGATCGAGCCCGCCAGCGTCGAGCAAGGTGGCGACGAGCGAGGTCGTCGTCGTCTTGCCATGCGTGCCGGCGATGGCGACGCATTGCTTGAGTCGCATCAGTTCGGCGAGCATTTCGGCGCGGCGCACGACGGGCAGCCGCCGCTCGCGCGCGGCGGCCAGTTCCGGGTTGTCGCGCTTGATCGCGGTCGAAACGACGACCACGGCGGCGTCGCCGAGCCATTTGGCGTCATGGCCGATATGCACGGTCGCGCCCTTGTCGACCAGGCGCTTCACATTGGCGTTCTCGGAAGCGTCCGAGCCCTGAACAGTGTAGCCCTGGTTGATCAACACCTCGGCGATGCCGGACATGCCGATCCCGCCAATGCCGACGAAATGGATGGGGCCGAGTTCGCGCGGCAGTTTCATTTAGGTCTCCGTATCCTGGGTTTTCGCCTTCGCGACGCCAAGCGCGAGGTCGGCCAATCTTTGCGCGGCGTCGGCGACGCCGGCAGCCTTGGCGCATTCCGCGGGCAGCTTGAGCGACGCCGGATCGCCGATGAAAACAGCGAGACGCTCGCTCAAGAAACGCGGCGTGAAATTCTCTTGACGCACGACCTCCGCCGCGCCAGTCGCTTGCAGCACGGCGGCGTTCGCGGCCTGATCTTGATCCAGCGCGTGCGGCAGCGGCACGAGGATCGAAGCGCGCCCGATCGCCGCGATTTCCGACACGGTGGAGGCGCCCGAGCGCGCGATCACCAGTTGCGCGCGCGCGATGCGCAGCGGCAGATCGGAAAAGAACGGCGCGATCTCCGCCTTCACGCCGGCGCGCTCATAGACGTCGGCGACCCGCGCGATGTCTTCGAGCCTCGCCTGCTGCGTCACGATTATTTTAGCGCGCGACTCCGCCGGCAAGGCGGCCACGGCGGCGGGAACCACATCGGCCATCACGCGCGCGCCCTGCGAGCCGCCGGTGACGAGAAGCCGCAACCGGCCGTCGATCTCGGGATAGGGCTCGCGAATCGCCGCGAGCGCGTTGGGCCGGAGCGGATTGCCGGTGACGGTGATTTTGGCGCGCAACGCGGGCGGCGCGTCGGGAAGCGGAAAGCCCGCCGCGATGGCGTCGACCCTCCCTGCCAGGAAGCGGTTGGCCTTGCCCATCACGCCATTGGCTTCGTGCAGCACGGTTGGAATGCGCAGCAGCGAGGCCGCGACCAGCGGCGGCACGGTCGGATAGCCGCCAAAGCCGATCACGACGCTTGGACGAAGCCGCAAGAGCAACGCCAGCGCCTCGACAACGCCGAAGCCGAGCCGCGCCACCGCCGCGACGCGCGAAAAAATCGAGCCGCCGCGCGGCGTCGCCGAGCGGATCGTGTGCATCGCGCGGGCGGGAAAGCTGTCCCCGTAGCGCAGCGCGCGCTCGTCCGTCACAAGTTCGACGGCGACGCCGCGTTGCTCCAGAACATGGGCGAGAGCCTCGGCGGGGAAGAGATGCCCCCCCGTGCCGCCGGCGGCGAGTAGCACGGGACCACCGCTCATGCCGGCGCGCCCGCCATTGGAGCCGCGGACTCCGCCTCCGCCGCGTGGTCGGCGCGCCGCGCGACCATATGCGCGCGAGGCCTGCGGCGTGTCACGGCGAGCAGAAAACCAGTGCCCAACGCCAGCGAAATCAACGACGACCCGCCATAGGAGACAAAGGGCAAGGTCATGCCCTTGGCGGGCATCAACTGCAAATTCACCGCCATGTTGATGCAGCCCTGCAGGCCGAACAGCATGGCGAGGCCAGCCGTCGCGAAGCGGCAGAAAGGGTCTTCGTTGCGGGCCGCCGACAACAGGCTGCGCACCACGATGAAGGCGAACAACGCGGCGAGCGCGATGCAGACCAGGACGCCGAACTCCTCGCCGATCACCGCGAAAATATAGTCGGTGTGCGAATCCGGCAGGATGCGCTTGATCGTGCCCTCGCCAGGCCCCTTGCCGAGCCAAGAGCCGGAGATGAAACTCTCCAGCGCCGTCTCGGATTGGAAGTTGGTTGGCACGCCCGCGGTCATCGGCGGCGGCGGCTCGAGAAACGCCTGGATGCGCGCGTGCACGTGCGGCACGAATTTATAGGCGAGCAGAGCCGAGGAGGCGCCGAGCCCGCCAATGCCGACGACCCACAGCCAATGCAGCCCCGCCATGAAGAACAGGATCGCCCAAACCATCGAGATCAGCATGGTCTGGCCAAAGTCCGGCTGGAGCACCAAAGGCCCGACGGTCAAGGGAAACAACATTAGCGCGATGATGTTGCCGGGAACGCCCTTGCGCGCTGCGCCTTCCGAGAAGGCCCAGGCGACGAGCACGACAAAGGCCGGCTTCAGGAATTCCGACGGTTGCACTCCGAAAATCCAACGGCGCGCGCCCTTGACCTCTTGGCCAAAAAACAGCGTCGCCACCACAAGCGCCAATGATATGAAGAACACCGCCAGCGCGACGCGGCGAATGTGGCGCGGCGACAGCAATGACACGCCGAACATGACGAGAAGCGCGGGCAGTAGAAACAGCGCCTGCCGATTGACGAAATAGAAGGTCGGCAGATGCAGCCGCTCGGCCACCGGCGGGCTGCCCGCCATCGAGAACACGAGACCCGCGACGATCAGCATGGCGATGGCGACGAGGAGCCAGCGGTCAATCGTCCACGCCCAGTCGGATAAGGGCGTGCGATGCGCGCGCGAAATCATGAGGCGTCTCCCTGAACAGAGGCGGCGAGCTTTTGCGCTAACCCGCGAAAGGCGTCTCCGCGCGCTTCGAAATTGGCGAATTGATCGTACGAGGCGCAGGCCGGCGAAAGCAGCACGACCGGAGTCGATGTCTTGCTCGCGGCCGCGTCGCGCGCCGCGCGCTCCGTCGCGACTTCCAGCGTCCCGCAGTGCTCATAGGGCACGACGCCCTCCAGCGTCCTGGCGAAGTCGTCGCTCGCCTCGCCGATCAGATAGGCCTTGACCACCAGAGGAAAGAAAGCCCGCAGCGACTCGATGCCGCCCTCCTTGGCCTTGCCGCCGATGATCCAATAGATGTCGATATAGCTTGCGAGCGCCTTGGAGGCGGCGTCGGCGTTGGTCGCCTTGCTGTCGTTGACGAAAAGGACGTGGTCCAGCCGCGCGACCTCCTCCATGCGATGCGGCAGGCCGGGAAACCCGAGGAGTCCGCGCGCGATCTCCTCGTCTTCGAGCCCCAGCTCCCAGCAGGCGGCGGCGGCGAACACCGCGTTTTGCGCATTATGGGCGCCGCGCAGCGCGCGCGCGCCTTTGAGCGAGCACAGCAACTCCGCCTCATCCAGCGGATGGTCCTTTTCGCGGAACATGATGTTATCGCCGTCGAGGTAAAAGCCCCAATCCAGCGCGCGCTCCGCCGAGACCGGCGCGACGCGCTGATTGGGGAGCGCTCTTTGCGTGAGTCGCGCGCCGATGGCGTGGCAATAGGCGTCGTCGACGCCGACAAGCGCGATTTCCGCGCCGGCGACCAGCCGCTCCTTGACCGCGGCGTAATGCTCCATCGTGCCGTGGCGATCGAGATGGTCCGGCGTCAGATTGATCAATATGCCGATCGTCGGCGCCAGCGAAGGCGCGAGATCGATCTGGAACGACGAACACTCGATCACATGGATTCGCGCGTCATCCGGCGGCTCCAACGCCAGAATCGGCGTTCCGATATTGCCGCCGAGTTGCGCGTCGCGCCCCGCCTGCGACAGAATATGGGCGATCAGCGCTGTTGTCGTCGACTTGCCATTGGTGCCGGTGATCGCGACGAAAGGCGCGCCGCCCGCGAGTTCGTCGCGTTCCCGGCAGAAGAGTTCGATGTCGCCAATCACCTCCATGTCCAACGCCTTGGCGCGCTGGACGGTCCAATGCGGGACGGGATGCGTCAATGGCGCGCCGGGCGTCAGAATCAGCGCGTCGAACCGGCTCCAGTCGGCGCCGTCCAAATCCTCGACATGGATTTTCTCGGCGACGGCCTTGGCGCGGCCCGCCTCGCTATCATCCCAGGCGGTGACATTGGCGCCGCCGGCGATAAGCGCCTTCGCGGTGGCGAGCCCGGAGCCGCCAAGACCAAAGAGCGCCACGCTCCTTCCATTGAATGTGCTGACCGGCGTCATCGTCACCTCAATTTCAGTGTTGAAAGTCCCATGAGCGCGAGCACGAACGCGATGATCCAGAAGCGGATCACGATCTGCGGCTCTTTCCATCCCTTTTCTTCAAAGTGATGGTGGATCGGCGCCATCAGAAAAATGCGCTTTCCCGTGAGTTTGAAATATCCGACCTGGACGATCACCGACGCCCCCTCCAGCACGAACAAGCCGCCGACGATGACGAGCACGAACTCCTGCTTCACCGACACCGCGACGGCGCCGATCAGGCCGCCGAGCGCCAGCGAGCCGGTGTCGCCCATGAAGATCTGCGCGGGCGGCGCGTTGAACCACAGAAAGCCCAGACCCGCGCCGATCAGCGACGCGCAGATGATCGTGAGTTCGCCGACGCCGGCGACGTGATTGACGCCAAGGTAGAAGGAAAACACCGAATTGCCGACGAGATAGGCGAAGATCGCGAAGGTGCCGGCGGCGATCATCGAGGGCACGATCGCCAGCCCGTCGAGCCCGTCGGTGAGATTGACGCAATTGCCAGCCGCGACGATCACGAAGGCTCCAAATGGCAGGAAGAACCAGCCAAGGTTCATTACAAACCCCTTGAGCATCGGCAAACCCAGCTTATGCATGTCCTCGCCGCCGACCAGCGTCATGGCGTAACAGGCGACGCCGGCGACGATGAACTCGATCAGCAGCCGCAGCCGACCGGAAAACCCCTTATGCGATTGCTTCGTCACCTTGAGGTAATCGTCGTAAAAGCCGATCGCTCCGAAGCAGATCGTCACGAACAGCACGATCCAGACATAGGCGTTCTTGAAATTGGCCCATAGCAGCGTGCTGGGGATGAGCCCCGAGAGGATCATCAGCCCGCCCATTGTCGGCGTGCCCTTCTTGTTGAGGAGATGCGAGGCCGGCCCGTCCTCGCGGATCGGCTGGCCCTTGCCTTGCTTGAGGCGCAGCGCGGAGATGACGCCAGGACCATAGAAGAACACGAAGAACAACGCCGTCGCCGCCGCGCAGGCGGCGCGAAAGGTGATATAACGAAAGACGTTGAGCGGGCCGAACAGGTGAGAATAGTCCGCGAGCAGCGTTAGCATTAGTTCAAATCCTTCAGCCGGCGTTCGCGGCGGCATTGGAGCTGTCCCGCAACGCCGCGACAAGCGCGCCCGTGCGAGAACCGTTCGATCCCTTGACCATCACCACGTCGCCAGGACGCAGCGCGGACAACAACAGCCCTTCAAGTTCGGCGGCGGCGAGACGATGCGCGCCGCGCATCGCTTCGGGGGCGGCGTAAAAGGCGCGCGCCATGTTCGGCCCCGCCGTGAACAAAAGATCGACCCCCGCGCGTGCGAGGTCCTGGCCGAGTTCGGCGTGCAGTTCGCCCGAGCGCGGCCCAAGCTCCAGCATGTCGCCAAGCACGGCGACGCGCCGTCCGCCGGGGCCGGGGTTTGCCGCCGCGAGCAGCTCGAAAGCCGCGCGCATCGATGTCGGATTGGCGTTGTAGCTTTCGTCGATCACGGTGATCGTCCCGCCCGCGCGTTCGAGCGTTTCGCGCCGCCCGCGCCCGGTCGAGGGCGTGAACTCCTCCAGCGCCGCCGCCGCCTGCTCCAAATCGATGTCGAAGACGCTGGCGACGAGCAGCACCGCCAGCGCGTTGCGAGCTATGTGCGGGCCCGGCGCATTGATGCGGTAATTGATGCGCCGGCCGAAAATCTCGGCGCTCGCCACGCCGACCGCATCTCGGGTTTCGTAGGAGATGAGGCGCGCCTCCGCGCCCTCCCCCGAGCCGAAGCTGAAGACATGCCCGGCGCCGGAAACCCGCGCTGCTTCCGCGAGGCGTTCGTAGGTCTCGTCGTCGCGGTTGACGATCGCCACGCCTCCCTCGAGCAAGCCGCCGAAAATTTCGGCCTTGGCGTCGGCGATAGCCTCCAGCGAATCGAAATATTCGAGGTGCACCGGCGCGACGCGGGTCACGACCGCGACATGCGGCTTCACCTGCTCGACCAGCGCGGCGATTTCGCCGGCGTGATTCATGCCGATTTCGAAAATGCCGAAACGCGTCGCCGCCGGCATCCGCGCGAGCGACAGCGGCACGCCCCATTGATTGTTATAAGAGGCGGCCGACGCATGGGTCGCGCCGAAGTGCGAAAACACCAGCCGCGCCATGTCCTTGGTCGATGTTTTTCCAACCGAGCCGGTGATCGCCGCGATAAAGGCCTCCGTGCGCGCGCGCGCATACGCGCCGAGGCGCTCCAGCGCGGCCTGCGTGTCCTTGACGACGAAAAGCGGACCGGCGGCCGCGAAGTCGCGCGCATGCGCTTCGTCCACGACGGCGGCCGCCGCGCCCTTTTCGAAGGCCGCGGGAACGAAATCATGTCCGTCGCGCGCGTCGCCATTGATGGCGAAAAACAAATCGCCGGGCTCCAGCGTGCGCGTATCGATGGAGACGCCGCTCGCCTTGCGCGGCAGACCGCCCCCGCTCACGCGGGCGTTGAGCGCGCCGACGAGGCCGAGTCCGGTCCATAGGGGTTCTTGCATCATGAAGCGTTTTCCAAAGGCGCCGCCGCCAGGGCGGCCGCGATGACGTCGTGATCGGAGAAGGGTAACGTCGATTGCCCTACGATCTGGCCGGTTTCGTGACCTTTGCCGGCCACGACGAGCGCGTCGCCCTCGCGCAGCATCGCGACGGCCGCCTCGATCGCGGCGCGGCGGTCGCCGATTTCGTTGATCGTCGCGCCCCCGGCGGGCATCGCGCCATTGAGAATGGCGGCGCGGATCGACTCCGGGTCTTCGCTACGCGGGTTGTCGTCGGTGACGATCGCGATGTCGGCGCCGCGCGCGGCGATCTCGCCCATCAGCGGTCGCTTGCCGCGATCGCGGTCGCCGCCGCAGCCAAACACCAGAATCAACCGCCCCTTGACCAGCGGCCGCAGCGTCGCGAGAACCTTTTCGAGCGCGTCGGGCTTATGGGCGTAATCGACGAAAATCGGCGCGCCGAAGCGCGTGCCCACGCGCTCCAGCCGCCCTGGCGCGCCCTGCAATTTTTCCAGGGCCGCGAAGACGCGCGCGGGCTCGGCCCCGCTCTCGATGGCGAGGCCCGCCGCGACGAGCGCATTGGCGGTCTGAAAGGCGCCGGCGAGCGGCAGTTCGACGCGATGATCGACGTCGGCATGACGCAGGCGCAGGCGCGTCGTCAAGGCGTTCGGCTCGGCGCCCAGCAGCGCGATCCCGTCGCCCCTGGCGCCGACGCCAAAGGGCTTCAACCCTCTCGCGCGCAGAACTTCGAGCACGCGCGGCGCGACATCGCTGTCGGCGTCGAACACCACGCCTTGACCCGGTTGCAGCAGCGTATCGAACAGCCGCATCTTCGCGCGAAAATAGTCTTCGAGATCGCGGTGATGGTCGAGGTGATCGCGCGAGAAATTGGTGAAGGCGGCGAGCGTGAGCCGAACGCCGTCGAGTCGGCGCTGGTCGATCCCGAGCGACGACGCCTCCATGGCGAGATGCGTGACGCCGCGCCGCGCGAGGTCGTCGAGCGTGCGATGCAGTTCGACCGGGCCCGGCGTCGTCAGCGCGCCATAATGCGCGCCCGAGGCGTCGACGACGCCGACCGTGCCGAGCGACGCCGCCTCAAATCCAAGCGAGAGCCAAATCTGACGCAGGAAGGCGACGACCGAGGTCTTGCCGCTGGTGCCGGTGACGGCCGCGATGGTCTCGGACTGACGCGGATAAAAGCGCGCGGCGGCCAGCGCCAGTGCGGCGCGCGCGTCGGCGACGACGATCAGCGGCAAATCGCACGACGCCTCGCGTTGGGCGATCACCACGCTGGCGCCGCGCGCCTTGGCGTCGGCGACGAAGTTCAGGCCGTCGCCGGCGAAGCCGGGAATCGCGAAAAAAGCGAAACCGTGCTCCACGGCGCGGCTGTCCGCGCTGATCCCGGCGATGTCGAGATCGGCCAAGGCCGGATCGAGCCCGGCGCCGCCCAGCAGTTCGGCTAGCCGCATCAATGTCCTCCGCCGCCGGTCGCCGGCACGTTGACAAAACCGTAGCCCATTCTCGCCAGGATCGGGAAAGGCTCCTTCGGCGCCTCGAAACGCGGCGCCAGCCCCAGCAAAGGCCCGACGCGCTCGATGATTTTCCCCGTGACCAAACCCGAGTTGTAGGCGGCGGTGGCGTAACCGCCGGTTTCGGGCAAGCCCTGCGGTTCGTCCATCAAGGTCATGAATAGATATTTGGGCTTATCCGATGGCGCCACCGCCATGAAGGTCGTGAACAGGCGGTTCTTGGAATAATGGCCGTGGATCACCTTCTCCGCCGTGCCGGTCTTGCCGCCGACGAAATAGCCGGCGATATCGACTTTCTTGGCCGTGCCCTTCTCGGCGTTGAGGCGCATCAGATAGCGCATCGCCTCGCTCGTCTCCGGCTTGATGACGATCGGCGCGTCCTTCCTGGCTTCTTCCTCGCTGCGTTTGACGAAGGTCGGCGTTATGAGATAGCCGCCGTTCATCAACGCCGCGACCGCCATCATCGCCTGCAGCGGCGCGACCGCGAGACCATGGCCGAAGGCGATGGTCATCGTGTTCAACTCGCCCCAGTTCTGCGGCACGATCGGCGCGGCGCTCTCCGGCAATTCGGTGCGCATGCGCGTCAGTTGGCCCATCTTGCGCAAAAACGCCTTGTGTTTCTCGACGCCCTGGCCGAGCGCCATGCGCGCGACGCCGACGTTGGACGAATAGGTGAAGACTTCCGGCACGGTCAGCGCGCGGTTCTGGGGGTGATAATCGTGAATCCTGAAGCGTCCGGAGGTGAGCGCGCTGTGCGCGTCGAAGTGCGAGTTGAGATTGACCTTGCCACTGTCGAGCGCCATGGCGATGGTCAGCGCCTTGAAGGTCGAGCCCATTTCATAGACGCCGACATTGAGGCGGTTGATCATATTGACGTCGTGAATATCCGGCGGGCTGTTGGGGTCGTAATCGGGCATCGAAGCCATCGCGATGACCTCGCCGGTATTCACGTCCATGATCGCCGCGGCGCCCGCCAGCGCCTTGAAGTGCTCGACGCCCTTCGCCAGTTCGTCGCGCAGCGCGTGCGTCGCCTTGATGTCGAGCGAGAGCGTGATCGGCGACAGCTCCTCGGGCGTCATGCTGAAGCCGGCGCCGTGAAGATCGGCGAGCCCCTGCCCGTCGACGAATTTCTCCATGCCGGCGATGCCGATGTTATCGACATTGGCGAAGCCGAGCACATGCGCGCCGATCGGGCCATTGGGATAGACGCGCTTGTTCTCGGCGATGAGGCCGACGCCGGGCAGGCCAAGGTGAAACACCTCGTCGCGCTGATGCGGCGTCACCTCGCGCTTGACCCAAACGAAGCCCTTTTTCGAGGCGAGACGTTCGCGCAATTCGCGCGCGTCGACCTGCGGCAGCGCGGCGGTGAGCAGTTCGGTCGCCTCGTCCTTGTCGATGAGGCGGCGCGGCTCGGCGAAGACCGACATGGTCTTCACGTCGGTCGCGAGAATTTCGCCGTTGCGGTCGAGAAGATCGGGACGCGCGGCGGCCACCGCCTCGGCTGCGGCGCGGCGCAAATCGGCGGGGTCCGGCCTGAAGCCCAAAAACACCAGCCGGCCGCCGATGACGGCGTAAATCGCAAGGAACAGCAGCGCGACGAGGCGAATGCGCGACGTGCTGCTGGCGAGATTCGTCGAGAAAGCCGCTCGCGCGAAGGCGCGCAGGCGCTCCGCCGCGCTCATCCTCGCGCGGGCCGGCCCCTTGCCGTCCGAGGACGGCGCGTCGTGAATTTGCCCAGCGTCCATCGTCATCTCTGATGTCCTGTTCCCTTCGTCTGCGTCGCGGCGCTCGTCTTGGCGGGCGTCTTGGGCGTCGTCGGCGCGGCTCCCGGATCGGCGGCGGGCGTGCTGGCGACGCCAAGGCCCAGCATGTCTATCTTGGCCGCGATGGCGTCGACATGCGGGGCGCGCTCCGGAAGCTCGCGCGCGGTCTCGATCTTGTCCGCGGTCAAGGGCTGCAGATCGAGATAGCGGTCGGCGAGTTGTTGAACGCGCTCCGGGCGCGTCATAAAGGACCATTCCGCCCGCAACACGGCGATGGCGTCATGTTCCGCCTTGATTTCGAGCTTGGTTTTGACGATCTGCTCGGCGCGATAGCTGGTCTGATATTTGATCGAATAGGCGTAAATGGCGGAGCCGACCAGGGCGAGGATCGCGGCGATATTGAGAAAGCGCAGCATTTTCAGCCTCTCCCTTTAGCGCGGACCGGAAGGCGCGCGAGCCGCTGTAGTTTGTCGTCGGCGTCGCCGCCGACCTTGCGCGGCGGGGCTTGCGTGCGCGTCGCATGGCGCAGCTTGGCGGATCGCGCGCGCGGATTGGCGGCGATTTCGGTTGATGACGGCGCGACCGGTTGCCGCCCATGCTGGACGAAGGTCGCGGGCGTGGGCTCGGGCTCGCCGGGCAAGCGGCGCGATCCGGTCTCCCCGCGCCCCGCGCGCTCGGCGAAAAACAATTTGACCAGCCGATCCTCCAACGAATGAAATGTCACGACCGCGAGCCGACCGCCCGCCCCGAGCGCGCGCTCGGCGGCGTAAAGCGCGGCGACGAGTTCGCCAAGCTCGTCGTTGACGGCGATGCGCAGAGCCTGAAACGTCCGGGTGGCCGGATGTATCTCGCCGGGTTTTCCGGGCGCGACGCGCTCGATCATCGACGCCAGCTGACGCGTCGTCAGGAACGGCGCCTGCTCGCGGTCATGGACGATCGCGCGGGCGAGGCGGCGCGAGGCGCGCTCCTCGCCGTAATAATAGAGGATGTCGGCCAGCGCTTCCTCTTCCGTCTCGTTGACGATCTCGGCCGCGCTGCGGCCCCGCCCTTCCATCCGCATGTCGAGCGGTCCGTCGCCGCGAAAGGAAAAGCCGCGCTCGGCCTCGTCGAACTGCATCGAGGAAACGCCAATGTCGAGCACGACGCCATCGAGCGGCAGGAAATTTTCCCGCGAGGCGACCTGCTCCAACTGGGAAAAGCGCGCCTCGACCAGGGTCAGCCGGCCAGCAGCTTGTTCGAGGAGCCCGGCTCCGCCAAGCACCGCCAGCGGGTCGCGATCGAGAGCCAGCACGCGCGAGCGGGGAAATTCGAGCAGGGCGCGCGAATAGCCTCCCGCCCCAAATGTGGCGTCGAGATAGCGGCCACCCTCCTTTGGATCGAGCGCCGCGATGGCCTCGGCGAGCAACACGGGCGCGTGGCGGGCGTCAATGGTCTGGGGTTCGCCGCGCCGGCTCGTCATATGTTGGCTCCGATGGGTCCGGCGCGCCGAACGCGAGCAAACCCGCGCGCCGCGTTTCGGGGTCGCGGCGCGGAAAGGACTCGATGGCGTCGGAACGGTCTGCAAGGAATTGGAACCGCGGGGGCGACGAACAACGGGCGGCCGCCGTCGCGCCAGTTCGGCAACCAAGTTCCATTAGGCTTCGTTAGTGTTAAGGGAGCGTTACCCCGCTTGCGAGATTAAAGCGCCGACAGCTTTCTCGAAAGGGGTTAGACATGCGGGCCGCCCAATTTATAGGCTCAGCCTCCGCGCCGCCTATAAATCAAGCTCGCCATCGGAGTCAAATGAACGCCGGCCGCGCGGGCGGCGCCGACGCCTCATCGCCGTTATCGGCTCTTGACGTAACCGCGAACGAGGCGCTTGAGCGCCATCAATCCGGCGACCGCCGGACCGCGCGTGAAATCGCCGGAGGGCGCGCCGCCCGAAAAGCCCGCGCCAAAATCCGTGACGACGGCGACGCCGGCAAAGGGAACGCCGAAGCGCCGGGCGAGTATCGCCTCGGGAACGACGGAAACGCCAAGGAGATCGGCTCCGAGCAGCCTCGCCATCTTGACTTCGGCGGGCGTTTCAAAACTCGGGCCGGAGAACCAGATGAACACGCCTTCGCGCACGCTCACGCCAGCGGCGGCGGCCGAAACGCCGAGCCGGCGGAGCAGCCGCTTGTCATAGGCGTCGTTCATATTGATGAAATTGTTCTCGCCGAGCGCCCCGATCAAAGGATTGAGTCCCTTCAGGTCGATATGATCGGTGATCGCCACCAGGCTGCTCGGCACGAGATTGGCGTTTACGGAACTGGCGAATGTCGTCGACAGAATGCTGCGCACGCCAAGAAGAGACAAAGTCTCGATCGGCGCGGCCATTTGGCTGGGATCGCCGGTTTCGTGAAAATTGACGCGCCCCTTCAGGATCAGGGTCGGTATGCCCTCGATCGTGCAGATGAGGAGTTGCCCGTCCGGCGTCGCCTCCGTGCGCGGAAAGCCCGGCAAATCCGCATAAGGCACGGAGACCGCGTTCTCGGCGAGGTCGGCCACGCTGTAAAGATTGCGGCCGAGAATAACCGCCGCCTCGATGAAGCCGTGCGAATTGCGGGATTTAATTATTTCGGCCGCGTCCTTGGCGGTGCTGGTCATAGGTGCGTCTCGGGAACAGCGCGAATCGCTCGCCGACCGGCGGTTTCGCGATTGATTCAACCTAGAGGAAGCATAGCAGAATGTGGCGACGAAAAAATAAACTTATTGCGCGCATTTGGACTCGCGCCAGGCGGGTTCGATCGCCGGACTCACCTTAACCCCAGCCAGGACAAATTTTTTTGGAACGCTTCGGAACGGAAAGGGTTCCCGAACATTTATCTGGGGGATTGGCTTAGACTCGGCTTTGCAAAATGGTCGAAGGGGGAGCCAATCCCTCGGTCATCTAGGAATGTCGACAGGCGTCCATCAAAGGGGATTTTCAATGCATCGGCAATTTGACATTTTCGTCGGCGAAGCGCCCGACGTTCTCGCGGTTCATTGGGGTTGGCTTATCGCGCTGGGGGTTGGTCTCGTCGTGCTGGGGTTCATCGCGATCTGGCGGGCCAGGGCGGCGACGCTGATCTCGGTCGGTTTTCTCGGCGTATTGCTCCTCGTCAGCGCCGTCGCCGTCCTTGCTTTCGCGTTTTCGCTCGCCGGCTATTGGACCGACTTTTTCATCCATGTGCTGTGGGCCGTTCTGCTCGGCATCATCGGATTGATTTTGGTGACGCGGCCGGCGATCAGCGCTGAAGCCATAACGCTGGTGATCGCGTTTTATTTCATCGCGACAGGGGTTTTGGGGATCGGCTACTCGCTGTCCTCGCACATCGAGGGCGAATGGCTTTACGTGCTCGACGGACTCGTGAGCTCGGTCCTTGGATGTCTCCTTCTCGGAGGCTGGCCCTTCTCGGGCCTTTGGGCCATTGGGCTTTTCATCGGAATCGACTTGATCCTCAAGGGCGGTTCCATCATCGCGCTGGGATTGAGCGTCCGCGCGATTTCGGCGTGAAAAGCGGCGCCGCGCCTCGTTGCTCATGTGGACGGCGGTCTCGCCCCCGCCGTCCGCGACGGTCGTCATGTTCCGTGTCGGCGATGCGATCTCCTTCGCCCAAGGCAATGGCGAAATGAGGCAATGGCGAAATGAAGCGGATATGTTCATTCCTGTTTGCTTCGACGCTGACCGCCCTCGCGGCTATTGATTGCGCTGGCGCGTCTCCGGCGTCCGCGGCCACGCTGGCCCGGACTCGGGCGCGTTGCCTCAGCAACGATGTTTCGGGCGACGAGGCCGTCACGGCCTGCACCACGGCCATCAGGAAAAATCCCAAGGATGCGAAGCTCTATGTTCAGCGTGGCGTCGCATGGAGCCAAACAGGCGATTACGACTATGCGATAGGCGACTTCAGCAAGGCGATCAGGCTCGATCCTAACAATGCGTTAGCCTTTTATGATCTGGGGATCGCGCAGGAGAAGAAGGGAGAGCTTCACGAAAGCCTCGTCGATTTCAAACGTTACGCCGAACTGCGCCCGCTTGACCCTGGCGCTCGAACGGCGATCGAGCGCGTGACGGAGGCCCTCGCCGCCGAGACGGCCCCTCGGAAGACGGCCCCTCAAACGGCGAGCGCCGCTATCGCCGAACACTTCGGCGACCCGTTGGTCGCACAGGTGGAAACGACGCGTGAGCCTGAAACATCCGCGCCAAAAGCGGCGAATAGCGCCGGCGACGATTTTTTCCTCATCCTTCCCGCGCTTTTTATGCTCGCCGGGGCAACCGCCGTCGCGATGCTCATAGGCAGGGGCGGCAATCAAACGGCGGATGCTCACGGGCATCCCGACAATTTCGAAACCGAGCCTGTCGCCGCCGGCGAAGTTGGCTTCAACACTGAACCAGATCCTCCGATGGCGTGGCGCCGGAGTGAATCCAAGCTAGAGCTTGACAATAGTTCAGATCGTCGCGAGCCAGGGCCGTGAACGGCAAGTTTGAGTTCCGAGCGCGCGAGGCTCGGGCCGTTTCGCGAGTGTTGCAAATTTATCACACCTCGCCAGAAAAGGCCGGGATATCGGTTTTGGACACAAATTGCCGCATTTCGCGGTTTAGAGCATCCACATCCTTCCGGCGTCCGAGATGCTGGATCGATCCTGCAAGTTAATCAGGAAGTGGATCACCATGAAACGAATTCTATTCGCCGTCAGCGCCG
>PLAI01000303.1 GCA_003134075.1 Methylocystaceae bacterium | reverse complement strand
CCTCGCCGATGCGGTCGAGGCCGCAGGCGTGCGCGCCCGCGGTCATGACGGCCTGGCCGCCCGCGGCCTCGACCGCCTCGGCGATCTCGCGCGCGTCGGTCGCGACGACAACCGGGCCGAGATCCGCTTCCATCCCGCGCGCCAGCACGTGAGCGATCATCGGCTTGCCCGAGATCAACGCTAGCGCCTTGCCGGGCAGGCGCGTCGACCCCAGCCGCGCGGGGATGAAAATGATCGGATTCACGGCCGTCGCCGCCTGTCGCATGGGCGCGGGATGACGCCGCGCCATCAAAGCCTCGCCTAATAGTCGTTTTTGTCCTCGGCCGCCCAGCCCTTCCCGGTCTTCGAGAAATGCAACGAGCCTTCGCTCTTCAATATTTCGTTTTTCTGGAACGTCTGATCCGCGGCGATTCCGAGCAGCGCGCAGGGGCCGCGCTCTTTTTCCTCGGCGCATTTAGCGTCATAGCCGTCCGGGAACTGGATTTCGGACTCGTACCAATATTCGTAAACGTCCTGCGTTCCGATATGCGCCTCGCGTCCCTGGGTCTTCTTGAAGGAGACGATATTGGCGGGAACGCCTGAACGCTGGAACAGATTGCGCAGCACTCTCGCTCCGGCGGCGTCGCCCGGCTCGCGACTTCCGCCGCATGCCGCCAAGGCGAAAACGGCCGCCAGGGCCAGGGTTATTTTTATCATGGACTTTTTCATTCACTTCCCCTCGCGCCGCGGTTGCTCCGGACGCCGTTTTTGCTGTGCCGAGGCCGGCGTGACAAGGCCAAAAAGAACCCCTCCCACCCGGCGGATCAGCGCCTTCCGAGAAAGATTGCCCTCGATTTGCGAGGTCTGGGGAAATTCATATCAGATAGTTGCATTTCTGTGCAGCAGATGTATTCTTCCCGCGCCAAATGAGTTGCGCGTCTGGCGGCGTCGAAGGGCACCTAGAAGACCCGAACGTCCGTTGTAGGTTCGATGCGTATCGGCAGAACTTTGAATACCCTACGGAGTGCTCAGGTCCGCCGCATCTCCTGGGTCCGTGGGGTTGGCCGGTTAGTGTTGGGTTGGAGTGGCCTCCTTGAAGCCCCGCGCTAACCGGCCGCCTTCATTTTAGGAAGGCCTGGACCGAAGCCTCCGCTTCTCAATCCGCCAGCTTCTCAATCCGCGACGAGGCGCGTCTCCGACCGCCCGGTCTGATTCGGGCGACTCCGGAGCCTTTTCGAAGCGCGCCAAAACAAAGCTCTAAATCATGTTCTTGTTTCGACGAAACGCGAACATGATTTAGAGCCTGTTTTTCGCGTCAAAGCGGATGCTTCCGGCGGCGCTTCAAAGCCTGAAACCCCCAGCGCGAGGCGCGCGGCGAGTGTCGCCACGGGCTTCTTACTTGATTTTGGTTTCCTTGAACTCGACATGCTTCTTGACGACCGGGTCGTATTTCTTGAACAGGAATTTCTCGGTCTTGGTGCGAGCGTTCTTTTTGGTGACGTAGAAAAAGCCGGTGTCGGCGGTCGACAGCAGCTTGATCTTGATCATGGCGGCCTTTGCCATCGGGTCGTTCCAATCCTAAAAAAGTGAATACGGACCCGCCGCCGCATTATGCGCCGGGCAAGGTCCGAATTTGCGCGCACCATAAGCGCGCGCGCCCTTTTGTCAAGGCGGGCGGAAGCGTTCCAAACGATCGGCGACGCTTCGCGCGCATTCGAAATCGCCTCTTGCCTCGACCGCCCGAAGCAGCGACAAATCGGCGCTTCCACGGGGGAATCGACCATGCCGCGCATAATCCTCGCCGTTCTGCTTTTCGCGTTGGCGTCGCCGGCCTGGGCGCTGGATCGCGTGACCTTCGCCACGAACTGGCGCGCGCAGGCCGAGCATGGCGGCTTTTATCAGGCGGTCGTCGACGGGACTTACGCGCGCTACGGGCTCGACGTAAAGATCCAGCAAGGCGGCCCGCAGACCAACGCGCGTTTATTGCTCGCGGCGGGCCGCGTCGATTTCGCGATGGGCGCCAATCTCATTCAGACTTTCGAAGCGGTCCAGCAAAAAATCCCCGTGATCGTCGTCGCCAGCATGTTCCAGATCGATCCGGTGATTTTAATGTCGCATCCCGACGTCGGCTTCGATCGCTTCGAGGATCTGCCCAAGGCTACCGCCTTCATCGCCGGCGACATGCTCGCGTCGGTCTATCAATGGCTGAAACAGGCCTATGGTTTTCGCGAAGAGAAGGTGAAGCCCTATGGCTTCAATCCGACCCCCTTCATCGCCGATCCGCATTCGATCGAGCAAGGCTTTTTGACCTCCGAGCCCTATCAGGTCGAGCGCGTGGGCGGCTTCAAGCCCAATGTGTTTCTGCTGGCCGATTACGGCTACGACAGCTATTCGACGACGATCGAGGCGCGCGCCGAGACCATCAAGAAGAACCCCGACCTCGTGCAACGCTTCGTCGACGCGTCGATTATCGGCTGGCGCAATTATATTCATGGCGACAACGCCGCCGCCAACGCAGCGATCAAGCGCGACAATCCCGAGATGACCGACGGTCAGCTCGCCTATTCGATCGCCAAGCTCAGGGAGCGCGGCGTCGTCGACTCGGGCGACGCGCGAACGCTCGGCATTGGCGCGATGACCGATGCGCGCATCAAGAGCTTTTTCGACAAAATGGCCCGGGCCGGGGTCGTGGCCGCCGATCTGTCCTACAAACAGGGCTATACGCTGCAATTCGTCAATAAGGGCGTCGGACTGGAGCAGGCCGCCAAATGACGCCGCCCGCGCGAGGCGCACCGCTGGTCTCGCTGCGCGGCGTCGCCAAGAGTTTCGACGGCGGCCTCGAGGTGCTTCGCGCGCTCGATCTCGATGTTTATCCCGGCGAGACCGTCACGCTGCTCGGCCCGTCCGGCTGCGGCAAATCGACGGCGCTACGCCTCCTCGCCGGTCTGACGCGGCCGACGCGCGGCGAAATTCTTTGGGCCGATCCCGCGCGGCGCGAGCGGCTGGGTTTCGTGTTTCAGGACGCGACGCTGTTGCCCTGGCTCGACGTGTTCGCAAACGTCTATCTGCCATTGCGGCTCGCGGGCGTCTCCCGGGCGCCGGCGGCGCCGCGCGTCGAGGAGGCGCTGGAGTTGGTCGGCCTGTCGGGGTTTCGCGACGCGCTGCCGCGCGAGCTTTCGGGCGGCATGAAAATGCGCTGCGCCATCGCGCGCGCGCTGGTGACGCGCCCCGCCCTGCTGCTCATGGACGAACCCTTCGCGGCGCTCGACGAGGTGACGCGCATCAAGCTCAACAACGAACTGCTTGCCTTGAAGGCGAGGCTCGACACGACGATCGTCTTCGTCACCCATTCGGTCGGCGAGAGCGTCTATCTTTCGACGCGGATCGTCGTGCTGGCGGCCAACGGCGGCGAGATCGTCGACCAAATCCCGGTCGATCCTGGCATGACGCGCGACGGGGAATATCGCCTCGGCCCCGTGTTTTCGCAGCTTTCGCGCCGCGCCTCGAACGCCCTGCGCCGCGCCATGGGGGAGGACGAACCATGAGCGCGTCGCGACTGAATTGGCGCGAAATGTTGACGGCGGCGGCGCCCCCGCTCGCCGCCTTCATGGCTTTTCTGGCGCTGTGGGAGGCGGTTGTTCGGTTGCGGGGCATCCCCCCCTACATGCTGCCGGCGCCGAGCATTATCCTGCAAAAGCTGATCGAGGATCGCGAATTGCTGTTTTCGTCGCTGCTCGTCACCCTGTCGATCACGCTTCGGGCGCTGGCGCTGGCGACGGTTTGCGGCGCGCTGCTGGCCCTGGCGATGGCGCAATCCAAATGGCTGGCGCGCACATTGACGCCCTACGCGATCATGCTTCAGGTGACGCCCATCGTCGCCATCGCGCCGCTGCTGCTGGTCTATCTTTCGCCACCGCGCGCCGTGCTGGTCTGCGCCTTTCTGGTGGCGTTTTTTCCGATCCTGTCGAACACGGCGCTGGGGCTCGCCTCGGTCGATCACGCGCTGCTCGATCTGTTCGATCTCTATCACGCCTCGGCGTGGCGTCGGCTGATCTATCTGCGCGCGCCCGCCGCGCTGCCGCAGTTTCTCGCCGGGCTGCGCATCGCCGGCGGCCTTGCGTTGATCGGCGCGGTCGTGGCGGAACTGGCGGCGGGCGCCGCCGGGCAAGGAACCGGCCTAGCCTTTCGCATCGTCGAGGCGGGTTTTAGGCTCGACATCCCCCGGATGTTCGCGGCGCTGGCGCTGCTCTCCTTGACCGGCGTGGCGATCTACGGCGCGCTGTCCATGCTGACTTATTATTCGCTGCGCCGCTGGCACGAGAGCGCGCGCGAGCGAGGGGCCTGACCCCTCCTCGCCGCCGCGCTTACCGCCCTTTTACGCCTTCTTCCCCGCCGCGATCACATCCTCGATGCTGCGCAGGCCGGTGGTCGGGGCGTTGACCAGCACCGCCATGTTTCCGGGGGCGTGCTGGTTCTTCCACATCTTGGTGTGCGCCAGTGGGATCTTGTCCCAGGGAAACACCTCGGACATGCAGGGGTCGACGCGCCGGTCGATGACGAAGCGATTGGCGGCGGCCGCCTGTTTCAGATGCGCGAAATGCGAACCCTGGATGCGCTTTTGCCGCATCCAGACGTAGCGCGCGTCGAAGGTCAGGTTGAACCCCGTCGTGCCCGCGCAGAACACCACCATGCCGCCGCGCTTCACGACGAGGCAGGAGACAGGAAAAGTCTGCTCGCCAGGGTGCTCGAAGACGATGTCCANNTCCTTCTTGCCGGTGATGTCCCAGATCGCCTTGCCGAAGGCGCGAGCGTTCTTGGTCCACTCATTATATTCAGGCGTGTTGACCGTGGGCATTTGCCCCCAGCATTTGAAATCCTTGCGGTTGATGACGCCCTTGGCGCCGAGCGAGAGCACGTAATCGCGCTTGCTCTCGTCGGAGATGATGCCGATCGCGTTGGCGCCGGCCGCCGCGCAAAGCTGCACGCCGAACACGCCCAAGCCGCCCGAGGCCCCCCAGATCAATACATTGTCCGACGGCTTCAAGCGATGCGGCTCGTGGCCGAACAACATGCGATAGGCAGTGGCGAGCGTCAGCGTGTAGCAGGCCGATTCCTCCCAGGTGAGATGCTTGGGCCGCTGCATCAATTGGCGGTCCTGCACGCGGC
>PLAI01000299.1 GCA_003134075.1 Methylocystaceae bacterium | reverse complement strand
GCGTTAGAGCTGGATGAGACGCTGGCCGAAGGTCACATCGCTCTCGGCGATATCGCCGCGCTCTACGACCGAAATTGGGCTGTGGGCGAACGTGAGTTCCGGCGCGGCATTGAACTGAATCCCAATAGTGCGGACGGGCATTTCATGTACGCCGACTATTTGATCTCGATGCAGCGTTCGAAGGAATGGGCGCCGGAGATGCGGCGCGTGCTGGCGCTGGATTATCGCGGACGCGGCGAGTCGCAATGGGACGCGGATTGGACTCATTACACGCTCGATGTCGAGCAAGACGATATTTTACGCGCGCTCGCCGACGCCGGCGTTGAAACCGCGGTGTTCGTCGGCACGTCGCGCGGCGGATTGCACACGATGCGCTTCGCGCAAAGTCAGCCCGGCGTCGTGCGCGCGGCCGTGCTCAACGACATCGGCCCGTCGATCAACCTTTCCGGCTTGCTCGGCATTAAGCGCTATGTCGGCAAGTTGCCCCCGCTCGGTTCGATGGCCGACGCCGTTGGATTGATGCGCCTCACCGCCGGCGCGACCTTTTCTTCGGTGAGCCCGGAGGAATGGGAGATTTATGCGCGACATACTTTCGTTCTCAAGGACGGCCGGATCGAGCTGCGCTACGATCCCGAGCTCGCGCGCACGCTCGACGAGGTGACGCCGGACATGGCTCCCTATGATTTCTGGGAGGCGTTCGAGGCCTTGGCGCGCGGGCCCGTCTTGACGCTACGCGGCGAAAACTCCGACCTCTTGACGCCCGAAATTCTCGCCAAAATGGCGCGGAGCGCGCCCGGCATGGAGCATTATATCGTGACGGGGCAGGGCCACGCCCCTTTGCTGCTGGACGCGCCGACGATTGGCCGCGTGGTGGAGTTCATCCGGCGCGTCGCATGAACCTTCAAGAAGCCGACTCGTCTGAAAGCGGATGCAGATCGCGCACCATCGCGCGCATCCGCTCGTCGAGCACATGAGTGTAAATCTGCGTCGTTGAAATATCGGCGTGACCGAGCAGTTCTTGCACGACACGCAGATCGGCGCCGTTTTGCAGCAAATGGCTGGCGAAGGCGTGGCGCAACGCATGGGGATGGATGTCGCTCGCGGCTATTCCCGCCGCGACCGCGACTGTTTTCAGATCGCGCGCAAACGCTTGGCGGGTCAGATGGCCGCTATCGCCGTCTGACGGAAACAGAAAGGGCGAGGCCGCGAGCGTCGGAGATTTGGCTTCCAGCAGCGCGCGATAGGCGCAAATGGCTTTTTTCGCGTGCGTCGTCAGCGGCACGATTCGTTCGCGTCCGCCCTTGCCTTTCACGGCGATGAAGGGATCGCGCGCCCGCGCCGCGCTTTTCGGCAGCGACACCAGTTCGCTGACGCGCAGCCCGGTGGCGTAGAGCGTCTCCAGCAGCGCACACATGCGCGCGGCGCGCATGCGCTCGCCCAGCGGACGCGTCTCGTCGTCCAGCCCTTCCCGAGAGACGCGCAGCAGTCCGTCGACCTCGGCGATCGACAACACGCCGGGTGCGTTCCTCACTCGGCGCGGCCCTTCGAGGGCGGCGGCGGGATCGTCGGCGCGGTGGCGGTCGACGTAGAGAAATTTATGGAACTGACGCAGCGCCGAAACGCGCCGGGCCAGCGTGGCGCTCGACATGCCGCGCGTCTGGAGCGCGGAGAGATAGTCGCGCAGACTGTCGGTCGAGGCTAGAGCAGGCTCGCTTTGGGCGCGCGCGAGATAATCGATATAGTCGGTAAGATCGCGCCGATAGGCCTCTTGCGTGTTCTTCGCGGCGCCGCGCTCGGCGACCAGCATGTCGAGGAAGCAATCGAGCTGGCGCAGGGCGCGAGGCGGGGCGGTCATCTCCCGCCTATTTGTTGAGCCGCGTCGGCGGAATGGTCTGCGTCATCTCGCGCGGCTGCGGCGTCACGAAATTCACCAGCGCGAACATCCCGGCATAGCCGAGCGCGACCAGAACACCCACGATGACCAGAAATCGAATCAGACTGGGCACGGAATCGGCCTTTTGCGAAATGGGAGCCTCGCGACTGCTATCGCGCGAAGCGACGGCGATTGCAACCACGTCGATGGCGACGCCGCTTCAGCGCACGACGACGCGGGCGCCAACGCTCACGCGCTCATACAGATCCGTCACGTCCGCGTTCATCATTCGTATGCAGCCCGAGGAGACATTCTGGCCGATGGTGTAGGGCTCGTTGGTGCCGTGAATGCGGTAGAGCGACGAACCAAGGTAAAGCGCCCGCGCGCCAAGCGGATTTTCCGGGCCGCCGGGCATGTAGCGCGGCAGATCGGGGCGACGGGCGAGCATTTCCGAGGGCGGCGTCCAGGCGGGCCATTCTGCCTTGCGGCTGATGGTCTTGACGCCGGACCATTCGAATCCTGGGCGCCCGACGCCGATGCCATAGCGGATCGCGCGGCCGGGGCTCTTCACGTAATAGAGGAATTTATTGTTCGTATCGATGACGATGGAGCCGGGCGCCCCGCCGGAGTAATCGACCTCGGTGCGCAGATACATGGGGTCGACCTGACTGCGCAAGTCCGTCTGACCCGGCTGCGCGGACGCCACGCGCTGGCGGGGCGGCTCATAAGAGCGTTGGGCCGCATAGCCGCGCCGGGAAGGATCGGCGCCCGTCACCAGCATTTCGATGAGGCCGCCGCCAAGCGCGCGTTGCCCCGACTGATCCATGCCGACCTGTCGATATTGGTTCTCGGCCGGCTCGGGCGGCCCATTGAAATAAATCCCGTTGACGACCTGAGGACCGGCCAGCGCGGCGCCGGCCAGGGTCATGGAGAGTGACGCGACGGCGGCGGCGAATGCGAGGGAAGACGCGAAAGGGTTGTACAACATGGACGGCATACCGTTGGCATGGCGCGCCGTGAGGACTGGCCCGGCGTCGCGCTTTGTAGGCGTCCACGACGATAGCCCGTAAATTTTTATCGTAAATCTAAAGCATTTGTCTTGGTTATCGATTCGAAAAATGGTTAGTTTGCTTGGTGAGTCTTTTGCGAATGTTTTAGGTGAAGGATCGGTTAACGCGCGAGGGCTTGACCGTCGCGCTTTTCTCTCTCGCCAATGCCTTGGCGCTCCCACTCAAAAATGCGTCTCCGAAGTATCTTCCTCGGGTTTGATTTCATGGCGCATCATCAGCGGCAATTGCGTCATCGCGAACAGCAGGGTCAGCGGCAATATGCCGAAGACCTTGAAGTTCACCCAAACATCTGTCGTGACGAAGCGGCGCACGACTTCGTTCAGGACGGCGAGAAAGAAGAAGAAGAAACTCCAGCGCCAGGTGAGCTTGCGCCAGCCGGCGTCGTCGAGATGGAAGGCCGAATCGAATACGATCGGCAGCAGCAGCCGGTCGAACCACAGCGCGCCGAGCAGCGCTCCGCCGAACAGCGTGTAAAGAATGGTGACCTTCATTTTGATGAAGGTTTCGTCCTGCAACAAAAAGGTTAGCCCGCCGAAAATGAGCAGCAGAACGGCGGTCACGACCGGCATCATCGGCAGCCGGCGAGTGATGCTCCAGGCGACGCCGAGCGCGGCGAGCACGCCGACCATCAGCGCCCCGGTCGCGGCGTAAATCCCGAATTTTTGGTTGGCGACGAAGAACAGCGCCAGCGGGCCAAACTCCAAAACGAGCTTGAGGCCGGTGTTTACGCGCTTTGGTCTTTCGGGGGCGGGTTTGGCGGCGTTTGTATTCTTGTTTTCTTCGTTCAGCGCGCTGTCCTGCGTCATATCGTTGTCTCCACCGCGTTTTTCGCGGGATCGGACTCCTCGGGGTCCAGCCCCGCGATGGCGCGAGCGAAGTCGCGCGCGGCGAATGGTTCGAGATCGTCGGCGCTTTCGCCAACTCCGACGAAGTGGATGGGCAGCCCGTATTTTTCGGCGATGGCGACGAGGATGCCGCCACGCGCGGTGCCGTCCAGCTTCGTCATGACGAGGCCGGTGACGCCGGCGGTCTTGCCGAAAACGTCGACTTGCGTGAGGGCGTTCTGGCCGACGGTGGCGTCGAGCACCAGCAGCACCGCATGAGGCGCCTCCAAGTCGGCCTTTTTCATGACGCGAACGATTTTTTCGAGTTCGGCCATGAGCTCCACGCGGTTTTGCAGGCGTCCGGCGGTGTCCATCAGCAAGATATCGGCGTTCTGCCCGCGCGCGGTCTGGATGGCGTCGAAGGCGAGACCGGCGGCGTCCGCCCCCTCCTTGCCGGCGACGACGGTGGCGTCAAGCCGCTCGCCCCAAATGCGCAGCTGTTCCACGGCCGCGGCGCGAAAAGTGTCGCCGGCGCCGAGAACCACTCTTTTACCCTCGCCACGCCATTTGGAGGCGAGCTTGGCGATGGTGGTCGTCTTGCCCGATCCGTTGACGCCCACGACCAGCACCACGAAGGGGCGCTTCGAGGCGTCGATCTCGAAGGGCAGAGCCACCGAATTCAGGATGCGTTCGACCTCGCGGGCGAGAATCGCGCGCACTTCCTCGGGCTCGATGTTCTTTTCGTAGCGCGCGGCGCCAACGGCCTGTGTGATGCGCGCGGAAGCGGCGACGCCGAGGTCGGCGCGCAGCAGCACGTCCTCGAGTTCGTCGAGCGTGAGCGCGTCGAGCTTGCGCTTGGTGAAAATTTCGGCGATGCCCTTGGAGATCGCCTGCGAGGAGCGGAATAGGCCGCCAAACAGCCGCTCGCGCCACGAGCGCTTCGGCGGTTCGTCTGGCGCCGCCGCGCCGTCGGGCGGCGATTCGCTTGTGGGAGCGCTCGCGCCGCGACCAAAGAGCCGCGCGAAAACGCCCCGTTTTTCTTTCGCCGCCTCGCCGTCCTTGCTCATTGAAACTCCCGCTTCGCGGCCACAACTCCAGCGCCAACTTCGCTCCAGAAGCCAGAGCTGGCGACTTTGGCCGCGCTTTCAAGTCGTTTGCGTTATATCTCATCCGCCAGCCCGCGCCAGCCGCGTCTTTTCCTCGACCTCAAAAGAGCGCCCGCCCTTGCCCTTCTCGATTCTGACGCCGCTCATCGTCGCCACGGCCTTGTTCATGGAGAATCTCGACGGCACCGTATTGGCGACGGCCTTGCCGGCGATGGCCGTGGATTTGAGGGAGGATCCTGTCGCGCTCAAACTCGCGCTGACGTCCTACCTTCTCGCCCTGGCGGTTTTCATACCGCTGTCGGGCTGGGCGGCGGATAAGTTCGGCTCCCGCAAGGTTTTTCGCGCCGCGATTCTGGTCTTCACTCTGGGTTCGATCCTGTGCGGTCTCTCCACCACGCTGCTTGATGTCGTGCTGTCGCGCGTCGCGCAGGGCATGGGCGGCGCCATGATGGTGCCCGTGGGGCGCCTGGTGATTTTGCGCACGGCGCCGCGCGCGGAGCTTGTGCGCGCCCTGGCCTGGCTCACGATACCCGCGCTCGTCGGCCCTTTGATCGGGGCGCCGCTCGGGGGCTTCATCGCGACCTATTTTCACTGGCGCTATATTTTCTGGATCAACGTGCCGATCGGCGCGCTTGGCGTGTTGCTGACCAGCCGCTACATCCCCGATCTGCGCGAGGAGGACGTGGGGCCGCTCGATGTGCGCGGCGCGATGCTCTCGGGTCTGGGGCTCTCCTGTCTGGTGTTCGGTCCCAGCACCGTCGGACGCGGATTCGCGCCACCGCTCGTGGTCGCGGGCCTGATCATCGTCGGCGCCGGCGCGATTTTCGCCTATGTGCGACATGCGCGAGGGGCGCCCGCGCCGATCCTCGATCTGGGCCTGCTCGCCATACCGACCTTTCGCGCCGCGATCGTTGGCGGCTTTCTCTTCCGCATCGGCATTGGGGCCATTCCGTTTCTGTTGCCGCTGCTGTTGCAGGCGGGCTTCCATTTGACGGCCTTTCAATCGGGGTCGCTCACCTTCGTCGCGGCGGCGGGAGCGATGGCGATGAAGACGGCGGCGCAGCCGATCCTGCGCGCCTTCAGCTTTCGCCGCGTGCTGATCGTCAACGCTCTCGCGTCGTCGGCGTTTCTGGTTGTCAACGCCTGGTTCACCGCGGCGACGCCGCATTGGATCGTCATGGCCGTGCTGCTGGTCGGCGGCTTCTTCCGTTCGCTCGAATTCACCGCGCTCAACGCCATAGGCTACGCCGAGATCGATCAGCGCGCGATGAGCCGGGCGACCAGTTTTTCCGCGGTGGGTCAGCAATTATCGCAATCTGCCGGCGTCGCGATCGGCGCCGCCGCGCTGGAGATCGCCCGCGCCGCGCATGGCGGCGGCGCGCTGCTGACGGCGGATTTCACGCCTGCGTTTTTCGTGGTGGCGGCGGTGTCGGCGGCGTCGGTGTTTTCCTTCTGGCGGCTCGCGCCCAGCGCGGGCGACGAACTGGCGGGACGCGTGGAGGTGGAAAGCGCGGCGTGAATTCGGAGTCACACTTCGCGCGGCGCCCCCCGAAATCCCGTCGCCAGTACATAAAGCTCGGCGGACCCGGCTCGGCTCGCCGCCGGCTTCACATGGCGCACCACGGCGAAATCGCGTTTGAGCCGCGCCAGCAGCTGCCCCTCGGTGCCGCCCTGCAACACCTTGGCGACGAAAAAGCCGCCGGGCGAGAGCACCTCGCACGCGAAATCCGCCGCCAGATCCGCCAAGGCGATGATCTTGAGGTGATCGGTCGCCTTGTGACCCGTCGCGTTGGCGGCCATGTCGGACATGACGCCATCGGCCCCGCCGCCGAGCATCGTCTTGATGAACTCGGGCGCGTCCTCGTCGTTGAAATCCTTGACCGCGAACGAGACGCCGGAGATCGGCTCCATGTCGAGCAAATCGACCCCGACGACCTTGCCCTTTCCCTCGGCGACTTTCACCCGTTCGGCCGCGATCTGCGACCAGCCGCCGGGCGCGGCGCCAAGATCGACGATGCGCATTCCCGGCTTCAGGAGATGATAGCGCTCGTCCATCTCCAGCAGCTTATAGGCCGCGCGGGAGCGATATCCATCGCGCTTGGCGCGCGCGACATAAGGATCGTTGAGCTGGCGCTGCAACCACAGCGTCGACGACAGTGAGCGCTTTCGCGCGGTTTTCACCCTTACCTTGAGCGAGCGTCCGCCCGCGCGGCCGTCGCCGCCCTCGCCGGTCTTCGTCATGCCGAGACCCTTTCGCGCGGGGTGAACAGGCCGTCCGCGCCGGGCTCCATCGCAAATCGCCGTTTGTGATAGGCCGAGAGCGTGTCGCGATGGCCGATCGAGACGATGCTTGTGTTCGGCAGGCGCTGTTTGAGCGCCCCGTAGATGTCGGCTTCGAGCGTTTCGTCGAGCGCGGAAGTGGCTTCGTCGAGGAAGAGCCAGTTGGGCTTCGCGAGCAGCGCCCGCGCGATAGCGACGCGCTGCTGCTCGCCGCCCGAGAGGCGTTGAGCCCAATTGCTTTGCTCGTCGAGTTGGCCTTGGAACTGGGACAGCTTCGCGGCGCTCAGGGCCGATTTGATCTCATCGCTTGAATAGGCGCTGGCCTCGTTGGGATAGGTGAGCGCGGCGCGAAGCGAGCCGATCGGTATATAAGGCCGTTGCGGGAGCAGCATCAGGGAGGCGCCCTTCGGCGTTCCGATGGCCCCTTCGAAATAGGGCCATATGCCCGCGATGGCGCGAAACAGCGTGGACTTGCCGGAGCCCGACGGCCCGGACAGCAACACGGATTCGCCCTTGGCGAGTCTGATCCCCCTGGCGTCGACGATGCGCTGCCCATCCGGCAGCATCAGCGCGAGGTCCAGCGCGATATCCGCTTTCTCGGTCGGTTGCGCCGCGGGCCGCGACATAAGCTCGTCGGCGCGCTCCGTGGCGGCGTCGAAGGTGGCGAGACGATCCAGCACGGAGCGGTAATCGGCGAGATAGGTGTAATAGTTGACGATGAAGTTCAGCGCGCCCTCGACCTCCGCGAAGGCGTCCAACGTCTGCCGCACCACGCCGAACTTGATCTGGCCGATCAACATGAAGGGCGCGACCACGGCGAGCGGAAATATCCCTGACAGTTGATGATATGTCGCGGTGAAGGTGACGAGCCTCTTGCGCAAGCCGATGATGTCGAGATAGTTCGTGACAATCGCGCCGAACCGCTTTCCAAGCGAGGCGCGTTCGGTGGTCTCGCCGGACAGCAACGCGACCTGTTCTCCATATTCGCGCATGCGCGCCAGCGAAAAGCGGAAATCGGCCTCGCGGCGCTGGCGCTTGAACATCAGCCCGGTCAGCGGGCGGCCGATCCAATGCGTCGCGAGCGTACCGCCCAACGCGTAAATCAGCGCCACCCAGAACAACCATCCCGGCAGCACGACGCCCTTGGCGATAGGGAATGCGAGCTGCGCGGAAATACTCCACAGGAGAATGGAATAGGAAACGACGGAACTCAGCGTGGAGATCAGCAGAATGGTGAAGGAATAAATGCCGTAACCTTCCTCGCCCCCGTCGATGAAGCGGTTCACGTCCTCGGCGATGCGCTGGTCGGGGTTGTCCGCGGCCGTTCCCGTGAGCGCCATCGCATAATGCCGATGCCCGCCAAGCCAGCGGTCGACATAGTGCTTCGTTAGCCAACGGCGCCAGCGCAGAATGAGGTATGACTTAATGACATATTCAGTGACCGCCGTGGCGATGTAGATGAACGCCAAGGGCGTGAAGCCGAATAGAAGCTTGGCCCAAAACACGCTGGCGTTCATCTCCTGCAGCGCGTTGTAATAGTCGCGGCGGACGAAGGTGATCGCGACGGAAATGCCGACTATTCCCTGATTGAACAACACGAGGACGACGATCGTGATGACGGCGATCAGAGGTTCGGACGCCCTGAAGGCTGGAAACGGCCAGATGCGCATTTCGCTCGCGGCGTCGCTGTCGAAATACAAATCGGCGATCCGCGTCATCTCCCGGACGATGGGGCTGCGCGAGACGAGATACACGAGGATCGAAAACACCGCGACCGTCAGGGCCATTGTTTCGGGCAGCGAATAATCTTGCAGGGCCGCGGGCCAATGACCCTCGACCTCGATAAGATTAAGGACTCCGAACACAATTGTTTCGGTCGTGAAGATGCCGACGAAAATCTTCAGAAAGCTCGATATTTCGGACGAGCGCCAGGTGGTGTAAGCGCAGAGCAGCGCTCCCGCCGCCAGCAGAAGAGTCTCCGTGTCATCTTTATGCGCTCCCGCGATAACCGCGAGAAACGCGAGAACCGCGACCGCCACGGCCAATTTTCGCATGTTTATCTCCAATTTCACCAAGGCCGCGCAAAGCGTCGACCGTCGCCGCGAAGCCGGGTTGCGCGCCTCTCTCTAAAGCAGCTTCTTAAAACGGGGGATAGGCTAATGTAAGGTCGGAGCGCGCCGAGTTCATTGATTTCCGGCCGCTCCCATTCAAGCTTGGGCGATTGGGGCGAGCTTCGCCGCATTCGCGCGATTGAAGCCTCGACGAGGCTTCATGCCGGCGAGCCCGCGAAGACGCCGCTAATTAAATCGCGGCGAGCCCCAACTTGGCGGGAGCTCGTCTTTCGTCAAAAACCGGATTTCCGCCGCGTTGACGCTTCCAGCAAGAATCAGCGCCGCGAGACGAAGGCTATTCCGCTTCGTCCGGAACAATGTCGCCGTTAATGCGCGCCACCAAGACCGGTGACGCCTTGAATGTCAATACCTTGCGCGGGCAAATAGGGGCTTCGACCCCTGTCTTGGGGTTGCGTCCGACGCGCCCGCGCTTTTCCCGTATGTTGAAGGTGCCAAATGACCGCAACTTCACCTGCTCACCACGCGTCAGCGCGTCGCAAATTTCATCGAAGGTCGCGTCCAGGATCTTGCGCGCGTCCGCTCGAGATAGAGCGGTGCAACAGCCGTAGACAGCCTCCCGCAACGCGGCCCGCGTCAAGGCCGCGCCTGAACTTCCGTCCTTTATCGCCATGTGAAGATTTCTGGCGGGAGCACGATGAAAATTGGTTCGTAAGATGTGTCCGACACGATAGTCCCCCGACCCCTTCGCGCCGCTGACGATAAACTGAGCACTACCGACACTCGATACCGTCACGCAAGCTTTGCGACGACTTAGCCTAATAATAAATCAGAAAAATGCAAGCCTTCCCTCGCCTCGCCCATAAGCCCGCGCTCGCCGGAGCGCGGGTTCCGATAATACACGTCGAAACCATGGACCGCGCCCGCGTCGCCAGATTGCTTCTCCCGCGAACGGCTTCGGGCGGTTGAGGTTGTCCCTTCAGGTGGAAAGTTTAACCCTGTGTTTGGATACGGGGATCATCGACCGTATCTTGCGGATGCGTTCGATGTCGATATGGGTCGAAACAAGTCCAGGTCCCTCCGAGGCCTTGGCGACCACATGGCCCCAGGGGTCGGCGATCAAGGAATTGCCGTAGGTGAAGCGCGTCTCGTGACCGGCCTTGTGCGCGCCCGTTTGAGCCGGGGCGCAAATATAGGCCTGCACTTCGATGGCGCGGGCCCGGCACAGCACTTCCCAGTGATCCTTGCCGGTGACCAGCGTGAAGGCCGAGGGCAGGGCGATCATATCCGCGCCCTTTTCGGCGAGCGCCTGGAAGAGATATGAAAAACGCAAGTCATAGCAAATCGCGCAGCCGACCGTGACGCCCTCGCAATCATACGTCACCACGTCGGCGCCCGGCTTGAAGGCGGCGCTTTCGTGATATTTGGCGCCGTCCGGCGCGGTGATGTCGAACATATGAATCTTGCGATAACGCGCGACTTCCTGGCCCTCGCGGTTGAACGCCACGCTGGTGTTGTGGATGCGCTCGTCGCCGGGGATTTTCTCCAGGATCGAGCCGGCATGAATGAACATCCGATGCTCGCGCGCGAGATTTTGGCAGAGCGTATAGGCCGGGCCGCCCGGCAAATCCTCGGCGGCCTCCATTTTCTCGGCGCGCGTGCCGCCGATGAAGTCGAAACATTCGGGCAGACAAATCCAATCGGGCTTCTCCTGCGCGACCGCCTGTTCGATGAGCGCTTTCGCGCTCGCCAGATTGGCGGCCTTGTCGTTGATCGAATTCATCTGGACCAGGGTGACTTTCATGCGGCGTGCTCGAACAGCTTGAGTAAGCGCCCGCGAATCCGCGAGCGCGTTGATTTTGAACTGTCATATTAGACGCTTGTCGAGCTTCCCGCTAGGCGGCGCCTTGGGTGCGGCGCAACACGGGTTTGCGCGCGGCCAGCGTTTCGTCGAGCCGCCGGCGAGGCGCATGCAGCGGCGCGGCGCGGAACGCCGCTTCGTCGCCCCGCAGAGCCCTCTCGCCAAGGCGCCGCAGCGTCGCGATGAACAGATCGAGCGAGGCCTTCGACTCGGACTCCGTGGGCTCGATCAGCATGGCGCCATGCGCGACGAGCGGAAAATAGACCGTCATTGGGTGGAAACCCTCGTCGATCATCGCCTTGGCGAAGTCNNATTGGCCGAGAGCACCGCGTCGCGCGAGGCTTGCGCCAGCCCGTCCGCGCCATGCGCCAACATATAGGCGAGCGCGCGCGTGAACATGCCCATTTGGCCATGAAAAGCCGTGATGCGGCCAAAGCCCTGCGTTCCCCGGACATCCTCCTTGAGGCGCAATCCGCCGTCCTCGCGTATGAGCAAAGGCGCGGGCGCGAAGGGCGCGAGGCGCGCCGACAGAACGACGGGGCCGGCGCCCGGACCGCCGCCG
>PLAI01000207.1 GCA_003134075.1 Methylocystaceae bacterium | reverse complement strand
ACGCGACCGCCGCGATATCGATCGAAACGTTATCTTTCGTGATGATTTTTTGCGACGGGATTTGCATCGTGACCGTTCGCAAGGATACGCGCGTCATCTGTTGGATGGGACGGAAGATCAGCGTGAGCCCGGGTCCGCGGGCGCCCTCGAATTTTCCGAGAAGAAAGACGACTCCGCGCTCATACTGCTTGAGGACGCGGAGCGAGCCGAGGACGTATAGGGCTACCACCGCGCCGAGAATGTAGATCCAAATCCAATACATGATGTTTTCATCAGCTGGCGCCGCGACGGACCTATGTTACGCCTGCTTCGCTCCGTTCGCCAGATGTTTGTGCGTTTTTTGAGCCCCTGTCGATGGTCGCGACAGGTCTTGACCACCACGGCGACGCGCCCTGGCGCGGTCGCGCGCGGGTCCGACGCATATGGGCGGCGCGAACTCACTCGCAGACGATCTTTATGATGCTCGGATTATCCGTGTTCACGGTTTCAATCCGCATATTCAGGAGAACCTGAGCGCGTGGCGATTTTTGCGGCCAACCAGCTATCAAGTAGCGCCCCCCGCAGATGGCCTCGGCCCGTTGGAGGCAGAACCGCGTTCCATTTTCACAGGTGATTTCGTAACCATTCGCCCCGCGATACAAGTGTATCGAAGTGGCGTTCGTGCTCGACCAGGGATCGAATCCGAGTTCTGGCGACGCATAGCAACCGGTCAGGATCGAACCAAAGGTGAACAAGGTCGCCGACATGAATAGAAGCCGCATATCCTCTCCCCTTATCAACGCCGCTAGCGTGATTCCATACATAGCATAAGTTCAAGGTCGTCGGTTGAGTTTGGCGCTTTTCGCGGTTACGCTGTCTTGAGCGAACCAACGAGAACCACATAATCGAACCGAGAAGCGCCTGATGAACGAATTTGGCGGTATTTTCGCGATTTCCTGCGTGGCGGTTCTCGCGCCGCTGCTCGTTCGCCTCCCCGCCTTCGCCTTGATGCCCGTGGTCGGGCTCGAACTCGTTCTCGGCGTGCTGATCGGCCCCAGCGTGATGGGGCTGGTCAGAAGCGACAACACGATCAAATTCCTCGCGGAATTCGGCCTCGTCTTCTTGTTTTTCCAAGCGGGACTCGAATCGAAACGAGACGAGATCGGGCGGGCCGAACTGCGTCTTGGCGCATTGGCCTGGCTCGCCAGCTTCGCACTCGCCGTCGGCTTCGTCGGCGTGCTGTACCTGTTCGGCATGGTCCGCTCGCCGCTGCTCGTCGCCCTCATTTTGCCGACGACGGCGTTCGGCGTTCTGATCCCCATTTTGCGGCAGTCCGGCGAACTGCACAGCAATTTCGGCCGGCATGTCCTCGGACTCGCGGCGGTCNNAGCTCGGTCCGTTGCTATTGGCCTCGATCGCGTTGGCGGAGGAAAAGCATCATCTCCATCAGACGTTCTTGAGCATCGCGTTTTTCATGGCGGCCTTCGCCGCCGTCATTTTGCTTTTGACCCTGCGATCCGATGGTTTTTCCGCGAAGCTGGCGCGCTGGCTTGGACAAGACGGCGAACCGCTGCTGTTGCGAATTTCGCTGCTCGTGCTGCTCGGATTCGTTTTTCTCGCCGACAGCTTCGGCATGGAGGCGGTCGTCGGCGCCTATGCCGCCGGCATGGCGGTCGCCGTGTTCTTTTCGGGATGCGGAGGGAGGGCGCTCGAAAGCCGGCTCACGTCGATCGGCTCGGGTTTCTTCATCCCGCTGTTCTTTACCGCGAGCGGCGTGGCGTTCGATCTGCCGTCGCTGTTGTCGAGTCCCGGGAATATCGGCCGCCTTTTGCTATTCACCCTGGCCTTCCTGCTCATTCGCATCGCGCCGCTCGGCATTTACAAAAACGCGCTTGCGAAAAACGATCTGCCCGCTCTCGCGCTGCTTTCGTCGACGACGTTGCCGCTCGTCGTCGCGATTACCTATCTTGGCCGCCAAACCGGCCAGATGACGGCGGAAAACGCTTCGGCGCTCGTCGGCGCGGCGATCGTGACGGTGACGCTGTTCCCGATGCTTGCGAACATGGTCCGGACGCCGTCCGCCGAGGCGAGATCGAACGCCATTGTCGCGGCTTTCGCGAACAGGATCGTCGCCTGGTCCTTGGGACGGGTGTCCAACCTGCTCGTCCTATTGCCAATCCAGCCGCTCAAAAAGCCGCGAGACGAAGATAATATTTCCAAATGAATCCTCCGTTCGCGCTTATCCCCTATCGCCCGCTCTCGGCGTCGCGGGGGGGCGAGCGGATCGAGCTGGATTATGCGGCGGCTCGGGAGCTCACCCGATCCGCAGCGTGATTCGCGAATCTTCTCACTCTCAATGCGAATTTCCGCGACGAAAGACTGATGAAGTTTTTGCGCATCGTCGACGGATTTTGGATCGGCGTTTTCAATTTTTTCTGTTGAAGCTGAAAATTCGGAAGGCGGCGCGCGCAGGGCGCCCCTGGCTCCGCGGCGATGAGCTTTTTGTTGCATGCGCGCTGGTCACATAACGCGCCGCCGCCCGCCCGCTCGCGTTGGCGCGGAACCTCATCGCCAATGTCCGTGACATTTAACGCTCTGACGTTACGTCCTTCAAGGGCCTCGCCCATGCGCTGGAGGCTTGCGGCGTTCCGACGCCGCGTGGCTCGATGCCGCGGCAAGCGGCGCAGGCGATGCCGGCATGATGCGGTCGCATCCTAAAACGCCGTTTAGTCGTGCCAATAGCCGCGCGCGCGCCGCGCGTCCCCGACGCGTGAACTCTGGGCCAGCCCGGGGCGCGGCGGGCCCAATATTCCGCCTGACACGGGCGGCGCATCTTCGCAAAAAGGCGCCGTCACGAGGTTCTGTAGAAGCTCCCTGACGGCGCATCGCCTTCGTAGACGCTTCCTCATGGTCATCATGATGCTTCTCCTAGTTGGGATAGCTCGACAGCGGGCCTGAAGAACCAACTCTCGACCGCTGTTCCCAACAACAGCATGAATCAAGCGCTGTTGTGGTTAGCGCCACGCCTTCGATGAAGAATTCTGGCGGCTGTTGCAAATTTATCGCTTAAGCTTTTGGTCGACGCCTCCGCCGAAGCGGCATTTAATTCAGTGTTGCGAGCACATGTCGCGCTGCTAGAATAATGTTCGCCTCTAAAAGGCGCCCGCCAAGAGGGGATCAGTTCATGCGTATTCTGGTACTTGGCGCTGGTGGGGTCGGCGGCTATTTCGGTGGCCGTCTTGTCGAGGCGGGCGCTGACGTGACCTTCTTTGTGCGTCCGGCGCGTGCGCGTGTCCTTGACGAAAAAGGGCTCAGGATCGAGAGCAGGCTCGGCAATCTCACGACGACGGTAAAAACTCTGTCAGACCTGCATGCGTCCATGCCTTTTGTTTTGGTGATGATCGCTTGCAAAGCCTACGATCTCGATTCTTCTCTTGCCGCCATCGTTGGCGCCGTGGGCGAAAAAACAGCCGTCCTGCCGCTTCTCAATGGCGTAGCGCATATCGACAAGATCGGTGTTCGTTTTCCGCATGCGCGTTTGTGGGGCGGCGTAGCGCAGATCAGTGCGACGTTAACAGAGGATGGCGTCGTTCAGCATTTTGACGACGTCAATAGCATTACATTTGGCGCTCTCGACGGCGCTGTCGACGAACGAGCCGAGGCGCTGCTAACGTTGTTTAGGAAGACGCCGGCGAACGCCTGTCACAGCGCGCGAATTATGCAGGAGCTATGGGATAAGTTCGTATTCTTGACCACACTCGCGGGAATCACTTCGCTGATGCGAGCGAGTATCGACGAGATTTTGGCGACGCCGTCGGGAGGACGACTTATCGCTCAGCTGATCGACGAATGCGCCGCGGTGGCGAGCGCCGCGGGGTTTCGTTTGGACGCCGACAAGTTCTCGCAGTATCGCACTCGCTTGACGCGACGTGGGTTCGGACTGAAAGCGTCGATGTTGCGCGATATCGAAAGAGGTTCGCGCACAGAAGGAGAGCACATTCTTGGAGATATGTTCGCGCGGGCGCAACGCTTTCAAGTGAGCGCTCCCCTACTGGAGATCGCGTTGACGCATGTAAGGACATATGAGATTCAGCGTGTGGTAAACTCAGCCGAGTTCGGAGAACGACCCGGGAGAGCGCCAGAGAGCGCTGAAATTGCGCCGCAAAATTAACTTGACCTTTTGAGCGGGCAAAAACAACCGCGAAATGCCACTGAATCGGTCAATAGCGCACATTACGCGCGCGTCCTCCTTCTCCATACAAAAGGGATAGCAAATAACGTTACCATTTCAAGACTTCAGTGTGCCGGACCAATGGGTTGGCTTCAAAGGCATCGCGGCGCAGCTGCGTCGAAATCTCGCGCAATCCGTGGCCTGATGCGAATAAGGGGCGACGGCTCAGGCCTCCGCCGCTTCCTTTGGCGAATCCCCGGACAAGATGTCCGCGATCCAACGCGTTGAAGGGAACTGTTCGCAAACCGTGAGAGTTGCGATCGCCAGCGGAACGCCGAGGAAAGCACCGAGCGCGCCCCACAAGAAAGTCCACAGGAGGATGGCGAACATAACCACTGTGGGCGAGATCGCGAGCGCGGTGCCGGAAAACACCGGCTCAAGATAGCTTCCGATCACGAATTGAATCAGCACAAGGCCGAGCAGAACAAAAAGCGCCGTCTCGGTGGAGCCGGTTTGAATGAAAGCCGTCAGCGCGGGAAGCACGGTGACGACCAGCGGCCCGATGTAGGGCATATAGTTTAGCGCGAAAGACAGCACGCCCCATGCCGAAGCGAGTTCGAGGCCCATCAACAGGATGAAAAGCCAAACCGCGATGCCGGTAGCGATGCTGGCCAAGGTTCGCACAAGCATGTACTTTTGAAATTTCTCGCTTATTTTCTTCCCGGCGGTCATCACGCGGCGAGCGATATCCTGATTTTTGCCCGACGCAATCTTCTTTTGGAACGCCTCTGTTTCGGCGAGCCCCATGAGGACAAAAATCAATACGATCACGGAAAACGCCAGCACAGTGTTCATCCTTACGGCGACGGCGTGAAAGAACGCGAGCATCGAGGACGGATTGAGGTAATCGGTAATCAGCGCAAGAACGAAAATGTCATGCTCTTCTAGCCATGCCGTCGAAGAGACGAGCACATCTCGAGCTCGATCCAAGTTCAGCCTGATCCAATCCGCGACTTGGTGTCCGCCCCAAGCAATCATCCAAAATAGCACAAAAATGAAGCCCGCGGTGATGATGATTGTCAGCAACAAGGCCAAGGCTTTCGGCATTCTCGACTGGAGCGCCTTGTCGAGTGGCCAAGTTATCATGATGACGAAACAAGCGAAGACGACGGGTTCGATCACGGCCCGCGCAAGCTGGCAGGCGGCGAGAACGACAAAGGTCAACACGATCGCGGTCGGACCCTTGATAACCTGAGTTTCTTTCATGTCGTGCTCCAAATTTATCTGTTCGAACCTTGCACGCCCCGTTGGCGCCGCCGAATTCAATTGTCGCGGACGACATTGTTGACTTTAGGCGCCGCGCCTCAACGCGAAATATTCGCGTCCGTCGCCGAGGCGACGAATTAAATTGCCGGTGCAACCTCCATTCCGTCAATCGACGCGCTCACTATTTTCTCCTTGAACGTCAAGCGTTCTGCATAAAAACTGCTTAGTTGATCGGAAAATAGGTCACGGGGCGGCGACCGACGAACAGCGCGCTTCGCTCGCGACCTTGCAATCGCTGCGAATTCCACTTGAAAATGGACGAACCGTTCCGCTCGGTCAACTTGCGACTTTCGAGTTTGGCCAGGAACATCCGTTGATCTGGCGTCGCCAGCGCATACCGACTTTGACCGTTCAGGCTGACGCCGCCCCGGGCATGACGCCCGAGGAGCAGTCGCGGCCTAGAATCCCGCGATTGAAAAACTTAGCGCGAGGCTGCCTCCCGACTACCGTATCGAAGTTGGCGGCACGGTCGAAGAAAGCGGAAACTCGCAAAGGTCGGTGTTCGCCCGTGTGCCGCCTAAGACATAGAGAGCCGCGCCGCCTGAAATCGCTTCCTGTTGGCGACGGCTTGCCCTATCTGACCAGTTCGCGGAAGCTGCATCCGCGGCGCTCGGCGTGGCCGAGCCATGATCTTTGAGCGGGTTCGATTGGAAAATAGGCGGAGGGTGAGAGATGCGAGTTACGGCTCTCAAACTGTTCAAACGCTTTTTGGCGCTTACGACGGTTGTCGCCTTGACGCTGTTCGCGGTTCGCGCGTACGACTCTCAACGCGGGGCGCAGCTTGACGTTTGGCATACCTACGTGCCCCACGAATTGAGCGCCAAAAAGTTGGAGGGGGCCGACTGGCCAGCCTATCTCGACGCGGAAGAAAAGATATTTCTCTCGCTCCGCGCCAATGTCACCGGAAAATTGGCGCCGGAGGAACAGGTCTCCTACAATCGCTATTTTGAAGGCAGCCCAGTCTACCCGGGGCATTTTTCACAAGATTGGAATCGATCATATATTCTCGAGCCATCTGGAGCGCCAATCGGCGCTGTCGTGCTTCTGCACGGATTGACGGATTCGCCTTACAGTCTTCGTCATGTCGCATCTCTATATCGCGATCATGGGTTTGTGGTCATCGCGATCAGGCTACCGGCTCACGGCACGGTGCCGGCCGCCTTGACTGACGTAGACTGGGAGACATGGTTCGCGGCGACGCGACTCGCNNCCCGCGCCGGCTCCCGCGCCTCTGCACATTGTCGGTTTTTCGAATGGAGGATCGCTCGCATTAAAATATGCGCTCGACGCGCTCGATGACAAATCGCTGGTTGCGCCCAACCGCATGATCCTGATCTCCCCAATGGTGGGCATCACGCGTTTCGCGCGTTTCGCCGGACTCGCCGGTCTGCCCGCGATGTTCCCCGCATTTGCAAAAGCCGCGTGGCTCAGCGTTCTGCCCGAATTTAATCCCTTCAAATACAATTCGTTTCCAATAAATGGCGCGCGTCAGTCCTATCGCTTGACGGCGGCGCTTCAGACCCAGATTTCTCGTTACGAGCGCGAGGGCCGGCTGACGGAACTGCCGCCAATTTTGACGTTTCAGTCGGTCATTGATTTTACGGTGAGCACGAGCGCGGTGCTCTCGGGCCTTTATGCGCATCTGCCCTCGAACGGCAGCGAGCTTGTCTTGTTCGACGTCAATCGTAACGCCAAGCTCGGACCGTTGATCCGTCCGGCGGCCGATGCTGCGCTCTCCGGGCTCATGCCGCCCGGCGTCAGAAACTACCGACTGGCGGTCGTGACAAATGCTGGCGAAGGAACGGATGAAGCCGTCGAGCGCGTGGTTGAGGCCGGCGAGACGACGGAACGAACGCGCCCGCTCGGGCTCGTTTATCCCAAGGGGGTTTTTTCGCTTTCGCATGTCGCGTTGCCGTTTCCGCTCACGGACTCGCTGTATGGTCTTACGCCCGACCTCTCGGAGAACTTCGGCGCCAATCTGGGCGCGCTGGCCCCGCGAGGCGAACGCGGAACGTTGATCGTCAGCTTGGACGCGCTGCTGCGCATGTCCTCGAACCCGTTCTTCTCATACATGGCCGGGCGCATCGAGGAGCGCCTACCGCCCCTGCCTAAGAGTAACGCGCCGGCGCAGTCTACCGACGAACGCCCCTCCCCGCCGACGCCACCCAAATCGGGAAAAGCGCAACGTGTTTCGCCGCCGCGCCGCGCGCCGCAAGGCCCCGAATTTGTGCGCTGATAGAGGCAGTGGGCGCAACTGCGCGCCCGCTTGCCCTCTGTCCCCGAAAGCGACGTGCTGGCGTTCGGCGAGCGAGCGGCAGGAAAGATCGTCGCATTAGGCGCCTTTGCCGAGCGAGCTGACTCCATCATGACGCGATGGGCTGTTGCGGCGAGCGCGCTCCTTGCGATAGCGATCATCCTCGGCGTCGCGGCCATTGTCAGCCGGTGAACGGACTCGGCGTTACGGTCCAGCAAGCGGAGTCTTTCCGCGGTCGTCGCGGCGCCAGAATCGATCGACCCTCGCGGAACCCGCTATTACGTAGTGCGTTAACCTTTGGCGCCGCTAATCGGCAGCGCGGTAATCAGTAGCTTGACTTAGACATTGAAATTGTGAGGGAGGCAAATACACATGACAGCGGAAATCTTAGCTGACAAGGATCGGGTTTCGCGCCGCTCGTTTTTGGCGGCCCTTTTCGCGGGAGCCGCGGTTGCGACTTTTGTTGTCGCTGAGCCGTCGGACGTTGAGGCCCAGGAACGACAGTTCACCGGGCTCCACCACGAGCCCCGGCATTCGCGTCCGCGGAGCCCGTCGCGTGGACGTCGGCGCCATCGCCGCGTCGCGCGCGTTCATCGTCGCGGCAAGCCGCGGCCGCGCAATCCGGAAGCTCCGGCTCAATAAAGTTGATCGGCGAAGAATTGCGTTCTCCCCTCTTCATCTCTTAGGGTGAGGGGAGAATGGCTTTTGGCGGCGCCATCTTGGCGGCATGGCTGTCAGGAGCCATTTTGGCGTGAGAAATCGTTTTCAATAAACTCAATGGCCTAATCGTAGCCACGACGCTCGGGAACGTCCATTTAATTGGTTCATCCTCAATCTCTGAGGGACAGACCAATCGTCTGACAACTGTCAAACGAGCCATGCGTGGTTGGGCCGGGCCAGAACTTTTGCGCGCGCATATGCCGCCATTGTAGGCGCGTCCGCAACAGAGTTTGAGGCTGAACCAGTTAAGCATCAAAATTTCTCGGGCGCCCAGCGCAAGCCCATGAGCGGCGCCGAGTCATCATAGGCGTGCTCTGCCGAGGGCTCACATGGGCATCGGAAAACCAGGACCTTCCTCGCCGCCCTGCGATGCGACGAGACCACCGCGCCCTTCATGCTCGACGGGCCGATCAATGGCGAGAGCTTCCTCGCCTATGTCGAGCAGGCATTCGGACCCCGGTCGATCGCCTCGAGCCGGGATCCTCAGAAACTCGAACGGACTCAAGCAGCTCCTCGGCGGGTCGTCAGCTAGCGGCGAGGGCGTCGCGGAGCGCCTTCTCCTTGCTATCGTCCAATGACGTTTTGAGAACCGTTCCGCCCGTGCCCTTCAATGCCTCCAGCATTTTATCGCCCGTCACCTTCCTTATTAGGACAAACAGAGCTGCGTTGCCGGGCTGCAAGCTCTCGGAAAGCTGCTTCATAAATTCGTCGTTGATCCCATAGTCGGTGAGCGCGCCGCTGATGGCGCCGGACGCGGCGCCCAGTGCGACGCCAAGGATTGGGTTCAAAAAGACCAATCCGATCAGCAAGCCCCAAAACCCACCCGATGCGGCGCCGACAGCCGTGGTGTTGAAAAGCTGATTCAGTTTGACGTGGCCGTCTTCTTGCTTGACGGCGATTGCCGCGTCGCTAATCTCGATCAAATATTCTTTCTGAAGCTCGAACAGCTTCCGGCGCATCTCCTCGGCTTTGGCTTCGCTCTGGTAAACTACGACAACGAGATCTGACATTTTCGCCCCCTTTGGTTTGACATACCTAACGTGTTGTGGGCGCGGCAAGGCAATGGATCGCCGCCGCCGGCGCCAAGACGGCCCACCTTACAAGTCGTAGGCGCGGTCGACGCGAAGAAGACAATGAGTGCGTCGAGAGACGCGCGGAAAAAATCGCACTGAATTCCACGTTATCTTCACTGTGAGGATGATCGCCCGCGTCTGGCGCGCTCATTGGCGCCAAGCAAGGTTTTCCCTCGCCACCCAAAATATTCGACCGGCAATCCGCCGGCCGATAACTTCTGTTTGTTCGCGTCTTCAGGAATTAAATTCCGCGAAGCGATTAGCGTACGACGCGCCTATGCACCACGACAGGTCTCCTGCGGACCACCCTGTGGACAACGACAACATTCTCGATGCGCGCCCCACCCCCTGTCGCGAGCGCCCCTTGCGCCATCATCGGCACGGCCGCGAACGTCTCCGAACTTTCGAAGGAGAGTCCTGCCGCGAGACCCGCCACCAACAGCGCCGTGTATAACGTCTTCATTGTTCGTTGCTCCTCTTCAAAGGTTGCGCTTTTGAAGTTGCATTCACCTCCAATGCACGCACCGCCGATGGGCGATACCGTGCCGCGAATTCCATGTCCGTCTCCATGCAAGGCAATGCCTGCCGGAAGCCGGATGAACAGCCCTGATTTGCTGGAAACCCGACACTGTCCCGTCATTTAATCGCGGAACCGCGATGCTTATGGGAGCGGTCAAACCTGGCACGGTTGCGTCGAACAGAAACGCCCCACAAAGAACTCCGAATAGAGTGGCCTTCAATTTCCAATGCATTGCGATACCCCCCTCATCCCGCGCTCAAAATCACGGCGCGAACTGCGCTGCACCGCGATATCTAGGTCAGACATTTAGTCCGTCAACTGGCAACAAAACGCTGCCCATATCCAAGCCTTTCTCGACGAATTCGTCTTCCGCTGGAACCAGCGGCGTCATTACCGCTCGGCCTTCGACACCTTGCTCGGGATCGGCTTGCGCACGTCGCCGATGGATTACTGGACGCTGATCGGCAGGCCATCACCACGTCACGCCGCCAGCGCGATCTGAGTTCTTCCTTTTCCGACCGAGAGAGCTTCTCATCAATGTCTTGCGCGCTGACGTCGGCCCCGCCAGCCGTCAACATCCGCGCGCACCGGAACAAAGGAAACATGCCATTAATGGATTGCGCAATCCGCCCGATCCTAGCATCATGATTCGTCACTCCGCCGTATCGCATGGAGGTAGGAAGATGGTGAACGACCGATTAGGCCGCCTGAAAGCATTAGCCATCGACGAAACACGAAAACTGTTTCAAATATTTCTGTACATTTGGATTCTATTGAACCTATTCTCTATTCATAAAGCTCTCATTTTCAACGAGGACATCCTGACTTACCAGCAAGGCTGTGCTCTTATCAACGCGTGGGTTTTGGCGAAGGTCGTGTTGATAGGACAGCGCTTAAGCCTCGGTGACCATTTTAGGGGTAAGCCGCTTGTTTATGCGATCATGTTTCAAGATGCTATATTCGCCATTACCCTTCTTATATTCTATATAATAGAAGAAACTCTTATCGGAATGTGGCATGGCAAGACATTTGTTGAAAGCATTCCGGCTATCGGTGATGGAACTCTCCAAGCAATAATTATAACTGTTATCATTATGTTCTTCGCATTAATACCGTTTTTCGCCTTTAAGGCGCTCGAACAAGCAATTGGTCGCGACATATTGCGTCAGTTGTTATTCGGACGCACGACAGATGCCGAAGTACCGCCCCCAAATTCGATCAACAGCGTTCTTGGGACTTTGAAGCCTGAACCATCTTCAACGTCTAACGAAGGCCAACCATTCATTATGAATTGGTATTATGCAAAGGCGGGAAAGACCATTGGCCCGGTAACGTACGGAGAGCTAAAGACGCTCCTTAAAAACAACGAAATAGACGAAAGTGCGATTGTATGGAACAGCTCTTTTGGAAGCGAATGGAAGTCGATACGTCAAACTGATCTTATACAGTCCGAATCCGCAAGATATTGATCATATGAAATAAACCGTTCCGGAAAAACGGCTTGGCCCCTCAGCCTCCCTCTGGGCCGAGTTCGGACCCCTCATTTTTAAATGCGCGTCGTTGACTTGGTGAATCACCCGACAACATGGTTGTGATCCAGCGACTTGACGGGAACTGTTCGCAGAGAGTTAGAAAGGCGATTGCCAAGGGCACGCCAATAAAGGTGCCAGGGATGCCCCACAAAAAAGTCCATAGAACAATCGCGAACACGACCACGGGCGGCGAAATGGCGAGAGCGGAACCCGAAAATATCGGTTCGATAAGGCTTCCGATCACAAACCGGATCACCATGAGACCAATTAAGACGAATACTACAATCTCCCCGGAATCAAATTGAACAAAGGCGAAAAGCGTTGGAAAAACGATGGCGGCTAGCGCACCTACATAAGGGAGGTAATTCAGCGCGAATGACAGAACGCCCAAGGCGGCGGCCAGTTCGAGGCCGACAACATGAGCGAAGCCCCAGACGGCGAAGCCGGTCGCGATGCTGGCTACAGTGCGCACTACCATGTATTTGCGAAATTTTTGGCCTATCTGCCGAGCCGCTTGCAACAGACGGCGACTCGTATCTTCATTTTCCAAGGATGCAATTTTTTCCTGAAAACCTTTAGTTTCAGCGAGACCCATAATCACATATATGAAAACGAGAACGGCGAAGGCAACGAGAAGGTTCACTCTTACGATGACGACCTGAAAAAAGTTGACCAGCCAGGCGGTATTGAAATGCTCGGTCACAAGCGCGAGGACGAAAATATCGTGCTCTTCAAGCCATTTCGTCGACGAAATGAACCTGTCCTGGACATCGGAAAGATTCCCACGAATCCAATCGGCAACCTCTCGACCTCCCCATGCAATCACGGACGAGAGCGCGATGATGATCCCCAGCGTTAAAAGGACATTAACCAGCAGCGCGACAGCTTTTGGCATCCTGGACTGAAGCGCTTTTTGCAGGGGCCAAATCAGGGCAATAATAAATATTGCAAACACGACCGGTTCGATGATCGATTGTGCAATATTCGCCGCCGTGATCACAAGTAGAGTTACGACAAGTGCGGCAGTAACATCAATGAAAGTTTTTTGCACGATCGCCCCTTGCCAAACCGTAACAGTTCTTGACCATTGGCTTGCCTCACGAAACAGTTTCAGGGACTAAGTTAAACCCTGCTACTCGTAGCCGGCGCCTGCCTTGATCGGTCTCAATCGTACCGCAGACCAGATGATTGTGGCAAGAGAGAACATACACCACAAATCCGCGATGCGCTTTTGGACGATGCAGTCGAGCGTGCGCGGCGGCGCGAAAATCGTCCCGTCATGCGCTTTGGCTTTTGTTCGCCCCGGGGGATGCGGTGCGCGGAGCGCTCCCAACTGGAAATTTCGTGGGTGGAGTGCGGAAAACGTCAAATTGCCGTCTCGATAAAGCTGGCGGAAGGTCCTTCCGGTTTAGCGACGGCGCTGGCTATGACGATGGGTTGGCAATTTGGCCGGCGCGAAGTCCCGGGTGCGCAATCCAGTGGACCAACAGCGGTGGGGTTCCCGCACGCGCTTGAACTTCGACTCGTCGATAAAAAACGCGTCGCTTGAACGGCCGCTAACGGGCGCTCTTTGGCAGCACCGCAGCACTTTCTTTCCTTTTTCGACGACAGCGCCGGCCGCGATCCGATCGCCTGTCGCCGGATCGGCGCAGTATCTTTCCGCGGCTGCGACAGGCCCAACAAGGACCAAGAAGAGCTCGATCACTGAACCAACTCGCGTAAAGATCTTCACTTGTGACCTGCCTCGCTCGCTTCAAAATGGTTGAACGAAACCAATCGTATATATTCGATCCCCGCGGGTCCTAATGTCTCCACGAGTTATCACGGAGTTGCGCGCGGACGCTTCATTAGGCTGTTGAAAAAGGGCATTCCGACATCCCAAAAAGGGGATGCTTGCTTCACAAGGCGCATTTCAATGACTTAATTTCGGCGCCCTCGTAGCCGAGTAGCCAAAAATCGCCGAATTGAAAGGAAACTTCGCCCTTTTCAACAGCGTGGCAGAGGTAACATAGACGACGACCCTCTTGCAAGAGCCGTTAACTGATGGGGTGGGCGCCGTCAGTGATCCAAGATCGACGGTCAACGGCGCGAACGCAGGCGATGCGGCAATTTCCTCCGGCGCCGCCAAGCGGCCGACTGGCCGATCGCTGGGAAGTGGCCGCCTAGTCGGCGACTGTGGGCGGGTAAGGCGGCGACACCAGAGTGACATGCCTGAAATCTTTTGTGACACAGATTCACAAGCTATTGATTTTATTGGCTGGGGGACCTGGATTCGAACCAAGATTGACGGAGTCAGAGTCCGCAGTTCTACCGTTGAACTATCCCCCACCGGCGCTCCCGTCAGGTCGGTCCGCGCGATAGAGTGCTTCGTCTAGTCAGAGCGCCGCCGCCTGTCAATATCGACGCGGGCGAAGCCGCGAAATTGATCGGTCGACGGGGCGCGACGGTCCTCACAAACAGCGCTCGTCCAAAATCGCCGCGATGTTCACGCTCATGACGGTCGAATCAAGACTGAAGATCTCGTCCGGTTCGACCGTGAACGGCCCGCTGGGGCCGACGATGGTCACTTTTCTGATCGGGGTCCAGGAGCCCAATCGATTGTGGCGGAAGTCCGCGCAAGAAACGCCTTGCGCGCGCAACTCGGGAAAAAAGGACCCGGTGGGCTGGGCGTGGCTCGGAAGCGCCGGAAGCGCCATCAGTAGCGTCGTCAAAACAGCGTATCGGATGTTCATGGCGATTGCTCCTTAAGGGTTTTTCGCGAAGAGCGTTTGACGCGCCCCCCGCCTCCCTGCCATGGTCAACGCGAAGCAGGGTGGAGACTGACATATGGCGTATGACCTCGTGGCATTTAAGGAAGCCCAAAGCGGGCAGCCGGTTAACATTAACCCTCATCTTGTTCGTTATGTCCTCAAGATCGACGAGACGACATCCCGGATCGTCTTCGACAAGGATCATTCGCTCGTCGTCGACGGAGCCATCGCGACAGTATCCGAAAACTTGAGAAAATCCGTAAGCTGACGACGCCAAATCAGCCGCTTCGGTGTTTTGGGCCGAAGGCCACGGTTTTGCAGCTAGCGCAGATGATGCGCGGTTCCCGAGAGCCATTCGCGCCCGAAATCACCTCGAAACCGGGAGGGCAAGCCTCGATCCTTGTCCCCATGCTCCCCGTCTCATTGGGATGGTCTTCTTCCGAGATAACAATCGTCGCGGAAGCCCCGCAATCATCGCATTTAATATTGGAAATCCATCGCTCGCGTGCTGTCATTTTCATAATATGCACGCATTCGCGCCTCAATTCCAGAGCGATCGCATGGGCTTGCACGAATGGACCCGCCGCCCAAGGCCACCCCACCGTTGACGTGGCCGCCCCGCTCCTGTATCACCTCCCTAGCCGCGTCGCGGCGCGAGACGCTCCAGTCGCGTAAACAGGCCTTGCCTTAAGTCCAGGCCGACGATCTGTCGAGCGTCCCTTTTCCTCACGATACGACGGCCCGATACGCGGGGTCTGTCTCCATCTTGACCGATCGACCCCAAAAGGGCGGCGACACGCCGCGCTTGGGGTTTGGATCACATTTTGAAAGAAAACACGTGACCAAATTTACCGATCTCGGCCTCGCCGAGATTCTTTTGCGCGCTCTTACGCATGAAGGCTACGAGACCCCCACCCCGATCCAGGCGCAAGCCATCCCCTCGCTGTTGCAGGGCCGCGATCTGCTCGGCATCGCCCAGACCGGCACCGGCAAGACCGCCGCCTTCGCGCTGCCGATCCTGCAACGCATTTTGAACGACCGCCGCCGCCCGGCGCCCTATACGACGCGGGCGCTCATTCTGGCGCCGACGCGCGAACTCGCGGCGCAGATCGCCGACAGCTTCCGCGCCTATGGCCAGTTCTTCCGTCCGGCCGTCGGCGTGATCGTCGGCGGCGTCTCGCATCGCCCGCAGATCGACATGCTGGCGCGCGGCCTCGACGTGCTCGTCGCGACGCCGGGGCGTCTGCTCGACCACATCTCCTCGGGCCATGTCAAACTCGGGACGACCGAGGTCATCGTGCTGGATGAGGCCGACCATATGCTCGATCTCGGCTTCGTCGTGCCGATCCGCCAGATCGTCGCGAAGCTGCCCAAGATCAGGCAGAACCTGTTCTTCTCGGCGACCATGCCGAAGGAGATCGCCGGCCTCGCCGGCGACATGCTGAAAGACCCGGTGCATGTGAGCGTCGCGCCGGCGGCGACCACCGCCGAGCGCGTCGAGCAGCATGTCTATTACGTCGACGGCGGCGCCAAGCGCGACCTTTTGGTCGAGCTGCTGCAAAACAAGGACATCTCCCGCGCGATCGTGTTCACCCGCACCAAGCGCGGCGCCGATCGCGTCGCGCAGCATCTGGAGCACGCCACGATCGGCGCGGCGGCGATCCACGGCAACAAGAGCCAGAGCCAGCGCTTGCGCGCGCTGAAGGATTTTCGCGACGGGCGCACGCGCGTGCTGGTCGCGACCGACATCGCCGCGCGCGGCATCGATGTCGACGGCGTGAGCCATGTCGTCAATTTCGAATTGCCGGAAGTGCCGGAGGCCTATGTGCACCGCATCGGCCGCACGGCGCGCGCCGGCGCGACGGGACGCGCGATTTCGCTCTGCGACAACGCCGAACGGCCCTTGCTGCGCGCCATCGAAAAGCTGACGCGCCAGACCATCGACGGCACCGACCGGCGCACGCCGGGCGGCCGTCACGAGGACCCTGAGCAGGAAGTCCGCCGCCCGCGGCCGCAACAGCACCATCGCCCGCAAGGCGCGGGAGCCGGCGCCCCGCGCGCCGCGCAACATGCGCAGGGCCGCCCGCAGGCGGCGACGGCGCCGCGCGGAACCGGCCAACCCACCCGCCGCCCGAACAGCGGCGCGACGCGCCGCCCGGCTTAAGCAGCCTCTTCCCTTCTCTCACTTGTGGGAGAAGGTGGCTCCGCGAAGCGGAGTCGGATGAGGGCTGATGGGAGGGATTCAGCCAAGTCCGCGACATCCCTCATCCGTCATGCTCCGCATGCCGCCTTCTCCCGTTCCACGGGAGAAGGATTCGCGCGCGGCCTTGCGCCTTTCCATGTTGCATCTTAATCTGCAATCCTACGCGGCGCCTCTGCTTCGATGGGAAGCCCATGGACAACGTTTTGGCGTCATTTTTCGCGCCGATCACGCTGCTGCTTGGCGGCGCGTTGGTCGCGCTCGGGTTTTTGTCCTTTCTCGACCTCAATTTCTTCAAGACCAAGTTGCGGGCCAAGGTCGCCTTCGCGGCCGGGCTCGCCTTTCTCTTCGCCACCGAGGCGATGTTTCTCACCAGCAGCGGCGCCGGACGCTATCTCGCCGGACTGCGCCTCGACGTGACCGACTGCGAATTTAAGGTCGAGGAAGCTTTTCCGCTGGAGCGCGGCAAGCCCGGCCATGTCATCTCCGACAATATCAAGGCCTGCATGGACGAGCTCGGTTACGACTGGAGCATCGACCATCCGCATTGCGAAGAGGCGAAAGTCGCCACCAACACTTTTTGCTATTTGCCGCGCGCGCCGCTCGCCCGCACGATTGTCGCGTTTCAGATGAAGTTCGAGTGAGACGGGAAACGCCCGCGATTGCGCGCGGCGCCGCGCTGCCCTAAGACAGGCGCCAAACCGCGAGCCCGCCATGCAAAACGACGCCTTGTCCAAAACCCCGACCGACGCGCTCGCAGAGTTGCGCGGCGAGATCGACCGCATCGATCTCGCCATGCACCGCCTTTTGATGCAGCGCGGCGAGATCATCGACCGGCTGATCGAGGTCAAGCGGACGCAATGTGCCGGGCCTGGCGGCGGCTGCGCCTTTAGGCCCGACCGCGAGGCGCAGATGATGCGCGCGCTGGTCGAGCGCCACCACGGCCTGCTGCCGCTCGACGCGGTGGAGGGCATCTGGCGCGTCATCGTCTCGACCTTCACCTTCGTGCAGGCCCCCTATTCCGTCCACGCCGACGATTCCGGCGGCGACGCGCAGATGCGCGACAGCGCGCGCTTTCATTTCGGCTTCACCGTGCCTTATGTCCCGCATCACGGCGCGGTCGCGGTCATCGACGCCGTGAGCGCGTCATCGGGCGATCTCGGCGTGCTGCGTTCGCTCGGCGGCTCCGGCGACGGCGCCTGGTGGCTGCGTCTCGTAGGCGAGCGCGCGCCAAAAATCATCGCGCGGCTGCCGTTCGTCGAGCGGCCCGATCACCCGGCGGGACTGCCGGTCTTCGTCGTGGCCAAGCCCGCCACCGATTTTTACGCGCAGGACATCGCGCTCTATTCGGTGTCGCTGCCGCGCTGGGCGCATGACGTGCCGGCGGCGGTCGCGGCGGCGGAGGGCGAGATTCTCGCCAGCGCGCCCAAAAGCGGCGGCCATGCGCTGCTGGTCGCCGCGCCCGCCAAAAACTCATCCACAAAGACCGGCGCCGAGCGATTGCTGGACGAGTTGAAGGCCTGCGGCGTCGAGGCGCCCGCCGTCGACGCCATCGGCGGCCATGCGACGCGCTTCGAGATGAACGAAGCTCGCGCCGGCGTGTTCTCGCCGAAGGGTTAAGCCAAGGAAATCCACATATGACCAAACCCGCCCCGCGCGAAAACGTGCTGGCCATCGACATCTATGTTCCCGGCAAGAGCGCGGCCGCGGCGCGGAACGGCGCGCGCGTGTTCAAGCTCTCGGCCAACGAGACGCCGCTCGGCCCCTCCCCGCGCGCGATCGCCGCCGCGCGCCAGAGCATCGAGCACGCCGCCGCATATCCGGAAGGCTCGTCGAAGCTGCTGCGCGCGGCTATTGGCGCGGCGCACAACCTCGACCCCGCGCGCATCATCGCGGGGGCGGGCTCGGACGAAATTCTGGAGTTGCTGGCGCTGGCCTTCATCGGTCCGGGCGACGAGGCGATTTACAGCCAATACGGCTTTCTCGAATATAAAATCGTCACGCTCGCCGCCGGCGGAACGCCCATCGTCGCGCCAGAGACGAATTACACCGCCAATGTCGACGCGCTGCTCGCCGCCGTGACGGCGAAAACCAAAATGGTCTTTCTCGCCAATCCCAACAATCCGACGGGAACCTATCTGCCTTTGAGCGAAGTCACGCGCCTCGCCGACGCGCTGCCGAAAAATGCGATCCTGGTGCTCGACGCGGCTTACGCCGAATATGTGACGACAACCGAATACGAGGCCGGCGTCGCGCTCGCGACGCAGCGCGACAATGTGGTGATGACCCGCACCTTCTCGAAGATTTATGGTCTCGCCGGGCTGCGGCTCGGCTGGGGCTACGGCCCCGCTGAAATTATCGACGCGCTGAACCGCATCCGCTCGCCGTTCAACGTGTCGAGCGTCGCCTCGGCGGCCGGAATCGCCGCGCTGGAGGACAGAGCGCATCTTGGGGCGGCCATCGCCCATAACGCGGAGTGGCTGCCCTGGCTCGCGCAAAACATCGCCGCGCTGGGGCTGGAGGTTCTGCCGAGCGTTGGTAATTTTCTGGCGATCCGCTTCCCCGACGAGGACGGCCGCCGCGCCGCCGACGCCGACAAATTCCTCACCGAGCGGGGCCTCGTGCTGCGCGCCATCGCCGCCTATGGCATGCCGGAGTTTTTGCGGCTGACGGTCGGTTCGCGAGAGGCCAATGAGCGCGTCGTCGCCGCTCTGGCCGAGTTCGTGGGGCGCCGATGAGCGACGCGGCGCCGCTGTTCAACAAGCTCTGCCTGATCGGACTCGGCCTGATCGGCTCGTCGATCGCGCGCGCCGCGCGCGCCAGGAACGCCGTGCGAGAAATCGCCGCCTATGACGCCTCGCCGCAAGTTCTCGCGCGCGTGCGCGAACTCGGCATAGCTGACGACGCCAGCGGCGATTTAAGCAGCGCGCTGGCGGGCGCCGATCTCGTCATCCTCTGCGTTCCCGTAGGCTCCATTGGCGCGGTGGCGCGGACCTGCGCGCCCTATCTGGAGCGCGGCGCCATTCTCTCCGATGTCGGCTCGGTCAAGGGCTCGGTCACGGCGCAGGTCGCGCCCCATGTGCCGCCGGGCGTGCATTTCGTGCCGGCGCATCCGCTCGCCGGCACCGAATATTCCGGCCCGGACTCAGGCTTTTCGACGCTGTTCGAGAACCGCTGGTGCCTACTGACGCCGACGCCCGATACGGACGCCGGCATGGTGGAGGTGACAGCCGAGTTCTGGAAGCGGCTTGGCGCCAAGGTCGAGGCGACGACGCCGGAGCATCACGATCTCGCGCTGGCGGTGACGAGCCATCTGCCGCATCTGATCGCCTTCAACATCGTCGGCACGGCGGCGCATCTCGAAACCGTCACGCAGTCCGAGGTGATTAAATTCTCGGCCTCGGGCTTTCGCGACTTCACCCGCATCGCCGCCTCCGACCCGACAATGTGGCGCGACGTGTTCCTGCACAACAAGGACGCCGTGCTCGACATGCTCGGCCGTTTCAACGCCGACCTCAAGTCGCTCCAGGGCATGATCGAGCAAGGCGACGGCCAGGGCCTGTTCGATTTGTTCACGCGCACGCGCGCGATCCGCAAGGGAATCGTGGAACAGGGCCAGGATACGGCCGCGCCTGACTTTGGGCGGCCGCATGACGGGAAGGCGCCATAGGGCTTGCCCCCCATTCCACACGGCCTATGATCGTGGCGAGGAAGGAGCGTCGGGATGACGGGCGAGGCGGAGGCGGTCACGGCGGCGGTTCTCGTCATTGGCGACGAGATTCTCTCGGGCCGCACGCAGGACCAGAACAGCCATTACATCGCCAGATATCTCGCCGATATCGGCGTCGACACGCGCGAGATTCGCGTTGTTCCCGATGTCGAGGCCGAGATCGTCGCGGCGGTGAACGCCTTGCGCGCGCGCTATGCTTATGTGTTCACCACCGGCGGCATCGGCCCGACGCATGACGACATCACCGCCGACGCCATCGCCAGAGCCTTTGGCGTCGGCATAGAGGAAGACCCGCGCGCGATAAAAATGCTGCTGGAAGTCATTCCGGCCGACCGGCTCAACGAGGCGCGCCGCCGCATGGCGCGCATTCCGTTGGGCGCGGAGCTCATCGAGAACAGCATGTCGAAGGCCCCCGGCTTCATGATCGGCAATGTCATCGTCATGGCCGGCGTGCCGATCATCATGCACGCGATGCTCGACGCCGCGGCGCCGAGACTGCGAACCGGCGCGCGCGTGCTGGTCGAAACCATCGAGGCCGACGCCATTCCCGAGGGGCGCTACGCCAAGGACCTCGCGGCGCTGGCGGCGCGCTTCGAGGATGTGAGCATCGGCTCCTATCCGCATTTTTCCAGCGCCGGCGTGCGCAACCAGATCGTGCTGCGCGCGCGCGACGCTTCAAAGCTCGGCGCGGCGGCGGCGGCGACGCGAGAGATGATTTCGAGGCTGACCAACAACGGCGCGAAAGTGTAAAGGCCAAGGCCATGCAAAAAATCCTCGCCGTCTCCTGGGACCGCTTCCACGCCGACACGCGCACGCTGGCGCAGCGGCTAGCGGCGATCGGCGGCTTTTCGGCGATCGCGGCGGTGACGCGCGGCGGGCTCATTCCGGCGGGCGTCGTGGCGCGCGAACTCGGCATAAGAGTCATCGACACGATTTGCGTCGCGAGCTATCACGAAGAGACGACGCGCGGCGAAATCGCCGTGCTGAAGTCGCTGTCGGAGGAACTGCTCGCGCGCCCCGCCCCCGAGGTGCTGATCGTCGACGATCTCGTCGACACCGGCGCCACGGCGAAGATCGTGCGGGCGCTGCTGCCCGGCGCGCATTTCGCGACCGTCTACGCCAAGTCGGAAGGGCTGCCTCAGGTCGACACTTACGTGCATGAGGTCGCGCAGGAGACCTGGATCTACTTCCCCTGGGACACGGCTTTAAGCTTCCAGGAACCGATCAGCGCGCGGCGGAAAGGCTAGAGCAAGTTCCGCGAAAGCTGATAGACTTTTGCGATTAAAACTTGCTCAAGCATTTTGATTTTTAGGGATTTCTTATCGTTCGAACGATAAGTGCGCTAGCGGCGGAGAGAACCCTTCATCCGACTCGGCTTCGCCGGGCCGTCTTCTCCCACAAGTGGGAGAAGAAGCTCCGCGAAACAAAGCGAAATGAATTCGACCTAGTCCAGTCATGGGCAACTGATGTTGACTAAAACGGCGTCCCTCCTTCTCCTATTCGTGCGAGAAGGAGGGACGCCGCGCGCGCCAACGACCGCGAGCTTAACGCGAAAGTTTCGGCGTCTCGAATCTGTATGATATGGTGAGATGTCCGTTCCAATGGGAACCTGCGCATGAGTATTCTGGAAGCGCCACAAGCTCGGGACCGTATCGGCGTGGCACAGGAACAACCACCACGGAAATTGGGGATCGCCGGCGTGGAGGACGTTCCCTGGGGAACGCACATCTGTCAGGTTTACACCACCCAAACGGATTTATTGGATATATTGACGCCTTATTTCAGCGAAGGCTTGAAATCGAACGAATTCTGCCTCTGGATCACCGCGGAGCCGCTTGGGGCCGCCGCCGCGAAGGCGGCGCTGCATCGCGCCGTGCCGCGGTTGGACGCATTCCTCGCCAGCGGGCAAATTGAAATTCTCGATCACCGCGACTGGTACACTTACCTCGGCAGGTTCGACGGGAACCGCGCGCACGCGGGATGGTTGAACAAGCTCGAACGGGCGCTACAGCGCGGCTTCGAGGGTCTGCGACTTGCTGGCGACACGCATTGGCTAGCGGAGGACGAGTTCGAGTCGTTCATCGAATATGAGGCCAAGCTCGCGCCCGTCATCGCCAGCAACCGCATGCTGGCGATCTGCTCATATTCTTCGGAAAAATTCGGCATGCGCGAAATTTTCGACGCCATCGCCAACCACGATTTCGCGCTGATCCGAGAGCACGGCCGTTGGGAGGTCTTCACAAGCCTCGCGCGCCGCCGGGCGGCGCAATCCGTGAAGGAAAGCGAGGCGCGGTTGCGGGCCACCGTCGAAGGCGTCAACGACGGGATTTTCACGCTCGACGAGACCGGAACCATATTATTCGCCAATTCCGCCGCGTTGCGAATGTTTGGCTACGCGGCGTCCGAGGTGATGGGCAAGAATATCGGCGCGCTGGCGCCCGCGACAGGGCGCATTAGATGGGATCGCGTCGCCGCCAAGATAATACGAATCTGGAGGAACAGATTTAGCGGACGCGCCCACGAAGCCGAGGGACGACATAAAGACGGCTCGCTGTTCCCGATAGAATACGCGATGAGCGAGATTCCGCTCGATGGCCAACGCCTCACGGTCGGTTTCGTGCGCAATCTGACTGAATCGCGCAAAATCGAGGAAAGAATGCGAGCGCTGCAGGCGGACCGCCTGAACGCCATGGGCGGAATGGCGACCGCGCTGGCGCATGAAATCAATCAGCCGCTCAGCGCGGTCATGACTTACCTCGCCGCGGCGCAACGCTCGCTAAAAATGCCGCCGGAGCTGCGCCCGGAGAATGTGGAAAACACCTTGGGGAAGGCCGCGGTCCAGGCGGTCCGAGCCGCGACGATCCTTAAACACATGCGCCAATTCGTCTCGCGCGGCGAGCCGGATAAAGCTGTTCACCACCTGCATGATCTGATCGCGGAGGCCTGCGAACTCACCAATGCGATCGCGAAGGCGATAAATGCTCAAACGGTTCTTAATTTGAGCGCGAAGGACGATCGCGTCCTCGCCGACAAAATCCAGATCCAGCAAGTCATCGTCAATCTGAAGCGGAACGCCATCGAGGCGATGACCGCCACGACAAAACGCCAACTGACCATTTCAACATCATTGACCGACGACGGCATGATCCGCACCGATATCGTCGACACCGGCGCCGGATTCAAGGAAGACGCCAAGAAACATCTGTTCGAGCCCTTCACGAGCAAAAAGGCGCATGGGATGGGCGTCGGTCTGGCGATCTCCCATTCGATCGTGGAGGCGCATTAAGTNNACGGCGAGCTATGGGGAGAGCGCAATCCCGATGGCGGCGCGATCCTCAGTTTCACATTGCCGCTGGCGGATTACGATGAAACGCCGGAAGACGAGTTCCGCGAAGATCGCGCCTAGCGGCGTGACGCGCTCCGCGACGCGCATATGTCATTGTTATCCCCTCGACTCATGGCGAAGGGAACCACGTTGACGCCACCTCTCCCCGCTCGCGGGGAGANNGGGGAGAGGTGAGGCGAGGGGCCTGGGGCATTAAATCCGAATCGGTCGATCGAGCGTGAGGTCTAGCGCCCGGCGCGGCGATCTTCTATTGCGGTGGTCATGCTGACCACCCGCGCCCCGGCCAAAATCAACCTCACGCTGCATGTGCTGGGACGCAGAGCCAGCGACGGCTATCACGAATTGGAAAGCCTCGTCGCCTTCACCGGCGCCGGCGACGCGCTGTCGCTCACGCCCGCCGCCGCGCTCTCGCTCGAAGTCGTCGGCCCCACGGCGCAAGCGGCGGGCGCGGGGCCGGACAACCTCGTGCTCCGCGCCGCCCGCGAGCTTTCCGCCCGCGTTCCGGGTCTGACCCTCGGCGCGTTCCGCCTGACCAAGCTGCTGCCGGTCGCCGCCGGCATTGGCGGGGGATCGTCCGACGCCGCCGCGGCGCTGCGGCTGCTGGCCCACGCCAACGGGCTTGGCGAAAGCGATCCGCGCCTGAGGGAGGCCGCGCGCGCGACCGGCTCCGACGTGCCGGTCTGCCTCGACCCTCGCGCGAAATTCATGCGCGGCGCCGGAGAGGATGTGAGCGCGCCGCTCAATCTCCCGCCCCTGCCCGCCGTGCTAATCAACCCCGGCGTCGCCGTGGAGACCAAGCCCGTGTTCCAGCGGCTCGGCCTTTCCCCCGGCGAGCGCGCGGACGGCTCCGCCCATCCCGCCGTTGAGCCCGGCATGGAGCGCGAGGCGCTGTGGCGCGCGCTGGCCAGGGGCCGCAACGATCTCGAACATGCGGCGGCGATCGAGGCGCCGGTCATCGGCGACGTGCTGGCGGTGCTGGGCGGCGCGAAGGGCTCCAGACTCGCGCGCATGTCGGGGTCCGGGGCGACGTGCTTCGGCCTGTTCACGACGCCGCGCGCGGCCGTGAAAGCCTCTCGTGCGATAAAGGCCGCGCACCCGGGCTGGTGGATCAAATCGGCGGTGCTGCGGTGAGGAGACAAAGATGAGCGCCCACAACCGCCGACCGCCCGCCGGCAAACAGAAGCGCGATGGCGGCGCCCGGCCCGCCGACGCGGCGCTGATCTATGGCGCCCACGCCGTGCGCGAGGCGCTGACCGCCGGCAAGCGCAAGCTCGTGGCGCTCTACGCCACCGCCAACGCGATCGCGCGCATCGAGGATGTGGCGAAGGCGGCGGGGCTGAAGCCCCAGCTCGTCGAGGCGCGCGAATTGACGCGGCGGCTGGGCGAGGAGGCCGTGCATCAGGGGCTGCTGCTGGAGGCCGGCCCCCTGCCCGAGCGCGACCTTTCCGATGTCGCGGCGACCGGCGGGCTGATCCTGCTGCTCGACCAGATCACCGACCCGCACAACGTCGGCGCGATTCTTCGCACGGCCGCCGCCTTCGCCGTGGAGGCGATCATCGTCACCGAGCGCCACAGCCCGCAATTTTCCGGCGTGCTGGCCAAGGCGGCGTCGGGCGGGCTGGAGCATGTCGAGATCGTCTCGGTGGTGAACCTCGCCCGCGCGATGGAGGAACTTAGCGATCACAACTACACGATCCTCGGCCTCGACTCGGAAGGAGCGGACACCCTGGAGACGGTCCCGCTGCAAGCGCCGGTGGCGCTGGCGCTCGGCGCTGAAGGCAAGGGCCTGCGCCGCCTGACCCGCGAACGCTGCGCCGCGGTGGCGCGCCTCGACACCCCCGGCGCGATCAAGAGTCTCAACGTCTCCAACGCCTGCGCGGTGGCGCTGAGCGTGTTGAGAAGGAGGCTGGGATGACGGGGCGCGTCCTTCTCCCACTCGTGGGAGAAGGTGGCCCCGCGAAGCGGGGTCGGATGAGGGTTTTTGGGATTGGCGGCGCGACTCATTTTTCCCGGATGTTCACCGAGGACTTTCGGTTGACCAAGTGTCGCAACCGTCCCGCGAACCGTCATCCGACTCTTTCTACGCAAGGGCTGCGTTCTCCCGCAAGCGGGAAAAGGAAGGGTTGCTGAAAACGCAAAAAAGCCCCGCCAGCCCAAGGGCCAGCGGGGCGGAACGAGGAAGGCGCAAAGGGGGTAATCCCGTCTCTGACCTACTCGGTTAAGCTAATTATTATAGATAGGAGACTCGCCCGTTTCCGCGCTGGCGCATCCTGTGTCGCGCCAGTGGAAGGGGTATTGGCAACGCTAGTTGCCAGTATTTTGTGTCGCCTTACGCGATGCGGTAATAGGCTTTTTGGCAGGACATCTCGATTGTCCGAATATTATAAATGCCCATTGGATTATTCCCATCAAGGCCAAGATCAGACACATGACGCGCATGGTTGCAGCCTGCCAATCCGTATTCTCGACAAATCGAAATCCGCTGACTGCCGCAGCAAACGCACTCGCGCCACCGAGGCCCCGGCCTTGCTGAAGGCCATTAAGCCAAGCGATCGCATTTTTCCAAACGTCAACTGCATCAATGGGCACGGGCGGTTCTCCGGCGAGCGGCGCGGTTGATTAACCAAAAGCCGTATGTCGCCAGAAAAAGTCCCGCAGCAAAAAGAAGCGAAGGAATAGGATTATCGGTCGCCCACATCGCGGCGAAGGAGCCGACAGCAAGCGCAAGCCCTAGAGTTACCGCAGAAGCGGCAAGGATAGAAACATCATCCGATGTTGTTGCTTGGCTCGTCATCTCATCATCAAGTCCATGTCCATCATCTACCCCCGAGCCGAGAGCCCCTGCCGCTACGGTATAGCTCTCGCTTTGACCAACAGCAGAACGCGTGGCGACAGCAGCCACCGTGTCAGAGATGGTAATGACAATGCTTTCGGTTATGTTTTGAATCATTTCGGCAACATACGCCGATATCTCAAAAGAGATCGCGGGGGTGACGACCATGACAAGGCTTTCTGCCATTTTTAGCCTCCCTTTTTGGCGGGAAGGTCCAGCAGCGCATCGTCTAAATTAAACTGGCGTCGAATGGGCTCGGAGAGACCTCCCAGTGAAATCCGTAAGGCCCTTAGCAAAGCCAACGCCTGATCCGGCCTCATTTCAGCTGTAAACACGACTACCTTTACGGGCTCTGTTTTCAACGCAACATTAGGAATAAGGTTTATTCTATTCCCATCTATCATTGCTGGTTCCGAGAGGATCTTTGTATCCATTCTAGTGAAGTTGATGTTTATACGAGCCCCACAAACATCCGCGATGGCTACGACGGCCGCACTATCCACCGTAGCGCTCGTATATGTAAGAGCCCGCTCGTACGGCGAGCACGAACACGCCGACGATAAAAGCGTCGGTCTGCTGAATCGCATGGGTCGCGGCGGCGGGCACGTAATCCGGCAACGCCAGCGTGCCCTTGGCGATGGCGTCGAGCACGCCGACGGCGCCGCTGATTATGAGGCCCGTCGTCGGATCGATGGTGGGAAATTTCATTGCTGGCCCTCTCGTTAAAGGAGCCTCGCGCGAAAATTTCTCGCGCGAGGTTTGGTTGGCGTTAGAGCCCGGCCTTGCCGATGGCCGAACCGACCGCGCCTTGCGCCGGAAGCTTGCTCTGGATCGCGCTATTGACGTTGCCGATCGTCGTCTGAACATTGCTGTTGAACTTCGCCAGATCGGCGCCGGCATTACCGGTGGGGAGAAAGAACAGGCCGTTGTTCCCGCCAAGGAAATTGGTGTGATAGGCGAGGCCGACGCGCACGCTTTCCTCGGTGAAGCGCTTGGTTCCCATGAACTGCGACTGCTGCGCGGAAATCGCCGCCGGCGTCGCGCCATAGAGCAGACCGGAGCCCGCGACCGTATGCGAACCCCAATCGGCGTGGTCGTATTCGAGCTTCGCGCTCCAGCCCGGAATGAACATCCATTCGACGCCGCCCTTGGCGTGCCAGCCGGCGAACAGCGCGCCGGCCGTCCCGAAGCCGCTGGCGACGTTATAGGGCGAACCCGAATAGACGCTCGAATCGGTCTTCAGGAAGCTCGGACCGCCGCCGACATAGACCTGAAGGGCCGGCGAGATCAGCCAGCCCGCCTTGGCGGTCGCGTCATAGCGCGCGGTCCACCCCGCGCCGATCTGCGCGACCGAGGGAACGGAGCCGAGCCCCGGCGTCGCGAAGGTCACGGATTTCTCATCGCCGCCCACCGGCAGATCGGCGGAAGCCTCGATCCCCAGCACCCAGCTTCCCGCCTGATAATTGGCGCCGATGTTCGGGCTGAAGACAAAGGCGCGGTTGTTGAGGACAGCGGTCGCGCCGGCCGCATAGGCGTAGGGCTGAAACGTGGTTCCAACACCGCTGTTGTACGCCTCCAGATTCATGTTCGGCGAAGAGTCGAAGGCGTAGCCGCCGGAGACGCCGAAGTAGAGTCCGGTCCAGGAAGTCGCGGGAATGAACAGCGGCGCCGGCGCGACTTTCGCGGAGGGCAAATCGGCCGCGCGGGCATTGATCGGGGCGAACGCCGCCAGCGCGCCAAGAATGATTCCAAGCGCGAGACAGGCGATGTCGGAATTGGCGAAGCGCCAGATTGAAGCGTGGTTTTCCTTGGTCATGGGATGTCCTTCGGTTGAAAAAAAACCGCCGGCCCGTGAAGGGTCGGCGGCGATGGTCGTTAGCGGCGGAAGTGGTTGGCGGACGCGGCGGCGGGAGCCGCGCGGCGTTTCACGATGCGTGGATCGCCCGCGCGTTCGCGAAATATCGTGCTTGATCGAAGGCCGTCAGACTTCAACCCCCGCGACGCCATGCTCTTGCATGTCGACATACGGGTCGTAGTTATCAGCCGGATAGAAATCCCCGGCGAAGAGTTCGGCTTGACGAAACACCGGCACGCGCTGCACGTGATCGTTGTCGTGGAAGGAATGCCGACACTTCGGCGTTCCCCAATCACCGCCCCAGATCAGACCGTGTTTTTTGGCGAGCGCCTGCAACAGCGCGTAATCGGCCTTCCAGTCAACGGCGCCCGATGGCCCGGTGATGCCGAGATCGCAGGCGACGCCATAGCCGTGACAGCCGACCTTGCGGAGTTCGGTCGCGTGTTGATTGAACAGTTGCAACTGACGGCGCGAGGAGCGGAAGGTCTCGAGCACGACGAGATGGTGGTCATGAGTCGCGGCTTCGGCGATCAGCCTCGCCACTGCCGCGCGCGTGCCGGGCTCCAGCAACTCAGTCGATTTTTGAATGTCGATTGAATGAAACGCCGGCGATTTGGCCAGCACGTCGGAATAGAACGAGACCATAAGGACTCCTCTCCGTATGAGCAAATTTTGGGGATGGCGGCGCGCGCGGCGCCTCGGCGCCGGCGGCCGCGGGTTTTGTTTTCGCTTCGCGACTAAATCACGCGGAGCCAGCGCAACGCCACTTCCGTGCTCGCCGCCGTCAGCATGAAATAGCCAAATTGCATCGCGACGCGCTCGGCGAGCGCGCGGCGCGGACGCCGCCAGGTTGAACGATCGGCGATGTCGACCGGACGCGGCTTTTCCGGATCGCGCAGCGCCCAATCATGAATCAACAATATCGCCAGGCCGCTCGCGGCGAACAGGCACAAGCCCCCGGTGTCGAATGCGTTGCAAGAGATCATCGCTTGCATCTCCGAGAGGCCAACGCCCGCGCGACGATCGCCGGGCGACGGCGAGCCATGGCCCGAGAAGCGCGAGCCCCGCCGTCATGCGTTTCGACGAACGCATGACAGTGGAGAAACTCGGCATTCCCACGCCTTGTTCCGCGAAAGTTGACAGCGCGATTTCCTGTCGTTCGAACGACAAGCGCGCTAACGCTTGAATATCGGCAGCAGCGCCTGGATCGTCGCCGCCGAAATGCCGGGGTTCTTGTCGAGCGCGAGTTGATCCTCGGCGATCGGCGCGAGGTCGATTTCGAGAATCTGCGCGCCGATCTTTTCGGCCTCGGCGTCGATCGCCTTGCGCGCCTCGGCGTCGAGTTCGCCGCCGCCGGAGGCCAGTTTATCGCGCGCTGCTTTAAGCGCCCGTTGCGCCGGGCCGATCGCGTCACTGATATGCGAGGCGTCGACGGCGAGCGCGACGCGGAAGCCGGGGCCGAAGGCGAAGGGAACCTGCGCCTGCGTTTCCTTCGCGCCGTCCTTGATGATTTGCGTCGCGCCCTTGTTGAGCTGTTCTATGCCTATCGAGACCGAAAACGCCTGATTGACGGTGAGCTTCACGGGTTCCGCGAAAGCCGCGCCCGCGAGGGCGAACAGCGTGACGAGGGCGTAAGCGACGATCTTCATATTGTTCTCCAGATTTTCGAGAGCTGCTTTGGCGGATATGTTCGCGGCGGCCTCTTGTCGAAAAGGCCGCCGCGAATGTTGGCGCTTAGTCGACGATCCAGTTGGAGCCGTTGTAAAGCACGGATATTTTCGACGAGCCGCCGCCCGCGGAAACAGTCGCGCCATACGTCGATGTGGCGGCGTCGGTGACGAACGCGCGCTGGCCCGCGGCCGGCGAGCCTGGCAAAGTGCTGTAGGTCAATGCGGCGGTGATTATCGTCCCGAGTTTGAGCGTTGCGGAAAAATCTCCTTGCGCGCTGTTGCCGAGCGTCGCGACGCCAGCCGCCCCACGCCACAAACAAGTGTCAACACCGGCGGTCGGATTGCCGATGGACGCAAAGCAGTAACCGCCTGTGTTCTGCACCTCGAAACCGGAGGCGTTGACCGCCGCCAGATTGTTCCACGTTCCGGTGATTCCTGAACTATTGCCGGAAAACACAAGATTTCCGCCGCCCCAATAATAGGCCGATATGCCAAAACCGTTGCCGCTCGCTGGCGTAAACACGAGCTGCGGCGCGCTCGACGTGCTTGTGACGGAGCCGATCGTGACAAGCGTCGGAGCGATCGTCAGCGCTGTCGCGAAACTGTTCTTGCCCGTGCCAGATGAGCCCGCCGCCGCCGTCTGAAACAGAAACGAACCTCCAACGCCCGTGCCCGTGCCGGCGGAGGCCTGGAAGGTCGTGTTGACGCCGGCGGTGTTGCTCGTGCCGGCGAGCACGTTCTGAAAGCTGATGGTCTGCGCGACGGGCGACGCCGCGTCGGCGCCGCCGAAGCGCAAATTCGCCGCGCCGACGCTGCCAAAGAAAGCGTTTCCGGCGAACAAGCACGAACTGGCGCACGTCTGATTGCCGAAGACGAGTTGCGTGTCGCGCGCGTCGAGGGCGATCGTCATCGCGCCGGCGGCGGTCATGCCGACGAAGGAATATTCTCCCGCAATACCCTGATTGTCCCTTGCCAGATAGCCTGGGCCAGTGATGTCCGCCCAACTGGCGAACATCGACGGGACATAGACGGTCGGCAAAAGAATTTGCCGACCGAGACCCGGACCGCCAGAGTAGTGCCCCGACGCTATCATTGCGAGACCGGTATAAATCCCCCCCTGATTGATATAAGTAAGCAGCGTCTTCACACCGCCATTGGTTCCATAAAACTCAGCTTGGTTGTTGTAATTATAAGCCGAGCTTGTAATCGTAATGGTCAGCGGCGCCATGCTCTTGCTCCCATCGGATTGCAACTCTAAATAAGCGCCATTGCTGAGAGTGAAAGTATTTCCGATATAGCCGGAGCCCACCGTATAGGTTCCCGGCAGGGATTGCACATACGCGCCGTCGCTGAACAGCAGTCCGGCCGTTCCCGAGACCGGCGTCGAGCCAATGATGATATTGGTCGCGCCGGTGGCGGAGTCCGCGCGCGCCCCCGTCGGAGCGAGTGGGAGCGCCAGAGCGAGAAGGATATTCGTGAGGAGGAATTTCGTACGCATTAGAAGGTCTCCATGACGCCGATGGATTGGGTTCCGCTGGCGGCGATCCCGTAGATCGCGGCCTGCGTGTTGATGGTCGCCGAAGCGCCCGGGGGAAGCGGCATTCCCGTCGTCGCGGTGACGCCGCTGGCGCCGAAATAGACCGTGGCCGAGCCCGCGTTGTAGAGCGTCGCGGCGATGCGGCCCGTGCCCGACACGCCCGTTCGCGCCGCGACGATTTGCGCGGACGTGGTTCCGATCGAGGCCTGCGACGCGGCGAAAGCGGCGGAGCCGACCGGGTTGTTGTTGACGCCGACATTGCCGATGGTGTTCGACCCGGCGGCGAGCGCGGGAAGGCTCGCGACGCTGCCGATGTTCCAGGTCCCGCTCTGCGTCGCCGCGACGCTCTGCCCGGACCAGTTCACGGCGAGCGTCGGAGCGGCGCCGATGTTGAAAGTCGGCGTCGCCGCGAAGGCCGGCAACGCGCCTCCAAGCGTCCACGTGACGCCTGTTCCCGGCGCGACGAAAAAGGGGTCGGCGGCGGTGATTTTATTGCCGTCGCCGTCCTCGATGACGACGCCTTCGGTGATGGAGCCGTCCGGGTTTTTCCATTGCATGCTCAACTCTCCTCATTGGACGCGCGTTCGCGATCACGCCGGGAAGTCCCTGCGCGTCGATGTCGCTCGAATGTGTGGTGTCGTTACGCCGTCGCGACGTTCGGCAGCAGATAGTGGATCGTCATGCGCACCGCGCCGCCGGTGAAACTTCCGCCCGCCGCCGTGTAGAGCACGGAGGTCGCGGCATAGAAGGGATTGGGTACATTGGCGGCTGTGTCGCGCCGCAATTGAACCTGTGTGCTCATGCGAGCGTGCTCCTTGCGGGGGATGTAATTGGCGGAAGCGACGATGGTCATTGCGAGGAATGAAATGACGAAGCAATCCTGGGAGTCACGCGCGACTCCCAGGATTGCTTCGCTTCGCTCGCAATGACGGAACTGGCGCCGCCTGCCGTTTTGGCGAAAGAAAGCCCGCCGGATCGCTCAGCGACGGCGGGCTATGTCAGGCGGCTGCTTCGGCGACGGCGGCGCCGTCAGATGTTGAAGTCGCGCCGCGTAAAAATCGAATAGAGTTCAATTCCGTGGCGCGCGAGATTTGCCCGCGCGCCTTCCTCGCGATCGATCACCACCAGCGCCTTGCGGGCGATGCTGCCTGGATGCTCCATGTACATCCCCTCCATCGACTTGATGATCGAATTGCCCGATGTCGCCACGTCGTCGATCAGCAGCGCTTCCTCGCCTTCGGAGACGAAGCCGTCGATGCGCTCCAGCGCGCCATGCGCCTTGGCTTCCTTGCGCACGAAGAAAGCGTCGACGGGAAACGCCTTGATGAAGCTCATCACCGACACCGCGGACACCATCGGAATGGCTCCGACCGCGAGACCGCCGACGCAGCGCAAACCATGATGGCGCATGAAATCGACGATGACATCGCCAAGAATTTTCGCGCCCTCGGGCAGCATCGTCGTCTGCCGCAACTGGAACAGATAGGTGCTCTTGCCGCCCGAAGAGAGCGTGAAATCGCCTCTTTTCAGCGAGTGATGCTCGATCAATTCGCGCAGCCGCGCCCAACGCTCGTCGGAGCGCTCGATAACCGCGAAATCGGCGCGCGTCGGGGCGGAGTCGTTCATGGGTTTTGACCTCGTGGGCGAGTGCATGGATCGCGCGACGCCGTAACAGTTTTTGGGCGGGCGGGCAATGTCACGAAGTCACATTCCCCAGATCGACCCTAGCGGAAACCGCCCCGCCCGCCGTTCCCCAATCATCGGAAACCCCAACCAGCGCGCTGGCGAGCCCCCAGTCCTGATCCTGTGCAAGCTCCAGCGATGTCGTGACCGGGCCGACCACGCCGGCGCCGCTCGGGACATAGGTGTAAACCGCGCAGTTCGACAAATCCTCGAGGCCGCCGCCAAAGACGTTAAAGCTCTGGAACTTGAGATAGACCGTCTGGCCGATGAAATTGGCGGGGAGCGCATATCGCGCCACCGCGCCGTCGAGCCGCGCGAAGGGCGCGCCGGTCGAATGCGCCGCCGCCGTCGTTCCATACATGCCGCGCGAAAGACCGGCGAGATTGTATTTATAGGCCGCCGTCAGCGTCGCGCTGGCGAAGCCCAAGAGTTCGCCGTCGACGAGACAAAGCGTCTGCCCGGCCTGCGCCGCCGCCTGCGTCGCCGTCGTCAACGCGCCGGCGCTTTCCGTCAGATCGACACTCAACGCATCCGCCGTGTCATAGCCCGTCGCCAATGGAAGCGGGGCGGTCAGAAAACCCTGGCGCAGCGGCGCGGTGATCGTCGTGACTTTTTGGAAGGTGAGATTGTCGAGCGAAGCCCAGATCAGCGCGCCGCCCCAATTGGGATCAACGGCGCCGCTCGCCCCGCCCGAGGCGCCGAGCCAGATTTCGGCCGTGTTGCCGGTCAGGCCAGGAGGCGGCTCGAAGATCAGCGGCGTGTTGACGGAGTCGGCGACCACGCCGGTGTTGATCGAGCCGCCGCCGCTGGCGCCGGTTGGATTGGCGGCCGGCGTCGCGACGCCTTGCGGCATTTCCTCCGCCGTAACGCTCAACTTGCCGCTGTCGTCTTCCTCGATGCTGACGATGCGGACGGGATAGTTGCTCAAGCCGAGATTGGCGTCGGTCAGACTCACAATGTCCATCGGATCGAGCAGGCAAAACTCCCAGGACAGCGCGAATTTGAAACTGGCGCGCACATAGAGCCCGCGTTGCAGAATCGTCTGCGCGACCACCGACGCGACATTGAGGTCGCAAATCTCATGCGCTGTTATCGTCGATCCCACGCGCAGGCCATATTGTTCAATCATCGCCTGATCGCGCGCCGACACCGGCGTCGCCTGATATTCCGGCAGGCCCTGCGGCGCCAATATGTCCGACGGGCCCGATGCGCCCGTGCTGATTCCCGTGCGGTTGAGCGCCTCGATCCATTGCATGTTGGGCAGCGTGAAGGGATCGACGCGCGAGACCTTGATCGGATCGTCGCCCGGCGTATAGACGAGATCGGCGTCGGTGAGCGCATAGGCCGGCATCATGTTGGGAACGAAGGTCGCGCCATTGCCGGTGACGCTCTCGTCGCCATAGGGAATGAAGCGCAGCCGGTCGCCCGACCACACCGCCGCGACGTTCAGCAATTGCAGCCATCGCGTCAACACGCTCGACGCCGTTTCGGTCTGGTTGAGCGTCGGACTGAAGCACAGCCCCATCGCGCGGCAATAATTTTGCAGCGACGCGCCGCTCGAACCATAGAGCGTCGTCGCGTCGATATTGGCGCCGGGAAAGCCGACGCCATATTGCGGATTGAGCAGAAAATCGGCGATCACTTGCGCCGGATCGGCGTCGAGTCCATTCGCGCCCGTGCCGTAGAGCGGACCCTGAACCTCGAGGTTCAGCGTGCCGATGCCGGCCGAAGCGCCGAGGCCGAAATTCGCCGCGCAGACATAGGCCGTGCCGGGATAGGCGAGGCTTTGGCTCGAATAATTCGCGGCGAGATAGCCCCAGGGAGCCTGGTTCGGCGCGCCGTCGAACAGCGTGAGTCCGAGCGAGGAAAGCCCCGAGCCGCCGCCTGATACGACGCCGCCCGTCGTCGTGAATTGCGTACCGTAAGTCGATTGGCTCTGCCAGACCTGATTGACCCCGACGATCGGCCCCTCGCACAGCGCCATCATCAGATCGGCGGAATAATTCCAACCGGAAAGACTCCAGGTGACGCCGCCGCCCCCGCCGCCGCCGAAGATCGAGCCCTTGCCCGCGGACTGCTGCGGCGTATACACCGGGACCGCCTGGAAATTGGCGTAAAAGAAGACGTTCACGGCGAGCTTGCTCATTCCCCACACGAGGGGAATCGGCAGCGTGTTGGTCGCCGTTTGCAGTTGCAGTCCGGTATAGGCCGGCCAGATCGCGGCGGTCTGCGGCGAGGCTTTTTTCGAGGCGAGAAAGCTCATCGGGGCCCATCCAAAACGCTGGCGTAAATTGCGGTCGCGACGCGCTCGCCCATCATGGCGTTGCGCTCCACGGCTTCTTCGAGAACGACCCGCGACGGCAGCGAGGCGTGAATGATCGTCAACGGATCGAGGCGGGAAATCAGCCCGCCATGACTGTAGGAGCGTCCGACGCGAAACAGCATCACGTCGCCGATTCGCGGCGCCGTCACCCTGCGCGCGCGCGGCAGCACGAGGTTGAGGTAACGCTCTTCATCGCGGTGCATGTGCCAGTCATGCGTATAGGGACGCGGATCGAACGGCTCCACCAACCCAAGATCGACGAAGACCCGCACCAGCAGCATGCCGCAATCGACGCCGACGCCCTTGATGTCGGCGCAATTATGATAAGGCGTGCCAATCCACGACCGCGCCTCGGCGACGATTTTTTCACGCATGGGTGGGATTCCTGTGGCGGCGCGAGAAAGAACGGCCGCCCGCGGTTTTCAGAGCTATGATAACCGCGGTTGACGATATGCAAACCGTGGTATACAGCGCGATATGATTGAAATTGTCCAGACCGATGCTTTTTCAGAATGGCTAGACGATCTTCGAGACAGCAAGGCGCGGACAAAAATCATCGCCCGCATCAAGAGGCTAGAGTTTGGTGATCCTGGCGACGTAGCGCCGGTTGGCTAGGGCGTCAGCGAAATGCGCATTCACTATGGTCCTGGATACCGCCTCTACCATGTTCAGCGCGGGTCGTTGGTGATCGTTCTGCTTTGCGGCGGCGATAAGTCGACACAAGCCCGCGACATCGGGATCGCGAAAGCAATGGCGAGGGAACTTGGGAGTATGACATGACCGTTAAACTTACCCGCTTCGACGCGGCGGACTATCTTCGCGACGAGGAAGACATCGCCAACTATCTCTCCGACATTTGCGAAGACGGGAGCCCGGAACTAATCACTTCCGCGCTCGGCGACGTGGCGCGCGCGCGCAATATGAGCCAGCTCGCGCGGGACGCCGGCCTTTCGCGCGTCGGATTGACAAAGGCGCTCTCGACTGGCGGCAACCCGAGTTTCGCGACGGTCGCCAAGGTCGCGTCGGCGCTCGGATTGAAGATCGTGTTCGCGCCGAAAGTCTCCGACGCGAACCACGGCTGAAGTTGCGTCAATCGCTCACATCGCCATCTGCGGCGGCGGCACGAACGGAAACGCGCGGAAATTCGCGAGATTGTCGAACTTCGTTCCGCATGTGCCCATCGTGTGGTCGCAGCCCTGATAGACGGTGATCGCGTCGCCCGCCGCGGGCGGCTCCGGCAACGGATACATCAGCGTCAGCGATGTTCCGGCGACAACATATTTGACCGTCGCGACCACGCCCGCGTTGGCGCCCGAGCTGAAAACCATCTTGCCTTGCAGATGCGCCGCGAGCGCGCCCGAAAAATTGATGAGGCTCGTCGTCGACGCGAAGCCTACGACGCCATTGGTTGAAAAAGCCCCCGCCGGCAGGCCGCAGCCGAGATCGAACAGCGTGTGCAGACAGGTCGGCGCGAAGATGTTGCGGGGCATATCTATGTCGAGCAGGACAAGCTCGTTGGCGACGGTGAGCTTCGCTTTGGTGCGGCCCACTTCGTCCACGGTCGAGACGCGGCCATAGAATAACGTCACGCCATCGACCTGCGTTCCCCCCAGAAAATCGGAAAAGAACACGCGGTCGCGCCGGACCATCGCGCCGTCGAAGGCGCCGTCGCGCAGCGCGACGAGAAACGCCGCGCCGCTCGTCAGATCGCCGGGCCTCGCGGCGATGGTGATCTCCTGGCGGTCGACGTTCAGCCCGGTCGCGGCGCGATATTTCAGGCCGCAGACAAGCGGGCCATTGGCGAGAAACCGATTGCCGGCGTAAACAATGGGAACGTCAGCGTTGGTGTAGGTCAGCGTCGCTCCGCCGGTCAGCGCGAATGTGTAGCAATCCGCGAAGGCGATTTGAATGTCGGGGCTGGCGCGCGCGGCGATCAGGAAATTTATGAGCGTCGAGGAAGCCGTTTTCATTGCCGAACGCTCCGAAATTTGACGCTCTTCGCCGCCCAAAGATTTTGCATGAAGTTCTCGAAATCCTGACTGTCTTCGAGAAAGCGGCACACGAAAGCGTAGGCGAAGGAGGCCGTGATCGTCGCTCCGCTCAAAGGCGGGGCGCTGAAGGAAAGCAGGTTCGGCGCGACAAGCGACCAGTTCGAGACGGCGACGCCATTGACCGCGACGCCCGTCACGCCGGTGACGTAAAAATCGGAATCCAATCCCGCGCCAATCGAGCGAACGAAAGTAAATTGCGTCGTCGCGCCGTCACCGGCCGCGATCGTCTGGTTGGTCTCTGCGCTGTCGTTGGGGTCGACATAGAGAAACGCGCCATAGGAGCCGCAACATTGCAGATAAAGCCCCATCACCGCCTGCAAGGATTGCGCGCCGAGACTGGGATTGCACGCGGCGTCCGAAGCGAGCGCCTCGAAGCCGACCTCAAATTCATACAGCCCCTGATACAGCGCCGTGCGAACCGTGCGCCCGGAGTCATGCTCGGCGACATGGGTCGCGGTGATCGGACTCTTGGTCGCGAAGGTCTGGCCGGCGAGAGTGGGAAATATGGGAAGAGTCATGCGGCCTCACACTTTTTGTGGCCAGCGCGACGAGGATCGGCGGGCGTCATTGCGAGCGAAGCGAAGCAATCCAGGAGGGCTGGGTTGGCTCTGGATTGCCGCGTCGCTACGCTCCTCGCAATGACCGGAGTCCGGGCGTCACAGTTTCACCGTCACCAGCTTCAAGCTCTTTAAGCGAAACAAGTTGTAGGCGAACTGCTCGAAGTCGAGCGCGTCGTCCTTGAAGCGGCAGAGCCACAAGGCCGAGCCGTCCACATTGACGCTCGCGCCCATCGCCGGCGCGCTGGCGAGCGTCAGGCTGGGCTCGTAGCCGGAGGAGAGACTCCACGCACCGGAGGCCAGCGCCAGACCGTTCACGCGCACCGCCGTCAGGCTCGACACGCCCGCGAGCGGCTCGGTGAACGCCCCGGTCGTGCGCTGCATCGGAAACACCGTCGTCGCGCCGTCGCCGGTTCCGATTATTTGGTTCGTCAGCGCGGAGAGCTCCGGCGGCGCGAACCAGAATGGTTGCGCCTGTCCCTGCATGCTCTCGAAAAAGCCGAGGATGTTTTGCAGTTCTTGCGTCGCCGCGTCGCCGCGCAAAAAATCATAGGTCAGTTCGATCTCGTAAAGCGGCCAGCGCATCTTCATGCGCCGCGCGGATTTGCCAGAAGCGCGCCCGTGCTCCAGCGTCGCGAACCGCGGCGTTACCTTGCTCGACCAGCCCTGCCCGATCAAAGTCGGAAAGGTCGCGAACGGGCCAAAGCTCGGCGCGCGTGACGGCGCCTGCGGCGGCAGCGACGGCAGCTTGCCGTTGAGCCAATGGCCGTTCGCCCAATCCGCGCCGTCCGACCAAATATCGGTGCGCAGCGGAAACTCGGGCAAGGGCCGCGCGTCCCAGCACCACGCGAACATCAGATCATCGGCGATCATCGGCACACCGGCGGAGGATATTTCATTATTGCCGGGCGCCGTCCAATATTGCCAAAAGGCTTGCAGCGCGGTCAGCGCCAACGTCGCGTCGATCAGCGGCGCGGTCTTGGCGGCGTTCCAGATAGACCAGAACGGTGTTCCGCCGGAGATCGAAGCGGGATCGTAAAACACATTCTCTTCATTGGCGCAGCGATCCGAGGTCGGAAAGCCATATTCGAGAAAGCCGACGCTTTTCGATTGCGGAACCCATTGCGTGTGAGGACCATGCGGAACGGTCCCCGCGCCGTCGCCGGCGTCATAAACGGCTTGATGCGTGTTGTTCCACCACCAGCGTATCTGCTTGAAGGCGAACAGCTCCTGGCCGGCGGAATAGGCGTTGCGCGCCTGCGCCAGACGATCGCCTTGCGGCGCGGTCACATATTGCAGCGTTCCATTGGGATCGAGCGTCATCGAGGATGTGTAGTCGCCATACCAGTAATGAAATTTCTCGCCGCCCTCGATGTTGGCGGTCAGATAGTCGAGCCGATGAACGTCCGGCGCGCCGGTGAGGCCAAAGCCGAGCGTCGTCGGACTGGCGAGCGGCCAAGAGGCAGGCGCCGGCAGACGCCAGTTTCGCGCGTCGAGACCGCCGTCGCCGGTGGTCCAGTCCGACAACGGCATGTAATTGTCGATCGACACGAAATCGATGTTGGATGACGCGAACAGCGTGTCGAGATGCGGAAAGATTCCCGTTACGCCCGCGTGCTGCGCGCCCATCCATTGCGACCAATCGGCGGAATAGGTGATGAGGTTTTCGCGGGCCGCGAGATTCTTGGTGAGGCCCGCCGCGTCGAACACCGAGCGGCAATCATCGGCGAGCGTGACGAGCCCGGCGACGAAGGGATAATCCCACACCGCGTTTCCGCTGCCGTCCGTCGTGCCGGCGGGCGTCCATGCGGGCCCGCGGATCGCCTCGAGCCCGCGCAGCTCGGAGCCGAACACGAAGAGATTGACGCCGCCGGCGAGCGCCGCGAGATTGGCGTAATGCAGCACGAAGCGGCGATATGTGAAGTCGAGCACATTGCCCGAATAATGCACGGTGAGATTGGTCGCGTCGCGCGTGAACTGCGAGGTCGCGGCGGTTCCCAGAAAATTATTCGCAACCGTCGTCGCGGCGCTGGAGATATCGGGCGAATAGGTCACGAGCCCGCGCCACGGCTTGCCGGTCACGTCCATGTTCATCATCAGATAGAGCGCGACCTTGAACCCGCGATTCTTTAGCTCCGCGATGCAGCGCACGACCGATTGATCGGAGGGCGTGCCGCCGTAAGCGGCGTGAACGCCGTCGGGCCGGCTGATCGGAATGAGGCCGGATGTCGCGAGCGTCACGTCGGAGACGCGCCAGGAGTCGGTCCCGCCCGCCGTCGGCTCGAAGGCGCCGACCGCGCCGTTAAGGAGATAGGTCGTCGCCGGATAGACTTGGCACGTCGAGGCGTCGAGCGAGTTCCCCAGCCATTGCACGACCAGCGCGACGCTCTCGCAATTGGGCAGCGTCGCCTGCAACTGGTCGAGCGCGAACATAACGTCCGTGCGCGTTCCGCCAGGCGCGTGATAAGTGTTGATCGGCAGAAAGGTCGAGGAGCCCGGCTGTTTGCCGCTATACGCCAGGGTGTCGTAGACGAACTCGCCCGACGCGGGGATGAGGTTTATCGCGGAGAGATAGGGGAAGGTCATGCGGGCCTCGATTGGTCGCAGAGACGCTGGACGAGGAAGCAAAGGACGGGCATGCCGCGTCCGGCCTCGGAAGCGCGCATGCGGACGCAAGCCCCGGCGGGCCTTGCGAAAACGAGCGGCGATTCGTCAGGTCAGTTCGCTATGAATTCCACCATCTCAAGGGCAAGTCGCCATAGCCTTGCGCGAGTGTTCCAAAGAATATGAGCGCGACGCCAATCACCCGTTCGGCTATGACATCGTGCATGACGCCAGGGCGCGCGACCTTGTGCGCTTCTCTCTGTCGCTTGAGCAAATGCGCGGGCGAGTGGCCCGCGAGAGGCTGGGCGGCAAGCGGACGGCTTGCCGCTTCGACTAAACCCTCGGGCATCTGACGATCAACGGCGTCTTTAAATCCGGTGCGAAAGAACGGTTGCGCCGTCACGATGACGCCTAAAGCAGTCAAGGCGGCGCCGAACCGCGACCCGATCGCCGGATCGCGAGTCGTCGCGAACCAAACGCAATGACCCACGCTCACCACGATAAAAATCGCCAGATAGGCGAGCCAAAGCCACCAATGTCGTGTCACGTTCGCGTTTCCTCAAAGGAAAGGTAAATGTTCCTCGCGGCGTGTTCGAACGCTGGCGGCGGATGCAGCTTAGCGCGCGGGGATATGCGGAGATAGAAGCGGAAACTACTCACATGCGCCGCCCGCGCCAATCGAGCGGCGACCGCTCAAGAGGTGAGCGCGAATTGCCGGCTCACGTCGGATTCAGTCCCCGCACGCCAAGGTGCAGCCCGTCCTGCACATGGCGGCCGACCGCCTTCATGATCTCGCGGCCATTGCCCTGCAAGAAGCTCGCGACGCCCTGCGCGTCTAGCGCGTGGACGTGGAAATTCACCGGCGCGTGAACGCTCGGCGCGGCGTCGCTTCGCGCGCCGCCGTTATTGACAAGATTGCGGAAGGCGTCGCCCTGACTCGCGGTCATCACCAGTTCGTTCAAGGTCACCATTTCATCACAGGCTCTTGAATTCA
>PLAI01000325.1 GCA_003134075.1 Methylocystaceae bacterium | reverse complement strand
GATAATCATTGGTCAGCGGCTCGAAGGTCGAAAGACCGATCCAGTTCAGCCAAGGGGTGTCGAACGCGGGCGAGGCGAACAACATCGGCGCCAGGGCCGCCACGAGCGCGGCGAGAAGCGCGGCCGACCAGGGGAGCGGAAGCAGCGGCGCCGCCAACAGGCTCGCGAGGGCGATGCAGTGCAGAATGCCGAAGAACACGAAAGCTTGCGGAAACGCGATATAGGTGCCGAGCGAGACCAGGGCCGCCGCGCCGGCGATCAGGAAAAACCGGCGCCAGAACGCCCGCGAGCCGGCGCCCCGCGCGCGCGCCACGACCAGGCTGACGCCGACGATGAACAAGAAAGCGATGGCGATGGCGTGGCCGAACAGTTTCACGCTCGGCGAATAGGGAAAATCCCTGTCGATATAACCGAAATTGCCGAGGTCCCAGATCAGATGGAACGCCGCCATGGCGATGATGGCGGTCCCACGCGCGGCGTCGAGGGCGACGATGCGCGCGGGCGCCGCGGTGGTCATTTCGCCAGCAGAGTGGCAGCCTGGAACTTGCCGAAAACCATGTCCGGCGCCGATAGATTGTGGCGCGACGGCAAATGCCGTCCCACCCATAATTCCGTGGCGTTGGCGCCAGGAAAGCCGATCACCTCGGCCTCCTGCCAGCTCGCGCCGCGCTTGTTGCGCCAGGCGACGCGCGCGGCGTCGTTCATCGTTTGCATCGCGAACATCGACCGCAGCGAGGCGAACGGCAGCCCTTCGGGCATCGCGTCGCTGTAGGAAACGTCGAGCGCGATGTGTTCCTGGTCGATCTTGTCCAGTTTGATCCGGGCCGTGCCGCCGCGTTTGAATTTCAGCACGAAGGTTCGGGTCTCCGGCTCGAAGGCGATTTCCTCGAGAGCGACGATCGGGCGCTGCTGTATTTCGACCGGGCCGATCAGAAAGGACGAGCCATAGGCGGTCCAGCGCATCTCCTCGAACGGCAGCGGACGGGCGCGCCAGTAGCCGTCGGGCGGATAGAAGACCATGATCTCTTCGGCGCGCTGGCGATAGTTCATCCAGAACTGCACGAGGTGAAAGCCCTTTTCGACCCGATCGCCGACGCGCACCGGCACGGTGGGAGCCCGCCAAAAGGCCTTGGCCGGGAAGGTGTAGCCGGTCAGCCAGAAGTCCGGCGTCTCCCAAAAGGTCAGACGGCGCGTCTGCTCGACGAATCCGGAATAATCGTGGGAGAACTCGCAGCTCGACCAGTCGGGCGCGTAGCGATCGGTCCCGATCATGTTGATGTAGGAGGGATGCACGGCCTGGACTTGCATGCGGCGCACGCGCGAAGAGAATAAATCGAGTTCGATATTATCCTTCTCGGCGCATAGTTCCGGCACCGATTTATTCTCGACGCGCACCTGCAACTCGTCCTCGGGTTCGGATTGCGCGAGGGACTTGGGCGCGGCGAGCGCGAGACCTGTCCCCCCAACAAAACTTGCTCCGCCAAGCAGGAAGCGGCGGCGATCTGTCGACGTCATGTCCTTGGGCATTCCTTGTTTCGGCCGTCAAACGGCGGCGCGCCATTCCGGGTGAACGGCCGCGCGTTATTACTGCTTCGGTCTTACGGCGAAAACAAGGAGCTGTTTTTTGGATTCCGGCAGAGGCTCGAGCCATTCGGGAGCCTCGCCTCGCGCCAGCGCCGCGCCAAGGCCGTTTGGCGCGCGCAGGGCGAAATCGGACACATCGCGTGCGCACCACAGAACAACTTGCGCTCCCGCCGCGCGCAAAATTTGCTCCGCCTCGTCCGGCGGGGCGAGGAAGGCGTCGACGACGATGCGATTGCCGTGATTGTCGCGGTGATAGGGCCCGGCGAAGACGCCGTGATGCGTATGAGCGAGCAAATAGGGGCCAAGATTGACCGACGCGGCCACGCGGGCCGGTTCGAGATGATTTAGCGGTTCGAGGGCCGCCGGTTTCAGACAGAGGGACTCCTCGGTCGCCTGAACCACCGTCGCGGCGTTCGCGTCCTGCTCCGGCTTGGGAAGGATGCTCGCCAATCCCACGGGGGAGACTGCGATGCAGAGCACGCCGGCGAGCAAGGCGCGGGTGAAAACGCTGAAAGACGCGCCGATCCGATGGGCGACGGCGACCACCGCGACCACCAGCGGCGCCATGGCGATGGGCGTGACCGACGAAAAGACCCGCACTTGCCACATCCCGGCGGCGAAACCGATCCCGATCGCCGCGGCGACCAGGAACCAACGGCGCCGCGCGATCCCTTGTTCCCGGACGGCTTCGACAAGCGCGGCCGCGAAGCCCAGGATCACGTGCAGGCCCATCACGACGACCAGATTGGGCGTCTTGTCCCAGAATTTTAGCAGCGGCGTGGCCTCGGTCACATGCGACAGCCATAGCTCGCGCAGCAGCGGATCGAGACCGCCAAGCGGGTCGCCGACACATTTCGGCGCGATGGCGGCGATTGCCGCGATGACCGCGGCTCCGACAACCGCCACCGCCGCCGCCCGCCCGCGCATGGTCGGAAGGCGAGGCGCGAACGCGGCGAGCGCCGCGAAACCCAGCGTTCCCGCGGCAAGGGCCGCGAGGTGAACCGCGGAGTAGGCGTCGCAGGCGGACAGCAGATAACGCGCCGGGGCGACCGTCGCGGCGAAGCACGCCGGAAAGGCGATCAGCGCGCCGGCGGCGAACCAGCCCATTGACGCGCGCATCCTGGCCCCGTCGACCACGAAGAGCATGGCGAGTCCCGTCAGCATCACCGCGAAAAACGGCAGATTCTCGAGGCTGATGGCGATGGACAGCGCCATCGCCAGACTCGCCGGCGCCATCGCGCGCGCCTCCTTGGCGTCCAGTCCGCGCAGAAAAAACCCGAGCGACGCGAGCAGCAGGACGATCTGAGGCGCGTGGTGGTCGATCCGTCCCGGAACGAATTGCAAGAACACCGCGCCGGAGAGAAGACCGAGCAACACCGCGACATGTTTCGACGCGGACGGCGCCAGAAATTTGGTGAACCAGGCCATGAGGCCAAGCAGTGTCGCCAGCAACGCCAGTGGAAAGACCAGCCGCGTCGCGCGCTCGGCGTGATCGGCGTCGAGAAACAGACGGAAAAACAGCTCCAATCCCGCGAGCGGAACGTCGACGACGCGCGACCAGTGGCTGAACACCCCCATCGGCGGATCGAACCGCCAGGTCGTCATCTCGAACCAGGACTGCCCGGCCAGCAGATCGCGCACCTGGACCGCGCGCATGGCGTCGTCGGTGTCGAAGAAATGCCCCGTGCTCCAGACCTCTCGCGCTTGCGAAAAAGTGATGCCGACGGCCGCCAGAGCGGCGAGCGCGACGGTCCCCCAGAGCGGAAATTCGGCGGCGCTCGACTTTAACGCGCTCAAGTCCCAGGCCGCGGCGCGCTTCGCTAAATGCGTTTTCGCCACGTCCGAAAACAGCAACATGCGACGCGCCGTGAAATTGAAGAGAAACACGAAGCCGGCCGTTGGAATCTTGGCGAGGGAAACCGAAAGCCCGACATGCTCCACGAAAGTCTTCATCAAAATTTCGTTGAGCAGCAAACCGATCAGCCCGGTCACGAGGAAACCGAATATTTCCTGCGACGGGCGCAAACGCCTGACGTCGCCGAACACGTAGCGAACGCTCAGCCAATAAACGAGGCCAAGGCCCGATGTGAAGCCGATCGCCGCCGCGACAAGGTAATTGACGCCGAGCGCCTTGTTGAGAAACACCATCGTCCCGGCGTCGAGCGCAAGGGCGCCGAGGCTCGCGACCCCGTATTTGACGAGATCGACGATAACGCGCCCCAAACCGCCGCGGCGCGACCGATCGAGCAGCGACAGGCGAACGTCCGAAAGTTGCGTCATGATCAGGCGACCTTGCGGGGCACGAGACGCTCGCTGGACAGAGCCTCCCGCGCGCCCGACATGCCGCTTTCGGAATATTCGGCGTCCTCGTTGACCCGCCAGACGTCGTAGACCGCTTTCCCCGCCATGATGTTGAGGGCGCTCAACATGCCCGTCATCATCGCATGGTCCTGATTGTTATATTTGTGCATGCCATTGCGGCCGATCAGATGCAGCGTCGGAAAGCGCGTGGCGATTTCGAGGCGAACGGCTCTCACATTGTCGGCGTAGGCTTCGTCGTAAACGGGATAAGCCTTGGCCTGACGCACGACGCAGGCGTCGAACACGTCGCCGGGATCCATCAGCCCAATCTTGGCGATCTCGTTCTTGGCGAGTTCGATCAATTCGCTGTCGGGCGAGGACCAAACGCCGTCGCCCTCGAAGCAGAAATATTCCAGTCCAAGACATGTCGAGACGCCGTCGGCGATCATCTCCGGCGACCAGGAGTTGAAATTCTGCACGCGCCCGACTTTAACCGAAGGATCGTGGATATAGACCCAATTGTCCGGCAACTCCTTTTGCGGACGGCCGATCAGCACCACGGTCAGAAAATCGCGATATTTGAGGTCTCGCGCGTTGAACAGGCTGAGCGGCTTGGGCTCGATCGCGTTCATCAACTCGCGCACGGGGGCCGACGACAGCACGTGACGGGCTTGAAAAGTTTCGACTTCGCCGTCGCCGCGCGTCGCCGTGACGGTCCATAGCTTGCTGGCCTCGTCATAGCGAAGACCGACGACGGCGCGGCCCATCAGCAACTCGCCGCCAAAGCCCTTGATCTTGCGCGCGGCCTCTTCCCACATCATGCCGGGGCCGCGGCGCGGGTAGCGAAAAGATTCGATCAGCGATTTCGCGCCGTCTCCGTTGGCTCCCTTGCGCAAGCCGAGCGAACGGCGCAGAGCGTCAATGATGGCGGCGGCGAGACTGAGCCCCTTGATGCGCTGCGCCGCCCAATCGGCGGAAATCTCGTCGCAACCCATTCCCCAGACTTTTTCGGTGTATGTCTTGAAGAAAATCCCGAACAGACGTTCGCCGAACTGATTGCGCACCCACTCGTGAAAGGAGCGCGGATTCTTTACCGGAAAGAGCTTGGCGAAGCCAAAGGACGCCATGCACCTGGCGCTCTCGAATAATCCGAGATTTTTCAACGCCTCGAACGCCTTGAGCGGATAGGCGTAGAATTTGCCGCGATAGTAGATGCGCGACAGGCGCGGCCGTTCGAGAAAATCGTCGGGCAGAATTTCATTCCACAGATCAACGATCTCCTTCGACTTCGAAAAGAACCGATGTCCGCCGATGTCGAACAAGAACCCTTTATAATTCGCGGTGCGGCTGATGCCGCCGACGTAAACGGGATCGTGCTCGAGGATGAGCACATCGCGACCATTCTTAGCCAGAGTGTAACCTGCGGTGAGTCCAGCGGGACCGGCCCCGATAACGAGCGTTTCGCGAATGTCGTTCATGTCAGCCCTGAAATGTCCCGGCCGGCGCTCGCGGCCTTTTTGACATGCGGAGCTTTGCCGCCCCGCTTAGGGCTGAATATGAACGGCGGAGGTTAACGACGACTTACAACGCGCCGGGGAACCGTTAATACCTCCGAAAAAACAATGCCGAAGGCGTCCCGACGCGAACTGGCCGGGCTTCGCGGAGTGTCCTGGGATTCGTGGCGCTCCCCGCGCGCTTCGCCGAGGACTTCGTTGACTCCTTCTGGCGCTTCTCCCGTGGAACCCGGCCCTCGCTTTCGCGACGAATCCGATCGGTCGGCATTTCCCAAAGACTACCGTCCCGCGCTTTGAAAAGCTCCCTCGCCCGTCAGAACCCGCCGTAATTGTAAGGATAGGGAGAAGGATAATAATAGGGAGAAGCCTGCCAGCCCCTTACGCCGACTGGGAAATGGCGATGATGCGGCGCGTATGCCAAGGCCTCCGCGTGACCGCGGCGCTGTTGACTCGCCAACATTATCCTGGCGTGGCGATGGGCGCTGGCGAAGCGAGTGGAGCCGGGAGGCGCGCCCGTGATGGAAATGCTGCCGCCCTCGGTTTGGACCATATGATAGAGTTGCGCGGCGTGAGCCGGCGACAGGCGCACGCAGCCATGCGAAGCCGGCCTTCCCAGAGCGCCCGTGGCGTATGTGCCGTGGATGGCGTAGCCGCCGCGAAAGAAAATCGAGTAAGGCATTGGCGACATGTGGTATTTTTTGGAATAATGCATGCGCTGGAGCCCGGTCGGCGCATAACTGCCGCGCGGTGTGCTATACCCCGAGCGGGCGGTCGAGACCGGCCAAGTGTAGCTCCCGCTCGAAGACTCGACTCGCATCGTCTGCGAGCTCAGATCGATGTGAATTTGCGTCGTGGCCCGCGCCGTCGTGAGCGCGCCCAACATGCTGAAAAGAATGACGAGTATAGTTTTTGCAAAACGCATGACCCGCTCCCGACGCCGTGCTGACGCTACCTCATTTATGACATATTTAGCGGCTTCGCCTTCACAGGCAACGTCAAATTAACCGGTAAGGTTGACAAAGTTAAGCGAATCGGCGCGGCTATCCGAGATGCACAATTTTTCGACAAGGCGCGACACATGCCTGATCTGAAGTGGCGCATATTTATTCTTGTGCTCACGCTGGCGGGGCCAGCAATCGCGCAAGAAAGGGGCTCGCTGAATCCTCAGCCGCTGCCGCCGCTCGCCAATCCGGCCGATCCGAAGACGCCGGCCAAGGAACTCTTTGGCCGGGCGCGCGATCCGGCGCCGATCGAGTCCGAGCCTGTCGGCTTTTATTCCAAGGGCTGTCTCGCCGGCGGCGAGGAATTGCCGGTGAATGGCCCGAACTGGCAAGTCATGCGCCTTTCGCGCAACCGCAACTGGGGCCATCCGGCGCTGATCGCCTTCCTCACGCACTTCGCCCCCACCGCCGCCGAGGCTTCGGGCTGGCCGGGCATTCTCATCGGCGACATGTCGCAACCGCGCGGCGGCCCGATGCTGACGGGCCACGCCTCGCACCAGATCGGGCTCGACGTCGACATCTGGCTCACCCCGATGCCCGCGCGCGAACTGAGCCGCGCCGAGCGGGAGGAGATGTCGGCGACCAACATGGTGCGGGAGGACGGGCTCGACGTGATTCCCGGGCTTTGGACGCCGAGCCACCTCGCCGTGGTGCGCGCCGCCGCGCAGGACCCCGCCGTGCAGCGGATTTTCGTCAATGCGGCGATCAAACGGGCGATGTGCCGCGTCGCCGCCGGCGAGCCCTGGATGCGCAAGGTGCGGCCCTATTACTCGCACAACTATCACTTCCACGTCCGGCTCTTCTGCCCGCGCGGCGCGGAAAGCTGCAGGGATCAGGATCCGACGCCGACCGGCGACGGCTGCGACGCTTCGCTCGCCTGGTGGTTCAGCGACGAGGTGCTGCACCCCAAACCGTCGACCAAAACCTGGCCGCCGATGACCATGTCCGCCCTGCCGTCGGAGTGCCGCGCCGTGCTGAACGCGCGTTAGGCGCCTCGCGTTTTTCGCGAGTGCGCAAGCTCAGCGGGCGATCTCCAGCGACACCTCGCCGACGCCGGCGATGCTCCCCTCGACGCGGTCCCCCGGGACAAGCGGCCCGACGCCCTCGGGCGTGCCGGTGAAAATCAGATCGCCCGTCGCCAGCGCGACATAACGCGACAGTTCGGCGATCACGCCGGCGACGTCGAGGATCATGTCGGCGAGGTCGCCATTCTGTCGAAGGGCGCCGTTTACGCTCAGCGCGATTTGGCCGCTGCTCGGATGGCCGATCCGCTCCGCCGGCCGGATCGATCCAATCGGCGCCGATTGATCGAAGCCCTTGGCGAGATCCCAGGGCTTGCCTTCATCGCGCGCCTGTTTTTGCAAATCGCGCCGGGTCAGGTCGATCCCGGCGGCGTAACCGTAAACACGCTCCAGCGCTTGCGTGCGTAAAATATTGGCGCCGCCGGAGCCGAGCGCCGCCACCAGTTCGATCTCATAATGAAGGTTTCGGGTCATCGGCGCGTAGGGAATGACCGAGCCGCTGACCACCACCGCGTCGGCGGGCTTGGAGAAGAAGAACGGCGGCTCGGCGCCCGGGTCCTTGCCCATCTCGCGCGCATGGGCGGCATAGTTGAGCCCGACGCAAAAGATGCGTCGCACCGGAAAGCGCCTGATGTCGCCGTCGATCGCGACGCTCGGACGGGGCGGCGGGGCAAACAGAAACTGCGTCTCGCTCATTTGAGGGCTCGCTTCGAGTTTTTGGCGCGGGATCCGCCTTTTAGACCTTTCGCGGAGCGCGCGCAGCGGCAATTTCGCTAAGACGCGTTCAGGCGACAAGGCGGCCACCGCCTGATAGTTTCTCCTCGCGGCCGGGCGAAAAGCGCGTTCCGCTGGCGTCGCGCGGAGAAAGAAATGCAATTCACCGTCGACGAGGCGGCCGGCGATCTCGCGAGCGCGCTCGAGCGTCGGCAGTTCGGCTTCGGCCTCCTCGACGAGGCTCTTGTCGTCGCGCGCCGTCGCGGCGCTCTATCCGACTGGCTGCCGCCCGAGGGCGAGCCGGCCTGCTCGTCGCCGTTGCTGCTGCACATGGAGGACGCCATCCGCGCGCTGCGCGAGCGGGACGGAGAAATCGTGCTGCCGTCGATGCGGCCGCCAGCGCCGGACGCGACGCGCGTGACGATTTCAATCGCCTGGAACGCGGCGAGCCGCCGCTTCGTCATAATCACGACCCCCGACCATGGCGCGGAGCAGATCGACCGGTTGCTGGCCTCGGAACGGCGCGAAAAGCTGCTTTTGCAGCAGCAGGCCGAGGCCGCACAGACGCGGCTTCGCGTCGCCGACACGCTCTATCGCGATATCGTGGAATGCGCCGGCGATCTCGTGCTGCGCTTTCGCGCCGACCGGCGCATTGTTTTCGCCAACCGCCGCGCGGCCAGCTTTCTCGGCGTTCCGCAAGACGCGCTGCTGAACCGCTCGATCGATGGACTCTTTCCCTCGCTCGGACAGGAAAATCCCTGGCGCCTCGACGCATACGCCGAGCGGCCCGCCTCGTTCGAAATGGCGACGCGAGACGCGCGCGGCGCGCCGGTCTGGCTGTGGTGGGACGCGCGCTTTTCCGGCCCCGAGGGCGGCGGCGAATTTCAGGCGGTCGGCCGCGACATCACGGCCGTGCGTCGCCTTCGCGCCGAACAGGACAAAGCCCGCGAGGCGGCGCGCGCGGCGGAACTCGCGTCGCAGCGCCTGCGCATAGCCCACGATCTGCACGACACCCTGGCGCGCTCGATCGTGACGCTCATCCTGGAGATGGGCCTTGTCGCGAAGACGACCCGAGACGAGGAAGCGCGCGCCAAGCTCATCGAGCTTCAGGCCGAGGCGCGCGGCGGCCTCGCCGAGGCGCGCGACGCGATCACGCGGCTGCGCGCCGCCCGCCGCGACGAGGACGACCCGAAACGGATCGTCGAGGCGTTCGCGAAACGCGCCCGCGAAAAAGGGCCGTTGGAACTGCGCGCGGAACTTCCGCTCGATATCTCCGTGCTCCCCTCCGAATCGGCCGAAGCCTTATGCCGAATCTTGCGCGAAGCGCTGCGCAACATCGAGTTGCACGCTTGCGCGCGGCGCGTCGACATCGACATGCGCGAACAAGACGGCGTGGTCCATCTCGATATCGGCGACGACGGCGTGGGTTTCGACCCGGCGCGGCCGGCGGCGGGACATTTCGGATTGGTGGGGATGAAAGAGCGCGCGGCGGCCATCAATGCGACGCTCGACATTGTCAGCGCGCCGGGCGAAGGCGCGCAGCTGAGTCTGCGCGCGCCGCTCGGCCGGCGAGAGCCTTAATCGAACAGTTTTGGATCGTAGCCGCGCAGCGTGCCGCAAAATTCGCAGGTGACGCCGATGCGGCCGTCGTCGCCGATCATCGCGCCGCGCTCCTCGTTCGAGAAGCTACGCAGCAGATTTTCGACCCGCGCGTCCGAGCAGCGGCAAAACGCCTTGAGTTCGCGCTCCGCGAACACCGTGACCCCGCGCTCATGAAACAAGCGAAACAACAGTCGCTCTGCCGAAAGGCTCGGGTCGACCAGTTCGTGATCCTCCAGCGTCGCGGCCAGCGCCAGCCCTTCGGTCCAGGCGTCGGCTTCCTCCGGCGCATCCTGGCCGAGGCCGCCCGAAGGCGCGTCGCCGGGCGGGAGGTCGCGCGCGGCGACGCCGCTGGCGGGCAAATACTGCAGCAAGAGACCGCCCGCGCGCCAGCCGCGGCCTTGCGGCGTGACGACTTCCGCCACCGCGAGACGCACGAACGAGGGGATTTGCTCGGACTGACGAAAATACTGATGCGCCGCCTCGGCGAGGCCGCCGCCATCCAGCGCGACGACGCCCTGATAGCGCGCGGCGTCCTCGTCGCGCTCAATGGTCAGCGCCATATGGCCTTTGCCGAGCAATTCTCCGACGGGGGCGGCGGAAGGCGCGCGCGCCGGGTCGAAACGGACGAAACCGCGCAGGCGGCCCGGCGCGTCGTAATCCACGACGATCATATCGACCACGCCGTCGCTGCGCGTTTGCAGCTGGAAGCGCCCGTGCGACTCCAGAATTGAGCCGAGCAGAGCCGTCAGCGTCACCGCCTCTCCCAGCACGCGCGCGACCGAGGTCGGGTAGTCGTAATGGGACAAAATCGTATTGACCGTCGGCCCCAGCCGCGCCAGACGCCCGCGCAAGTCGAGCGCCTCCACCGCGAAGGGCAACAGCAGGTCGTCCCGCGCGTCGCTGGAGAAAACACGGACGAGCCTTTCGCCGTCTCCGTCCGTCACGGCGCGTTCGCCTCCAGGCACCAGGTCAAAATGCCCTTTTGCGCGTGCAAACGATTTTCGGCCTCGTCGAAGACGACCGATCGCGGCCCGTCCATGACAGCGTCGGTGACTTCCTCGCCGCGATGCGCCGGCAGACAATGCATGAACAGCGCGTCCTTGGCCGCGAGCTTCATCAGTTTGTCGTTGACCTGAAAGGGCGCGAGCAGATTGTGGCGATGTGTCTCCTCCTCGTCGCCCATCGAGATCCAGCAATCGGTTATGACGGCGTCAACGCCGATGACGGCGGCGCGGGGATCGTGCGTCAGGTTGAGCCTCGCGCCATTGTCCTTCGCCCAGCGCGTCACTTCGGGCGTCGGCGGCAGATCGCGCGGGGTCGCTACGTTGATCGTGAAGTCGAAACGCTGCGCGGCGTGAATCCAGCTCGTCAGCACGTTATTGGCGTCGCCGCTCCAGGCGACGGTGCGGCCCTTGATCGGACCGCGATGCTCCTCGAAGGTCATGACATCGGCCATGACCTGACAGGGATGCGAGAGCTTCGTCAGCCCGTTGATCACCGGCACGCTGGCGTGCCGCGCCAGTTGATGGAGTTCGTCATGCGCGAGAATGCGGATCATCACCGCGTCGAGAAAGCGCGACAGCACGCGCGCCGTGTCGGCGATGCTCTCTCCGCGCCCCAATTGCATTTCCGCGCCGGTCAGCATGATCGTCTCGCCGCCGAGTTCGCGCATGGCGATGTCGAACGAAACGCGGGTGCGCGTCGAGGGCTTGTCGAACACCATGCCGAGAAATTTGCCGGCCAGGGGCTTTTCGGCCGCGGGCGCGCCCTTGACTCGCCGCGCCTTGATCGCGGCGGCGCGATGAAGGATTTGGCGCAAATCCTCCGCCGAAACTTGCGACAGATCGAGAAAATGGCGCAGGCCGACTTTCCGCGTCCGCATCGTCATTGCGCGGCTCCATTGGCCCGCAGCCGAGCGCAAGCGTCGCCGAGCCGGCGCGCCGCCTCGGCGATCTCCTGTTCATCAATGATCAACGGCGGCAGCAAGCGAACGACATTGTCCCCGGCGGGAATGGTCAATAGTTTCTCTTTCAGCGCCGCGGCCGCGAATTCGGTGTTGGCCACGCGGGTTTTTATCCCAAACATCAAGCCTTCCCCACGAATGCTTTCGATGATCGAAGGATGCTGGTCCTCGATTTGAGCCAGGCTCTGCCGCAAAACCGACCCAAGCCGCGCCACCCGCTCCAGGAAGCCGGGCGCCAGCACCACGTCCAGGACGGCGGCGCCGACGCTCGTCGCCAACGGATTGCCGCCGAAGGTCGAGCCATGCGCGCCGAGCGTCATGCCCTTGGCGGCCTCCTCCGTCGCAAGACATGCGCCGATTGGAAAACCGCCGCCGAGGCCCTTGGCGAGCGCCGCGATATCGGGCGAGACGCCCGACTGCTCGATTGCAAGAAAGCTGCCGGTCCGGCCGACGCCGGTCTGCACCTCGTCGAGGACCAGCAGCAGTCCGTGGCGATCGCAGAGTTCCCGCACGGCTCTGAGAAAGCCATGCGGAAAAGCGCGCACGCCGCCCTCGCCTTGAATCGGCTCCAGCAACACGCCAGCGGTGTTGGGGCCGATCAGGGCTTCGACCGCGTCGAGATCGCCAAAGGGCGCCTGATCGAAGCCGTCGACCTTGGGGCCGAAACCGTCGATGTATTTTTGGTTTCCGCCGGCGGCGAGGGTCGCCAGCGTGCGCCCGTGGAAAGCGCCCTCGAAGGTGATGAGGCGAAAACGCTCTGGCGCGCCGTTGGCCGCGTGGAATTTTCGCGCGGTCTTGATCGCGCATTCCACCGCTTCGGCGCCGGAGTTGGAAAAGAACACGCGATCAGCGAATGTCGCGTCGACGAGCCGCCGCGCCAGCCGTTCGGCCTGCGGAATCTGAAAAAGATTGGACACGTGCCAGGGCTTTTCGATCGCCGCGCGCAAGGTCGCCACAAGACGCGGATGGGCATGGCCGAGCGAATTCACGGCGACGCCGCCGCCAAAATCGAGGTAACGGTCGCCATTGGCGGCGAAAAGCCAAGCGCCCTCGCCACGTTCGAAGGCGAGATCCGCGCGCGCATAGGTGGGAAATAGCGCCGAAGTCACTAGGCCAACTCCATCGGCCAGCGGCCGCCCCACGCGAGCCATCGCCCGAAGATCGGACGGCGAGCGGCGCGGAAGGCCAAAAACAAAGCGCCGCCCGGAAGGGGCGGCAGGTTTCGATGACTTGAATTCTAAGGTTTTGCAAAGCCATGGTCAAATCGGACCATCCCGACCGAACGATCGAAAGTGAGTCCTTTGCGCAACACCGGGGGATAAAACGCGTGAGAAGCCTGTGGGGAACGCCGCTTTCGCTTGCCAGCGACTCTTGCGCGTGATTCATTCAGGAGAGTAACGTTTGTGTCGTCGCCGATGGACAACCGTCGTGCGGTTTTTCTCTCGCGAGTTGGAATGCGTGTCCACCACCGCCGGCGTCGCCGGTTCGGCGAACGCTGATCGATTCCCGAATGGCCGCGCCCGGCGCGATGGCGCCGGCTCACGAATGGAGGCCCTGATGTCTTGGACCGAGGAACGCGTCGAACTCTTACGCAAGCTTTGGGGCGACGGCTTGAGCGCCGCCCAGGTCGCGGCCGAGCTTGGGCCGGGCATCACGCGCAACGCGGTGATCGGCAAGATCCATCGGCTCGGTCTCGCCGAACGCGCCAAGACATCGAACGTCCCGAGGCCCAGGGCGCCCCGCACGCCGAGAACGCAGACGGCGGAACTTCGCGCTCAAGGGCCCGTCGTGATGGGCAATGTCGCCCTGGCCCTTTCTCCAAACGCCATCGTCGCGCTCGCGCCGCAAATCGAGGAAAACGTGATTCCGATTTCCGCGCGGGTGACCTTGATGGAGTTGCGCGAGTCGATGTGCCGCTGGCCGCTTGGTGATCCGACCGCCGCGGAATTCCGCTTCTGCGGAGCCAAATCGCCGGCCGGCTCGGGCCCGTATTGCTGCCAGCATTCGCGTATCGCCTACCAGCCCGCGATGGACAAGCGCCGCCGCGAACCGCTGCGCGCGATCCGCTGATCGCGCCGCGCCGCCTCGCGCGGCGTGGCCCGACCGATCAGTTGCGGCCGAATGTTTCGTCGAACGAATAGCCGGCGCCTCGCACCGTGCGGATTGGGTCTTTTTCGCGGCTGCGGATAAGCGCCTTGCGCAAGCGGCCGACATGCACGTCCACCGTTCGCTCGTCGATTTCCGCCGACATTCCCCACACGCTGTCGAGCAGTTGCGCGCGCGTGAAGACGCGGCCCGGCTTTTCCATGAAATATTCAAGCAGCCGAAACTCGGTCGGGCCAAGATGGATTTCCCGCCCGCCCCTTTTTACGCGGCGGGTCTCGCGGTCGAGATCGATGTCGCCGGCCGTCAGCCGGCTGGCCACGCGCTCCGGCCGGGCGCGCCGCAACAGCGCATGGACGCGCGCCATGAGCTCGGGCGTCGAGAACGGCTTGACCACGTAATCGTCGGCGCCGACCGAAAGACCGCGCACGCGCTCGCTCTCCTCGCCGCGCGCGGTGAGCATGATCACCGGCATGTCGCGCGTGTCGTCGCGCGCGCGCAGCCTGCGGCAGATCTCCAGACCGGAGACGCCGGGCAACATCCAGTCGAGAATGACGAGATCCGGCGGCGCCTCCGCGAGCCGCAACTCGGCTTCGTCGCCTCGATCGACATGCTCGACGAAGAAACCCTCCGATTCGAGATTGTAGACCAGCAGCAACGCGAGCGACGACTCGTCCTCGACGACAAGTATGCGCGGGGCGCGCTCGTTGATCGTATCACGCATCGTGGCGGGGCGCGGATCATTCATCGCAATTTCTCATCCTAATGCGGCGGATCGACGGGTTGCTCCATCTCGAGCCCGGGGACGCGCATCTTCGGGCGTTCGGTCGGCATCGACTCGCCGGTCACGAGATAGACGACTGTTTCCGAAATATTGGTCGTGTGGTCGCCGATCCGCTCAAGATTTTTCGAGCAGAACAGCAGATGCGTGCAGAAGGAGATGTTGCGCGGATCCTCCATCATGAAGGTTAGGAGATCGCGAAACACCGAATCCTCGAGCGCGTCGAGCTCGACGTCATTGGACCAGACCGCGCGGGCGCGCTCCACGTCGCGCTGCGCATAGGCGTCGAGCGCGTCCTTGAGTTGAAGGGCGGCGACATCGTGCATCGACTTCAGACCGATGATGGCGCGGGGCACGCGCGCCTCTCCCACGATCTTGACGGTGCGCTTGGCGATGTTCTTGGCGAGGTCGCCGACGCGTTCGAGGTCGCCGGAAATGCGAATGGCCGCGATGCATTCGCGCAGATCGACGGCGAGCGGCTGGCGCTTGGCGATCGTGAGGATCGCGCTTTCCTCGATCTCGCGCTGCAAGGCGTCGAGCCGAGGATCGGTCAGGACGACGCGCTGGGCGAGAGCCACGTCGAAGGCGGCGAGCGCGTCCATCGCCTCGGCCAGCATTTTCTCGGCGATTCCACCCATTTCCGCGATTCTGCGTCCGAGCGTCTCGAGATCGCGGTCATAGGCCTTGACGATATGGTCGCTCATTAGATTTTCTCCCCGACCGTAATTTTCCCACGGCGCGTATGATAACCTGAAATTTCAGCCGAACCGGCCGGTTATATAGTCTTGCGTCCGCTTCTCCCTTGGCGCCGTGAACACCGCGTCGGTCTCGCCAAACTCAGTGATTTCGCCGAGATACATGAAGGCGGTGAAGTCGGAGACGCGCACCGCCTGCTGCATGTTGTGGGTGACGATGGCGATGGTGTAGCGCTGGGATAGCTCGTCGATCAGTTCCTCCACCTTGGCCGTGGAGATCGGATCGAGCGCGGAACACGGCTCGTCGAACAGGATCACTTCCGGCTGAACGGCTACGCTTCGCGCGATGCACAAGCGTTGCTGCTGTCCCCCCGAAAGCCCCAATCCGCTCTTGTGCAATTTGTCCTTCACCTCTTCCCATAGCGCGGCGCCGCGCAACGCCTCCTCGACGCGCTCATCGAGCGCCGCCTTGGAGAGTTTTTCGTAAAGACGGACGCCGAAGGCGATGTTTTCGTAAATCGACATCGGGAACGGCGTCGGCTTTTGGAACACCATGCCGACGCGCGAGCGAAGAAGATTAACGTCCACGCGGGGGTCGAGAATATTCTCGCCGTCGAGGATCACCTCGCCCTCGGCGCGCTGCTTGGGATAGAGATCGTACATCCGGTTAAGCACGCGCAACAACGTCGACTTGCCGCAGCCCGAGGGACCAATGAACGCCGTCACCTTGTTGGTGTGCAACCCGATCGTCACGTTCTTCAAGGCGCGCTGGTCGCCATAGAAGAAATCGAGATTGCGCACCGACACCTTGGTCGAAAGTTCGGGTTTGACAACCGGCATGACGGTCATTTGGAAGTCCTCTGGCGGCTGAGCGTCCTGGCGGCGATCGATAGAACGAGCACGGTGACGGTGACGAGCAGAGCGCCCGTCCACGCGAGTTGCTGCCAATCCTTGTAGGGCGACAGCGCGAATTGAAAGATCACGACCGGCAGACTCGCCATCGGCGCGTTGAGGTCGAGGCTCCAGAACTGATTGTTCAGCGAGGTGAACAACAGCGGCGCCGTCTCGCCGGACACGCGCGCGACCGCCAGAAGCACGCCGGTCACGAGACCGGACTTGGCGGCGCGGTAAGCGACGCGCTGAATGACGTAGGAGCGCGGCAGGCCAAGCGCCGTCGCCGCTTCGCGCAACGAGCCCGGCACCAGCAGAAGCATGTCCTCGGTGGTGCGCAACACCACCGGAATCACCAATATGGCCAACGCCACCGAGCCGGAAATCGCCGAGAAATGCCCCATGCGCGCCACCATCAACTCGTAAACGAACAGGCCGATGACGATCGACGGCGCGCTCAGCAGAATATCGTTGATGAAACGGATGGCGACGGTCAGCCTCGAATAGCGTCCGTATTCCGCCATGTAGGTGCCGGCCAGCATGCCAAGCGGCGCGCCGACCGCGACGCCGATGACGCTCATGATCAGCGAGCCCGCCATTGCGTTGAGCAGGCCCCCGGCGCCGCCTGGGGGCGGCGTCATTTGCGTGAACACGTCCGGCGAGAGGCCCTTGGCCCCTTCATAGACCAGGGCGCCGAGGATCATCACCAGCCAGGACAGGCCGAAGATGGCGGCCGCCCAGCACAGCGCGGCGGCGAGGATGTTGGCGCGTCGGCGCGAGCCATAGAGCGACATGATCAGGCTCCCGCCTTTTGCTCGATGCGCATCAGCAGCAAGCGCGCGCAGGCGAGAACGACGAAGGTGATGACGAACAGGATCAATCCCAGTTCTATCAGCGACGACGTATAAACATCGCCGACCGCTTCGGTGAATTCATTGGCGATGGTGGCCGAGATCGTCGTGCCCGGCGCGATCAGCGAGCCGGAAATCTTGTGCGCGTTGCCGATGACGAAGGTCACCGCCATGGTCTCGCCAAGCGCGCGTCCAAGGCCCAGCATCACGCCGCCGATCACGCCGACGCGCGTATAGGGGATCACGACATGGCGCACGACCTCCCAGGTCGTGCAGCCAATGCCCGACGCCGCCTCCTTGAGCACCGGCGGGACGGTCTCGAACACGTCGCGCGAGATGGAGGCGACGAAGGGCAGCACCATCACGCCGAGAATAAGCCCCGCCGTCAGCACGCCGATGCCATAAGGCGGGCCGGCGAACAGCGTCGACAGCACGGGCGTGTCGGCGAAGGTCGAAATCAAAGCCGGTTGAACATATTGCTGCAGGAACGGGGCGAGCACGAAGAGGCCCCAAATGCCGTAGATAATGGACGGGATGCCGGCCAGCAGCTCGATCGCCATGCCGATCGGCCGGCGCAGCGGCGGCGGGCACAGCTCGGTCAGAAACACCGCGACCCCAAGTCCCACGGGAACGGCTACGAGCATGGCGATCAGCGATGTTGTCACGGTCCCGTAAATCGGCGCCATGGCGCCGAAATTATCGGTGACGGGATTCCAGGATTGCGAGGCAAGAAAACCGAAGCCGAAGGCGCGGATCGCCGGTAGGGAGCCCTGAATAAGCGAAACAATCACGCCGCCTAAAAGCAGCAGCACGAGGACGGCGGCGGACAACGTCAATTTGTGAAAGAGCCTGTCGAACAGGCCAAGCTTTCCGAGCACTTGGCGTCGATCAATCTCCGCGGACTTCGCTCGCTCGCCGCTTAACGCAATATCTGACACGTGTGCTTCCTTGGCGAGGTTGTCGACGCCGGGGTCTTCGAAGGTTTGTTCGGTCAAGGCCATTTCCATGCGAAGCCCCGCCGCGCGGCGCCATTCGCCCAGCGGGAAAGGGAAGCCTGGCGGTCGCCGCATCGCGGCCGCCAGGGAGAGCGATCCATTCGGTCCAAGCCGGACGCCAAACTCAGTTGGCGAGCGCCTTGCCGTCCGCATCCTTTATATTGGCCGCCCAGCTCTTCTTGATCAACGCGACGAGAGACTCGGGCAGCGGAATGTAATCCAGCTCCTCGGCCGCCTTGCCGCCCTTGGCGAAGGCCCAGCTGAAGAATTTCAGCGCCTCGGCCGTCGCGGCGGCGTCCTGTGGCTGCTTCGGCAACAGGATGAAGGTCGCGGCGGTGATCGGCCAGGATTTGGCGCCCGGCTCATCCGTCAGGATTTGATAAAAGCCCGGCGACTTTGCCCAGTCGGCGTTGGCGGCGGCGGCCTGGAAGCTCTCGGTCGTCGGCGGGACCACCTTGCCGTCCTTGTTGACCATCTTGACGAAATTCATCTTGTTCTGCTTGGCGTAGGCGTATTCGACATAGCCGATCGCGCCCTTGGTGTTGGCGACGGTGCTGGCGACGCCCTCATTGCCCTTGGCGCCCAGGCCGATGGGCCACTCGACCGCGGAGCTTTCGCCTACCTTGGCCTTCCAATCCGCCGAGACCTTGGAAAGATAGTTGGTGAAGTTGAAGGTCGTGCCGGAGCCGTCCGAGCGATGCGCGACGGCGATCGCCTGAGCGGCGAGCTTCGCCTTGGGGTTCAGCTTCTTGATGGCCGGATCATCCCAGCTCTTGATTTCGCCCAGAAAAATTTTCGCCAGCGCATCGGCGCTAAGCGTGAGTTCGCCCGGCGCCACGCCGTCGAGATTGACCACCGGCACGATGGCGCCGATCACCTGCGGCCATTGGGTGAGGCCGGCGGCTTCGAGCTCCTCGGGCTTCAACGGTTGATCGGAAGCGCCGAAGGTCACCGTGCGCGCCTTGACCTGCTTGATGCCGCCGCCGGAGCCAATCGACTGATAGTTAAGGCTGGAGCCGGTTTCCTTCTTGTACATATCCGCCCATTTCGCATAGATCGGATAGGGGAAGGTGGCGCCGGCGCCCGAAATGTCGATGGCGAAGGCGACACTGGCCGTCATGGCGACGCTCGCGGCGGCGATGGCGGCGCGTTTCAAAATCATGGAGATCATGGGCTTTGGACTCTTTTCAGGATCGAGAACGAGGCAGCGCGACCCGACAGTCGTTTCGCTGACCGCACGATAGGCGGCCGCCATCAGGCTTTTATGACGACTTCATGAAGGTAGGATGACATAGAAGTCCCTTGATAAGGCGAATGCTACGCTCCTTCCGCGCCATCGCCTTGCACGGCCGGCAAGATCACCCGGAACATCGCGCCGGCGGAGGGGGCGGAGTCGATGGCCAGTTTGCCGCGATGGCGCAGCACGATATGTTTCACGATTGCGAGTCCGAGGCCAGTGCCGCCCTTGGCGCGGCTCTTTCCCGCGTCCACGCGATAAAAGCGTTCAGTCAGGCGCGGGATATGTTCGGGCGCGATGCCCGGGCCGTGATCCCGCACAGTGAAGGCGACGACCGCGCCGAAGCTGCGCAGGGAAACTTCCACCACGCGAATGGCCTCGCCATCCGGGCGGCCGTATTTTATTGCGTTCTCCACCAGATTTTCGACCACCCGCGCCAATTCGTCGCGATCGCCGGGCACGATGACGTTCTGCGCGAGATCGACCTCCAGCGTGAGATCGTTTTCCTCGGCCAGCGGCGCCAGCGTGTCGCAGATATGCGCGACCAGCATCGTGAAATCGACGGGCGTGTCCGGACGCAAATGCAGATGCTGCTCGATCCGCGACAGCGACAACAAGTCGTCGACCAGCCGGGCCATGCGCTCCGCCTGTTCGCGCATGATGCCAAGAAATCGCTCGCGCGCCTTGGCGTCCTCGCGCGCCGGCCCTTGCAAAGTCTCGACAAAACCGAGCAGCGAGGCCAGCGGCGTGCGCAATTCGTGACTGGCGTTGGCGATGAAGTCGACGCGCATCCGCTCGACGCGGCGCGCCTCGGTGAGATCGCGCAGGCTGATCACCGCCGCCGGCTCGAAGTCTTCGACGCGCAGCGGTGCCACATGCGCCTCGAACCAACATTCGACCGGCAGCCGCTCGACCCACAGGACTTTTTCGGCGCGGCCGCCCGCCAATACGCGGTCCAGCGCATCGAGCACGTCGGGCGCCCGAAGACTGCGCGCGAGCGGTTCGCGCAGGCGCAGCGACGGCAAAACCGCGCGCGCCGACGGATTGGCGGCGACGACGTGAGCCTCGGCGTCGATGACAAAAATCGCCTCCGGCAACGCGTCGATCATCGCGCGGAGCAGCGTCTCGTTCTGCCAAGGCTTGGCGCCGTCGCGCATGCCGCCCAATTCTTCCTGTTCCAGCCGTTCCATGATGCGTCACGCCCCGCCGCCGCGCGCGGCGGTCTTGCGGAAGGCGTCCACCAAGCCGCTCCAGCGGCCGGCGCCCTCTTGCGAACCCAGCAAGATCAGCGCGAGGGCGAAGGGGATAAGATAGTAGATCGCGCGAAACAGCAAAAGCGCGGCCAGCATGGCCTCCTGCGAGGGGGCGGGAACGGCGCCGAGCATCACCGCCTCGAAAACGCCGACGCCGCCCGGCGCGTGGCTGATCGCCCCGACCAGCGCGGCGAACACGTAAATCGCGGCGAAGGCGGCGAAATCCAGACTTTGGCTTTCCAGCGGGAGCAGCGCATGGAGCGCCGCGGCCGCGCAGCCAATGTCCAGGACGCCGAGAGCGAGCTGCAGAAGCGCCGTTCGCGCGCCCGGCAGCGCTATGACACGGCCCCAGAGACGCAAGCTGCGACAGGCGAGCGACGCCCAGACGCAATAATAGCCGAGCGATCCCAGAATGGCGGCGCCGAGGAGGAAATTCGCCAGCGGCGGCAAATGATCGATCGCCGCCAGCGGCTCGGCGGCGAAAAAGAGCCCGAGACCGAACACGCTCGCCATGCCGAGCCAGAAAGTCAGACTGACGACGATCGTGATGTTGGCGATCTGCCGCGCGGTCAGCGCGGCGCGAGCATAGACCCAATAGCGCACCGCCGCCCCGGTGAGCAGCGGAAAGCCCAGCGTGAAGGAAAAGGCGTTGCTGGCGAAGGACGCCAGCGCGACGGCGCCGAGCGGCGCCCGGGCGCCGGCCTGACGCAGCGCGGCGATGTCATAGCCGGTCAGCGCGATATAGGAGAGGCCGGTCAAACAGAGCGCCTCCAGCAGCGCCGCGCCATGCGTTTGGGTGATCGCCGCGGCGAGATCGGCGAATCGCAGATGCCCCAGCGCGCGGCCTATGACGATGGCGGCGAGAGCGAACAATACGAGGCTGGCGATCGCGCCGATCACCCAGCCGACGCCCCGAGGCGGGCGGGGCGATTGTTGGACGATGGCCGGAGGGGCTGAACAATCGAGCGTTTCGCGCATTAGGTCCACTTTGTCGGCGTCTTCCTCGCGTCGGTCCTGAGACTTTCGTGCGCGAAACGTGACGGGACGATGACGTTTCGCGCCTTTCTCGCGCAAAAGCTTCGCCTCGCCATCGCTACCTCAAGACAATCCGTGCACGAACCAGCGCGCCGGGGCGCTCTCTTGCCCAAAAACGCCCTCGCGGTAGAGCCAGAAGCGGCGCCCCTCGCTGTCCACGACATTAAAATAATCGCGCGCGGGCGCGCTGTTAGGCGCCTCCAAACAAGAGGGGGCGATTCGCTCCGGCCCCTCGAAAGCCGCGGTCTCGTGCATGGCGCGGCGCCAATGAAAACGCAGCGGCGCTCCATCGGGCGTAAACGTCACGGCGTCGATGGGCTCGGGCCGCTCGAACAGGCGCAACGGCCGCGGCGGCCCGCCAACGCCGCGCCGCGTGGTAGCGGCGGGCGTCGGATAGGCCGCCGTCGCCGTCGCCACGGCGAATTCCGGCAGATGCCGGTCCCGCGAATAAAGCCGCAGCACGCGGTCCGGCCCCAGCCGCGCGCCGAGCCGGTCGACGAGATCGGAAAGATCGTCGGTCTTCGAAACGGCGAGGGCGACGCCTTTGAGCGAGGCTTGCTCGCCGCCTTGCCGCTCCACCGCGCTCGCGCAAAGACGGAGAACGTCGAAGCCATAGCCCGTGTCGAGGCCGTCTTCGCCAAGCGCCGCGAGACGTTCGCGCAGCAGCGCGAGGATGCGGACCGGATCGCGCAAGGGCCGGCTGGTTCCCGCCGCCACATGCCTGACCACGCCGTCGACGCGGTAAAACGCCGCCTCCAGCCCCCGCGCGCCGACGCCGCGCCGCTCCAGCAACAGGCACAGCTCGTCGGCGAGCGTCGCGAGCGTCGCCTCTATGTCGGAAAGCCGCGTCAATCCTTCGGGAAAGCGCCGCTCCACGATGTAATCGGGAGCCTCGAAACGCGGCGCGATCGGATCGCGGACGCGGCAGGTGAGCGCGTCGAGCCGCGCCAGGCTCTCCTGCCCAAAGCGCGCGGCGAGCGGCGCGCGCGGCCGCGTCAAAAGATCGCCAACGCCGCGCAGCCCGGCGCGCGCCACGGCCGCCGTCCGTTGCTCGGGCAGCTCCAGCGCCGCGATCGGCAGCTTCGCCGCGATCGCGTCGAGGTCGTCCTGCGTGGCCTCCATGGGCGTAAGCCGCAAATCGGAAAAACGCGCCAAGGCCCGCGCCAGCGCCGGCCCCGGCGCGAGAGCCGTGCGCGCGCGAAAACCCTGGGCCTTGAGACGGCGCTCGATCTCGTCCAGCAAATTCGCCTCGCCGCCGAAAAGCGCGGCGGCGCCGGTCACGTCGAGCATGACGCCATCGGGCGGATCGAGCGCGGCCAGTGGCGTGAAGCGGCGGTGCCAGTCGGCGAGCGCCGCCAGCGTCGAAGCCTCGGCGATGGCGTCGTGCTCCTCCAGCGCGAGCGCGGGAACGATCGCGCGCGAATCGGCGACAGCCATGCCGGGAGCGATCCCGCGCCTTCGCGCCGCCGCGTTCACCGCGACGATGCGCTCGCCGCCCTTGATCTTGCGCCAGAGCGCGAAGGGCGCCTCAGCGGCGCTCGGATCGCGCCCGCGCAAAATCCGGTCGGTCGACAGCGAAGGCAGGAAGACGCTCAGGAAACGCATGTTGGAACACGGCCTTGTCGGAACCAAACACAATGTCGCCCCAGGTCAGGACGCGCCAAGCCAGCGGATCGATCTCGCCGGAGCCCAGAAGGCCGGCGCGCGCCCTGACGATGCGCAAACGCCAGCCCATCGGACCCGGCAACGGCGTCGCTTGTCCCGGCGGCGGCTCTCCCCACTCCGCCGCCGCGATCGGCGGCGAGGCGGCGACCTCGAAACGCAGCGGCGCGGCGGTGGTCAGCCGCGCGGCTTCGCCGCTGGCGCGCGGCAGGAGCAACAGGCCGAGACCGCCGCCGCGACGCGCGGTCAGCAACAGCCGGCGTGACGCGGTGAGGTCATAGGCGCGCGGCGCGATCCAGCTTTCGGCGACAATGGCGACGGCCCGGCTTTTCAGCGCTTCCTCCATCGCCCAGAGGGTCTCGCGCGGGCTTCGCGTTTTCACGAACACCAGCCGAGCGAGGTCGAAACCCCGCGTCTCCAGCCCCTTGCCATAGGGCAGGCCGATTTCGCGCGCGGCCATGCCCTCGGCGATCCAGACGCCGCCGGCGCCGGGGCGGGCGG
>PLAI01000198.1 GCA_003134075.1 Methylocystaceae bacterium | reverse complement strand
GGGACTATCAGGAATTCCGTGTATGGCCTGAGCGGTTGAACATATTCACGCCATCGCTCGGGTAAAGCGCTCGCCGAACAGGATGGCGAACTGAGCTTTGGCGATTGACCATTCACGCGCGGGCATGGTCCATTCTTTTTCGGCTTTGTTCAAGACCAGAAAGAGCAATTTCATCGCCGCTTCGTCGGTTGGAAAATGGCCCCTGGCGCGAACCGCCCGGCGAAGTTTCGAGTTCAGCGCCTCAATGGCGTTTGTGGTGTAAATCAATCTGCGCACGTCCGGATGAAAGGCATAGAACGGAATGACTTCCGACCAAGCCCTTCGCCAGCTCTGGCCGATCGCCGGATATTTTTGTCCCCATGCGCCGGCTTCGAAGGCCGCCAGGGCGGCTTCGCCATCAGCGGCGTCCTTGGCGCGATAAACGCCCTTGAGGGCCGCCGCCACGGCCTTGCGGTCCTTGTAGGAGACAAAGTCGAGGCTGTGGCGCAAAAGATGGACGATGCAGGTTTGGACCGTCGCCTCTGGAAAGACAGCGACAATGGCTTCCGGAAAACCCTTGAGGCCGTCGACGACGGCGATGAGGATGTCCTGGACGCCGCGGGTCTTCATCTCATTCATGACGCGCAGCCAGAACTTGGCGCCTTCGTTCTGCTCGAGCCACAGCCCAAGAATCTCCTTGGTTCCGTCGGCTCTTACGCCGAGCGCGATATGAACGGCCTTGTTGCGAACCAGCCCTTCGTCGCGGATTTTAACGCGCAGGGCGTCGAAGAACACCAGCGGGTAAACCGGCTCGAGCGGGCGGGCTTGCCAGGTCGCGACTTCGTCGAGAACGGCGTCGGTGACCGCGCTGATCAACTCCGGCGAGACATCGACGCCATAGAGATCGCGTAAATGCCCGACGATCTCGCGCACGCTCATGCCGCGCGCATACATGGAAATGATCTTCTCGTCGAAGCCCGGAAAGCGTCGCTGGTATTTGGCGATGAGTTGCGGATCGAACGTCGATTGCCGATCCCTCGGGATATCCAGCTCGATCCGGCTGGTCTCGGTCGTCACCGTCTTCTTGCCATAGCCATTGCGGCTGTTGCCGGCCTCGCCACTCGCCAGATGATGGTCCATCTCGGCGCTCAGCGCCCGCTCGGCGAGCGCCTTCTTCAGATCGTCCAGAAGGCCATTCGGGTCAAAGGCCGTCTTCGGATCAGCCCCAGCCAAAAGCTGGTCAAGAATGGCGTCGGGTATCTTCGGTTCCTTGCGTCGGGCCATGGGAGAACTCCTTCGGTCCCATTGTGCCCAAACCACACACGAAATTCAGGACAGTCCCCGTGCCTTCGCGGCTAGAGGCCCCTCTATGCAGCCCGGCTCGGCATTTCCCCCGCCTATGGGCTTCGCCGCGCCCGTGTCGCTTCCGACTATCGACGCCAGCGACTTCGCCGGGCGGCGCGTTCCCTCGCGGCAGTGGTTCGTTTTCGAGCTAATCCCCTCGCGCGCCGTTACGATGCTCGCGGGCGACGGCGGAGTAGGCAAGAGCCTTCTCGCCCTGCAACTTGCCGTCGCCGGCCTTACAGGCGCTCAATGGCTCGGCATGAACGCACAGCGCGGCCCAATCCTTTACCTAAGCGCCGAAGACGAAGAAGACGAAATTCACCGCCGCTTAGACCGTATAATCACGGCGCAAGGCTGCTCTTATAGCGATCTAAAGGGCTTAACGTTCGCGACCCTTGCCGGCAAAGACGCCATTCTTGGCGCTCCTAATGCTAAAGGCGTCTTTGAGGCCACCTCGTTATTCACCAAGCTTCGCGCACAACTCGCGGAGATTAGACCTTGCCTATTGGTAATCGATAATCTCGCCGATGTTTTTGGGGGTGATGAAATAAAGAAGGTTCAAGTCCGCCAGTTCATCAACATGCTAAGCGGACTAGCAATAGAATTTAACATGACGGTTCTATTGCTTTCGCACCCGTCACAATCGGGAATGACAAGCGGAAAAGGAACAAGCGGTAACGTCGCTTGGAATAACAGCGTTCGCTCGCGCCTATATCTCACAGCTAGCGACAATAAAGAAAACAAGGATGTTGCCGACATACGCGAACTAACCGTTATGAAAGCAAATTATGCGGCAAAAGGTGGCAAGCTAATGCTGCGCTATGAAAGTGGCGCGTTTGCCGTTGTCACTAAAAATGACAAGAAGGAAGCTAATGACAAGGCAGATGCTATATTCATACAACTGCTAGCGCAGTGTAGTTGCGAGAATGCTATCGTAACTACGGGAAATAAATCTACATATTATGCACCAAAAATCCTTGCCCGGATGAACGGGCGCGGGCCTTTTTCGTTCGCGAAAGGGCGCGATAGAGGTTCGGCTTGCGCGGACGGTATGCGCTGGCCAAATCGGCTTGGACGAAGCCGGCAGAGCATGGGTTGGCGCGGTGCGGCGAAGGCGTAAGAATGATTGATTTAAATCACTTGGGGTTCGGGGACTCGACCTTACCTGCCGGGCTGCCAACAGTCTCGTTTGAAGTGATTTTTACATCTATATGGCTTGCAAGTAGTAATGTAATTAATATTACAGCCGCCGTTATAACAAAGAAACGATCACCAAGCGCTAAACATTTTCTCTTTGCATCTGAAGAAAATTGCATGCGCTGCTTATTCAATGTTTTCGTGTAAAACTTCACTATACGAGTATAATTATAACTATCTATAGCGCCGATCCCGCACTGCCACAGCTGCAAATGTACAGACTAACTTGGCCTTATTTTATTGATGTGGAAAATATTGCTGTTGTCACGATCAAATAGCGTAACAACGTTGTTCTGAGTTAGTTGAGAATATCTAGTGCTTGATCCGGTTTCTATGGTGCAATCTTCAATTGATTGAGGCGTAATATTTATAATTGCTATGGAAACATAAACTTCTTACTTTAATAGTTCATTTAGGCATTTCGATACAGGCGTGTCGGGTAAATGTTTCTTTATGCAGCCTTCGCTGAAAGCATCGAATGCTTCCATGCAAAGCTTTGGGTAAACAAGCTCGCTTCGTTTAATTTGTATATCAATACCATGCTTCGCGGTTAGGTATAATTTAACAACTCCCGCAATTATACCTATTGCTGACGCTATAGCTCCTGGGATCGCAATATATGGCGAAATATTATCGAACATCATATCTCCCGGTCGCTTCTTTGACCCATTCCCAATGCCCCGGCGGGCGGTTGCCGTCGATAATCGCGGCGTCGGTATCATGCTGGCGAAGGCGGGCTTCAAGGTAGGCGTCTTCGCCAAACCGCTCGATTAGAGCTTGCGCGTCTGATTCGATCAAGGCCCTTGCGTCGCGTCGGCGGCGGAACCACCCTTTGAGGGATTGCAGCATCTGCCTCGCGCCTCGAAAGCAGCCCGTTCGCGACCGTATCCGCCTATTTAGCCCCGCATCGGACAATTTCGCATTTCTGCTTACCGAGTGCTTACCGGAACGATATGGCTACCGAAATGTTTGCCGAAACCGCACGCAACACCTTGTTTCTACGGGCGGTCCCGAAGGGATTCGAACCCCTGACCTTCGGTTTAGGAAACCGCTGCTCTATCCTGCTGAGCTACGGGACCCGCGCGTCTACCTCTATCCGAGACACCGGTTTTTGCATAGCTTGTCGTGGTCATTTTTGGAGGCGTTCATGTTTGACTCCGTCCGTTTGCCGCACCGGCTCGACAAGCAGCGGTTCGCCGCTCTGTCCGAGCCCTTGCGCGAAAGACTGCTCGACGCGCAGTTCGAGCTCGCCGAGCGCAAGCACAAAACCATTCTGCTGCTGATTAACGGCTCGGACGGCGCCGGCAAGGGCGAGGTGCTCAACCGCCTCTACGATTGGCTCGACGATCATTATCTCGAGACGCTGTCCTATGGGCCGCCGACCGAGGAGGAGCGCTCGCGCCCGCTCGAATGGCGCTATTGGCGGGACATGCCGGCCAACGGACGCGTCGGCCTTGTGCTGGGCTCGTGGCATCATCGCGTGCTGCGCGACAGAGTGCTGAAGCGGACCGACCGCGACGCCTTCAACACCGCACTGGAGGAAATCAACCGCGTCGAGGAAATGCTCTATCGCGAGAACGTCGTCGTCATAAAAGTCTGGCTCCACGTGGCGGAAGAGGAAGCGCGCCGCCGGCTCGCCAAAAAGCGCGAGCCCGAAGGCGCGAGGCGCCCTCCCACGGTGATCGAATGGGACGAAATCCATGGTGCCGAGGAGCACAAGCGGCTCGCGCGGATCGCGCTGGAGATGGTCGAGAAAACCTCCACCGGATACGCGCCCTGGGAGGTGGTGGCGGCGGAGGACGCCCGCTATCGCGACGCCGCCGTCGCCGATTTGCTGCTGCGCACGCTCGAACGCGAAAACGCCGAGAGCGCCCCGGCCCCCGCTCCGCCCGCGCCAAGGCCGCCCGCCGCCGCGCACATCAGCCTGCCGCGCGTCAGCCTCGTCTCGGCGCTCGATCTGACGCAAAGCGTCGACGCGGAGACTTACGCCGCGTCCTTGCGCGACTTGCAGCAAAGGCTCGGCGACTTGGCGACGTCCAAGAAATTCGCCCGCCGCGGGCTGGCGGCGGTGTTCGAGGGCAATGACGCGGCGGGCAAGGGTGGCGCCATCCGCCGCGTGCGCGCCGCGCTTGATCCGCGCCGCTTTCGCGTGCACGGCGTCGCCGCGCCGACCGACGAGGAACATGCGCGGCCCTATTTGTGGCGCTTCTGGCGCAATATTCCGCGCCTCGGCAATGTCGCGATCTTCGACCGCAGCTGGTATGGGCGCGTGCTGGTCGAGCGCGTCGAGGGATTTTGTTCGCGCGAGGATTGGATGCGCGCCTATCAGGAGATCAACGATTTCGAGGGGCAATTGGCGCGGGCGGGCATAATCGTCGTCAAATTCTGGCTGGCGATCAGCGCCGACGAGCAACTCGCGCGGCTGAAGGATCGCGAGGCGCGGCGAACCAAGCGCTACAAGATCACGCCCGACGATTGGCGCAATCGCGAAAAATGGCCGCTCTACGAGGAGGCCACCAACGAGATGATCGACCGCACCAGCGCCCGCGGCGCGCCCTGGACGCTGGTCGAGGCCAACGACAAGAAATTCGCGCGGCTGAAGGTGTTGCGAACCATCGTCGAGCGGCTCGAGCAGGAGCTTTAACCGTTCGCACCGCTTGTGCTTGATCGGCGCGTTCGGATTGAGCGCCCCAAGCCCCTCACCGCNNGGGCATTTCGCGCCGCGAAGCGATCCGGCGGAGCTCATATCATGGGACGGTTGAAATTCAGCATTTTGTGCCCCGCCTTTTGGATTTCCCCGGGCGCGGCATTTACAATGAAGCGTCCGCGGGGCTCGTGGGGTCTAGCTGGAGCGGATTTCTGGAAGACCAATCGCGGGCGCGGCGTTTTATGGGCCTCTCCGTGATTTCTCGTCCGCGGGAGTGGTTCACATGTTGTCTGCATTGAGCGAGTGGCTTTTTAACACCTCCGGCCTGTCGCCGCATGGGTTTTGCCTGCTTTGGGAGCCCGGACTGATTTGGCTTTATGCGATTTCCGACGCGGCGATCGCGCTGGCCTATTATTCCATCCCCTTGACGCTCATCATAATCGGAAGACGACGCAGCGACCTCGTCTTTCGGCCGATGCTATGGCTGTTCGCCGTCTTCATTCTGCTTTGCGGCACAACCCATTGGCTCGATTTGGCGACCCTGTGGACGCCGCTCTACGGCCTGCAGGGGCTCGTCAAGGCGGCGACGGGGATCGCCTCGATTTTCACGACGATCGCGCTTTGGTTGTCCCTGCCATATTTTCTCTCCTTTCCTTCGATTGCTCAAATGCGCCGGGCCAATGAAGCGCTGCTCGCGAGCGAGGAACGCTTGGCCCAAGCGCAGAAAATGGAAGCAGTAGGGCAATTGGCGGGCGGGATCGCGCACGACTTCAATAACCTGCTTCAGGTGATCACGGTCTCCCTTACCGTGATCGAGCGTCAAGTCGCGCGTGGACGCGCCAACGAGACAAAGCCCGCGATAGACTCCATACGAAAGGCGTCGCAAACGGCCTCGAGTCTCATCAACAGGATGTTGGCGTTCTCCCTCCGGCAGACATTGCTGCCGCGCGTGATCGAGGCCGATAAGCTCGTCGTGGGCATGGAGGACATGCTGCGGCGGACGCTCGGACCGGAAATCGAGCTGGATCTGCGCTTGGGACGCTGCCGATGGAGGGTAAGCTGCGACCCGGCTCAACTTGAGAGCGCTTTGTTGAATCTGGCGATCAACGCTCGCGACGCCATGCCGCGAGGCGGCGTGCTCGGGATCGCGACGGCGGACCGGAAGCTGGCCGCCGATCAACTGACCGATCCGGATGCGCGGCCTGGAGACTATGTCGAGATTGACGTAACGGACAATGGCCTGGGCATGAGCCGCGACGTGCTGAGCCGCGTCTTTGAACCTTTCTTCACGACAAAACCGACCGGTCAAGGAACCGGCTTAGGCTTGCCGCAGATTTACGGTTTCGTGAAGCAGTCCGGCGGGTTCGTGCGGATTGAAAGCAGCCCTGGCCAAGGGACCAGCGTGCGTATCTACTTGCCGGGACATGAGCCGCCGGCGAACCCGGCCGCCGAAGATAGGCCGGCCGTCGAAAGCATCGATTCCGCCGGCCCGGCGCATCGAGCGAAAACCCTTATCGTCGAGGATGAAACCGAGGTCCGCTCCCAAATCGCCGATGCGCTCACTGACATAGGCTACACGGTCCTGGAAGCCGGCGACGGGACGGCCGGATTGAGAGTATTGGAATCCGGCGAGCCGTTGGACCTGCTGATCACCGACGTGGGCCTTCCGGGGTTGAGCGGAATTCGGTTGGCGGAAGCCGCTCGCGTTTGGCGGCCTGATCTACCGATCTTGATCATTACGGGTTATGTGGGCAAGTCGCTGGAAACATTGCGGCTGGCGCCGAATATTGAGGTTCTGCGCAAGCCTTTCACTCTCGATGAACTGGCCGCCAGGGTTCAGGCGCTTTTGAAAGGGGCCGCCTCGCCCCGGTGATCGGCCCGGTAGCTTCCCGCGTCATTACGCCTGGCTCGAGGCAAAGGCTTTCGGCGCTTGAGTTTATTGGGCAATTATTTCAGCGTGGACTGACCGGCGGCGCCGAGCGCCTCGCACAGTCTGGCGACTCTCGCCCAGGCTTGAAGTCCCTCGAAATCCCCCACCGTCCCGCATTCAAGCGCCCTTCCGCGCGCCTCTTGTGGGGCTTTGTCGCCGTACCAATATTTCAGCACTCTGGCGTGAGTGTCGATGGCCTGATTTAGAGAAACTTCCATGTCCGGCGCCTCGAGTTGAACTTGGCGACGCCCGGTTCGCGAGGGGGGAATTTTGAACCAGGCGCCGCGCCGCGCGGAGAGGCCTGGGACGAAGCGGGGTTCTCCTGAGGTGCACTTCAGGCCGCGGGGGAGGGGGCGTCTCCTGAGCGAATCGCAAAGTAAGGAGCGTTACGGACAAAGTCTGTGCAAAACAGCTCACTAATGGTAATAAAATATGAGACCGGAAACGGCGCCGTAACCAGTCGCGCAAGACCAGCCTGGCGTATTTTATGTCGAACGTCCCCAAAGCGGCCTTCGATCCCAAGGCGTTTCTCGCCACTGTCGGCGCGGGCGGAAGCATCACGAACTGGAACAAGGGCCACGCCATTTTCGCTCAGGGCGACCCCGCCGATGCGCTCTTCTTCATCCAGAAAGGCAAAGTCAAAGCCACGACGCTCTCCAGGCACGGCAAGGAGGCCGTGGTGGCCATCCTTGGCGAAGGCAATTTCTTCGGCGAGGGATGTCTAGCGGGGCAGCGGCTGCGCATCTCGACACAGACCGCGATCACGGACTGCCTGTTATCGCGTCTGGACAAGGCGACGGTCATCCGCCTCTTGCATGACCAGCCCGACTTCGCCGCGATGTTCATGAAGTATTTGCTGGCGCGCAACATTCGCATGGAAGCGGATCTGATAGACCAGCTCTTTAATTCAAGCGAGAAACGGCTCGCGCGCCTGCTTCTGCTTCTCGCGAATTTCGGCCGGGAAGGTGAGCCGCGGCCGATATTGGCGGATATCAATCAGGAAACGCTCGCCGACATGATTGGCGCGACACGATCCCGCGTCAGTTTTTTCTTGAATAAATTTCGGCGATTGGGCTTCATCGACTATAATGGACACCTTACCGTTCACAGATCCTTGCTGAGCGTCGTCCTGCACGACGATCCGCGCGCGGCTCTAAGCTCTCAAGGGGACAATGCCGAGCAGAGCCAGGAATGATACGAATTCCGCCCGATCGCTTCGCG